>NZ_BCUU01000128.1 GCF_001591385.1 Variovorax soli NBRC 106424
CGGCTTGATTGCCCCATCCATCGGACTTCAATGCAAGGACCACTCGCTATGTTGCGGGCGCAATCCAAGGGGGGCTACTACAACGATCACATCCAGGATCAGTATCCGTGCACGTCCAGGTCCTTGGCCGCCTGGGCCACCTGCGACGCGCCTACTTGGGGATCTGCTGGCGGCAGATGTTGCTACCCGTGGCCGTCAGCTGCAGCGAGCCGCCCAACCACTCCAGCCACGACAGCTCCACCAGCTCATCGATGACCGAGGCCTCGATCTCGCCGGCACGCCGACGGTGCAACAGGTCCGCGACGCGAGGCAGCTCAACACGAAGCACCTCCCGTCGAAGTGTGGAGAGAAGCGCTTTGCTCATATTGGCCTTTCGTGCCGTTGTGCACCCAGCCTACCACTGATCCGTAGGGGCATCGCACCCATCTGGAATGCTTGCGAGGCTATTGCCCTATACTTCTCGCATCGACCCCGGCTTGCTCGTTGCCTGGGTCCTTGATAGACACCTCGCGGTACGCACAGGCGGCCCAGGACTCGTCTGGAGCGTTCTCTTTGTAGCCTCCAGGCCGTACGTCATCCCCTTTTGGGCGAGCTTCATCTTCGGTCCGGTCTCGCAAATACGACTCGGACCGGCACATTTTTCTCCACCGTTTTACATGCGCGGATCGCTCCCTCGACGGGGCGCCTGCGCACAGGCGCGCTGTCCGCACATGGCGGCCCGCGTCACGTCGTCCCTTCCTCATGCAGAACTCTCCATCCCACGAAGTGGGCAAGTACCTCGTCACACCCATGACGAAACTCAACGATGCCGGCCGCTACAGCGCCTCGGTGTCCATTCGCCGCGGCATGCACGATCGCGTGTTTCGCCTCATTCCCCATTTCGACAGCGCCGCGAACGCCGCACGCTACGCCCTGGCGCAGGGCCGGCAGTTAGTGCTGAACAACCAACTGGTCTGACGCAGGTCGGAACGATCAACTTAGGAGCTGTGTGGCCAAAGAAGAACTGATTGAAATGCAAGGGCGCGTCGAGGAAGTGCTGCCCGACTCGCGCTTTCGAGTCACCCTCGACAACGGCCACAGCCTCATCTGCTACTCGGGCGGCAAGATGCGCAAGCACCGCATCCGCGTCCTGGCCGGCGACCGCGTCTCGTGTGAGCTTTCGCCCTACGACCTCACCAAAGGACGACTCACGTTTCGCCATATCGCGCCGCGAGCGCCCGGTACCTCCGCCGCTCCCCCACGGCGCAGGCACTGAACACGCCCTGCGCCCACTCCACCTCAGGTCACACAAGACCTTCACCTCTTCAGAAAGACTCTCATGGACAACAAACTTTACGTCGGCAACCTCTCCTATGCGATGCGCGACGACACCCTGCACCAGCAATTCGCAAACTTCGGCCACGTCGCATCGGCGAAGGTAATGATGGACCGTGACTCGGGCCGCTCCAAGGGCTTCGGCTTCGTCGAAATGGGCTCCCCGGCGGAGGCCCAGGCCGCCATTCAGGGACTGAATGGAAAGCAGATCGATGGCCGGGCATTGACCGTGAACGTTGCCCGCCCCATGGAGCCTCGCAGCGGTGGCTTTGGCGGCGGTGAGCGTCGACAGGACAGCTACGGCAATCACCGCAATCGCTACTGATACGACATGTGCGACGTGCGCCTTTCGACTTGCGCTCCTTGATCGGTACGACGCACGTGCATCATCGTTCGGCTTTGCCTCTCACACCCCGCCCATCTGCGAGTCGCAGTCGTTGGAGTCGTGGGGCCCGGACAGCGCGATGACTCGCAAGTCGTCGTGCGTTATGACAAGACCCTTCGCGCGCACGCTCAGCAACTTGGGTTGCCAGCTTTCCCGTTGCTGCGCCCTGCCACGGGGCCGCCGGCTCACAGTGGAACCACTCCTTGCGGAGCTGGACGGCAATCGAAGTTCGCCTGCGCGCAGGGAGATGGCGATTTCCACCGATGATGGCCCGATGCACCCGAGCTGGCACCCGCCAAGAAGCAATACGTGGCCGCCGGATCTTGCGCAGGGAATGGTCTGGCCGCGCCCTGGATAAACACTTCCCCACGCACTTGGCCTGCAGATGGCCCCGCGTGCGCTATCACCGCGAACTGGGCGGCCACGGCGTTGCGCCTGCCCCTCTGTCGAATAGCCGCAGGCGAGCATTCCAAGCTCAATCAGCCGTCAAAGCTCCGACGCGACGATCACAGCGATCATCAGCGCCCGTCTTCGTTCGGCGTCAGGTGGCGCACCGCCAGTTCAAACCCCGCACGCTGGGCCCCGGACCAACCTATCCCCGCTCCGCCAACCCAGGCTGCAACACCAACCGCTCCGCCCCCGCATAGCAAACAAAACGCCGATTCGTCGCCCGCCCAATCGCGCACAACCCCACGCGCTGCGCCACGTCGTATCCCATCTGCGTCATGCCGCTGCGCGACACCACGATGGGCACGCCCATCTGCGCGGACTTGATGACCATCTCGCTCGTCAGCCGCCCCGTCGTGTAGAACACCCGCGCCGGGCCGAGAGCGCCTGCTGCGCCCTCTCCCGGCTGCATCGCCATCCAGCCGGCAATGGTGTCGATGGCATTGTGGCGACCCACGTCCTCCACGAAGATCTGCATCGCAGCCTGCGGGCCGCCGCCCTGCTCATCAGCATCCAGCGTGAACAGCGCGCAGCCGTGCACGGAGCCCGCCGACTTGTACGTGCTCTCCTGCAAACGGATGGCGTTGACCAGCGCATACAGCTGCGCCTGGGTCATGCGCGTGGGCGGCAGCTGCACACGTTCGATTTCGGCCATCAGCTCGCCGAACACGCTGCCCTGGCCGCAGCCGGTGGTGACGACCTTCTTGGCGGTGCGCTCCTCGATGCGGTCGATGCCCGCATGGGTCTTCACCGCGGCGGCGTTCACTTCCCAGTCGACCGTGATCGACTCGACATCAGAGGCGCCTTGCACCAGGCGCTGGTTGAGCAGGTAGCCCAGCACCAGCAGCTCGGGCTGCGCGCCGAGCGTCATCAGCGTGACCAGTTCGCGCCGGTCGACGTAGATGGTGAGGTCCCGCTCGGCGGGAATGTGGACCTGCTCGCGCTCGCCGTGCTCGTTCACCACCTCGACCTCGCGCGTCAGCGGCGCGCGCGCGGCGCTCAGGCGTGGACGTGTCGGGGTTGCGTTGCTTTGGTTGGCGGTGCTTGTGGTGGTGTCGAGTGCCCGATTTGTCACTACTACTGCTTCTTCGGCGCCTGGGCGTCAGGCGTTGCCGAATTATGCGGCGAGGTGGCCGGCGTGCTGGGCGAATGGGCACCGGCGGCCTCCAGTGGCTTGACGGCCTCCGGCGGCACATACGCGAACGGGCCCGGGTCGGTGCACGGCTGGGTGCTCACGGCCGCCGGTACCTGCTTGCCGGCGGCGCTTGCGCCGGCGCGGTAGTTCTGCGCCGCACGGTCTTGCGCAAGGCACAGCTTGTAGGCATCCACCTTGCCGGTCCAGGCCGTGCGCGCGGCGGTTTCGGCGGCCTTGGCCTTGGCTTCGGGCGTGGGTTCCGGCGGAGGCGGCAGCTTGGCCCAGGACGCGGAACTGAATGCGGCCACCATCAATGCGGCCGCTACGGCCAAGCCTGTGGATGCGTTCTTCATCATCTTCATCATGGTCATCATGTGGAGCGTCCTTCCGTGGCCATGGACCCCGCAGCCGTACTGCCGCCAGCCCGCGCCTCGGCACTGCGCTGCGCGGGGATCTTCCCGGCCGCGATGTCGTCGTACCAGTCGGGGTGGTGCTCGCGCGCCCACGTCTCGTCCACGTAGCCTTTGCGCATGGCCTTGTAGGCGCCGGCCATGCCCAGGGTGCCGATGTAGATATGGCCCATGATCAGCGCCATCATCAGCAGCGTGGCGGTGGCATGGATCATGTGCGCCACCTGCATTTCGCCGCGGGTGTACACGAAGCCCGGCAGCAGCTTGTCGAGGAACAGGCCGGAGCCCACCACGATGCTGCCCAGCACCAGCATGCCGCCCCAGTAGACGATCTTCTCGCCGGCGTTGAAGCGGTGCGAGCGCGGCTCGCTGCCGCCGAAGAGGCCCCCGCCCTTGAGCAGCCAGTTCAGGTCGCCTTTGCGCGGCAGGTTGTCGCGGAAGAAGGTGATGATCATGAAGACCAGCGTCACCACGAACAGCGGCCCGACGAAGTTGTGGATCGTCTTGAGCGCATAGGTGAGCCAGCCGAACAGCGAGCCGCCGATCACCGGCAGCAGGAAGAACCTGCCGAAGGCCATCACGATGCCGCTCACGGCCAGCGTGACGAAGGCGATGGCGTTGGACCAGTGCGTGGCGCGCTCGAAGGGCGTGAAGCGCTCGATCTTGCGGCCGGTTTCCTCGCCATGCAGGCCGATGGTGCCGCGCGTGAAGTAGAAGATGGCCAGCGCCAGCAGCGTGACGAACAGCAGGGCCGCGCCATAGGGAATGAGCCAGTCGTTGCGCACCTGGCGCCAGGCTTCGCCAGCGTTGGTGCGGCGCGAGCCGGGGTACTCCACGATGGGCTGGATGAGGTTGCCCGCCTCGGGCGCCTCGTGCTTGGGCAGGCTCGAATAGCCCGTCACGCCCTCGCCCACCTGCCGCCACATCGGGGCATTGTTGCCGGGCTGCACTTTGATGCGCTCGCCGTTGCTCTGCTGCATGTAGCCCGGCTGCTCGCTGGCCTCGGGCTTCACGTCGAAGATGTTCTGGCTCTGGATGCCGCCGGCCGCAGGGGCCGCCGGCGCAGGCGCGGGCGCAGGGGTTACGGGGCCTGCGGCCGTGGGTGCCTGCTGGGCCTGGGCCTGCGCGCCGCCCGCAAAGGCAGCGCCCAGAACCGCGGCCAGCACCAGGGCGCTGAGCGTTCTGTTCATGATGCCGGGCCTTTCGCTCACTGCTCGCACGCCTACTGCGTCCGGTTGTATTCGTTCTGCCCGTTCTGGGCGCGGGTCTTCAGCTGGGCCTCCCACGAGGCCTTGTCGCCCGGCTTCCAGCCCTGGGCGGTGAAGGCGGTGCCGCCGCCTTCCTTGGGCGTGCCGTTGGACGTGCCCGACCAGGGTGCGGCGTCGTGCTTCACACCCTGCGCATTGGTCTGCGGCTTTTCGCCGCAGGCGGCCAGCAAGGCCGCGGCGCCGAGCAGCGCGATGACGGAGGCTGCGGCGCGCTTCATTGCTTCACCCCGCCGTTGGACTTGCCCGCCTGCTGCGAGCCGTAGGCCGTACCCCAGCCCCACACCTCGGCACCCTTGCCGCGATGCAGCACGCGGGTGCGGAAGATGTCGGCCACCACGTCGCCGTCGCCGGCGAGCAAGGCCTTGGTGGAACACATCTCGGCGCAGGCCGGCAGCTTCCCTTCGGCCAGGCGGTTGCGGCCGTACTTCTCGAACTCCGCCTGCGAGCCGTTGGCCTCGGGGCCGCCGGCGCAGAAGGTGCACTTGTCCATCTTGCCGCGCGCACCGAAGGTGCCCTGGGCCGGAAACTGCGGCGCGCCGAACGGGCAGGCGTACGAGCAGTAGCCGCAGCCGATGCACACGTCCTTGTCGTGCAGCACCACGCCCTCTTCGGTGCGATAGAAGCACTGCACAGGGCACACCGCCATGCAGGGCGCGTCGGAGCAGTGCATGCAGGCCACCGAAATCGACTTCTCGCCCGGCACGCCGTCGTTGAGCGTGACCACGCGGCGGCGGTTCACGCCCCACGGCACCTCGTTCTCGTTCTTGCACGCGGTGACGCAGCCGTTGCATTCGATGCAGCGCTCGGCATCGCAGACAAATTTCATTCTTGCCATTGCGGTTCCTCAGGCTTTCTCGATGTTGCAGATGGTCGACTTGGTCTCTTGCATCATGGTGACGCTGTCGTAGCCGTAGGTGGTGGCCGTGTTCACGGCCTCGCCGCGCACCACGGGATGCGCGCCCGCCGGGTAGTAGGGCAGCATGTCCACGCCCTGCCAGCGGCCCGAGAAGTGGAAGGGGATGAAGGCCGTGTCCGGCGCCACGCGCTCGGTGACCAGCGCCTGCACATTCAGCTTGGCGCCGGTGGGCGTGTGTACCCAGACGCGCTCGCCGTTTCGGATGTTCTTCTCTGCCGCCACCTTCGGGTTGATCTCGACGAAGGCCTCCTGCTGCAGTTCGGCCAGCCAGGGGTTGGAGCGGGTCTCCTCCCCGCCACCCTCGTACTCGACCAGCCGGCCCGAGGTGAGGATGATGGGGAACTTCTGCGCCACGTTGTCCGCCAGGTTCTTGTCCTGCACGCTCTTGTAGAGCGTGGGCAGGCGCCAGAAGGTGGCGATGTCGTTGTGCGTGGGGTACTTGGCCACCAGTTCGGGCCGGTTGCCGTACAGCGGCTCGCGGTGCACCGGCACCGGGTCGGGGAAGTTCCACACCAGCGCGCGCGCCTTGGCATTGCCGAAGGGATGGCAGCCGTGGTTCTTCATGAACACGCGAATCATCCCGCCCGACAGGTCGGTCTTCCAGTTCTTGCCCTCGGCCTTGGGCTTCTCTTCCGGCGTGAGTTCGTCCCACCAGCCCAGCTTCTTGAGCAGAACATGATCCAGCTCGGGGTAGCCGGTGGTGATGTCCGCGCCCTTCGAATGGGAGCCGTCCTCGGCCAGCAGGTTGACGCCGCCGCGCTCCACGCCGAAGTTGGCGCGGAAGTTGCCGCCGCCATCCATCACGTGCTTGGAGGTGTCGTACAGGTTGGGGCTGCCCGGGTGCTTGAGCTCGGGGTTGCCGTAGCAGGGCCACGGCAGGCCGAAGTAGTCGCCCGCGATGTCGTAGCCGTTGACCTTGTCCTTGACCGAGCCCTTGGCCTTGAGCGTGGTCACGTCGAAGGCGGCCATGTTGCGCATGTGCGCCTGCAGGCGCTCGGGGCTCTGGCCGGTGTAGCCGATGGTCCAGTTGCCGCGGTTGATCTCGCGCAGGATGTCGTCGGGCACGGGCTCGTCCATGCCCTTGACCTTCTGCATCTTGAAGTTCTTGGACAGCTCCTTGCCGAAGCCCAGCCGGTCGGCCAGCTGCTGCATGATCATGTGGTCGCTGCGGCTTTCCCACAGCGGCTCGATGACCTTCTCGCGCCATTGCAGCGAGCGGTTGGATGCGGTGACCGACCCGCTGGTCTCGAACTGCGTGCAGGCCGGCAGCAGGTACACCGCGCGATTGGGGTTGAGGTCTTCCGGCCGGCCCGGCATGGCGGCCATGGCGGCCGTGGCCGAGGGGTACGGGTCCACCACCACCAGCAGGTCCAGCTTGTCCATGGCCCGCTTCATTTCCAGGCCGCGGGTCTGCGAGTTGGGCGCATGGCCCCAATAGAACACGCCGCGCAGGTTCGAGTCCTGGTCGATCAGCTCGTTCTTCTCGAGCACGCCGTCGATCCAGCGCGACACCGTCATGCCCGACTTGTTCATCATGGCCGGCGTGGCATAGCGCGACTTGATCCAGTCGAAGTCCACGCCCCACACGGCGGCAAAGTGCTTCCACGAGCCTTCCACCAGGCCGTAGTAGCCCGGCAGCGAATCGGGGTTGGGGCCCACGTCGGTGGCGCCCTGCACGTTGTCGTGGCCGCGGAAGATGTTGGTGCCGCCACCCGACACGCCCACGTTGCCCAGCGCCAGCTGCAGGATGCACGAGGCGCGCACCATCGCGTTGCCGATGGTGTGCTGCGTCTGGCCCATGCACCAGACGATGGTGCTGGGGCGGTTCTGCGACATCCAGGTGGCGACCTTGAGCATCTGCGCCTCGGGCACGCCGCACACTTCCTCGACCTTGTCGGGCGTCCACTTGGTCATGACCTCTTCGCGCACCTTGTCCATGCCGAAGACGCGGTCGTTGATGTACTTCTTGTCTTCCCAGCCGTTCTTGAAGATGTGGTGCAGCAGGCCGAAGAGGAAGGCGATGTCCGAGCCCGAGCGGATGCGCACGTACTCGTCGGCCTTGGCCGCCGTGCGGGTGAAGCGCGGGTCGACCACGATCACCTTGCAGCCGTTCTCCTTGGCATGCAGCAGGTGCAGCATGCTCACCGGATGCGCCTCGGCCGCGTTGGAGCCGATGTACAGCGCCACCTTGGCGTTGCGCATGTCGTTGTAGGAGTTGGTCATGGCACCGTAACCCCAGGTGTTGGCCACGCCGGCCACCGTGGTGGAGTGGCAGATGCGTGCCTGGTGGTCGCAGTTGTTGGTGCCCCAGAAGCTGACCCACTTGCGCATCAGGTAGGCCTGCTCGTTGCTGTGCTTGGACGAGCCGATGAAGTAGAGCGAGTCGGGGCCGCTGGCCTTGCGCAGCTCCTGCATGCGGGCCACGATTTCAGTGAGGGCCGTGTCCCAGCTGATGCGCTCGTACTTGCCGTTGACCAGCTTCATCGGGTAGCGCAGGCGGTACTCGCCATGGCCGTGCTCGCGCAGGGCCGCGCCCTTGGCGCAGTGCGCGCCCAGGTTGATGGGCGAGTCGAACACCGGCTCCTGGCGCACCCACACGCCGTTTTCCACCACCGCGTCGGAGGCGCAGCCCACCGAGCAGTGCGAGCACACCGTGCGGCGCACTTCGACCTTGCCCGCGCCGACGGCCGGGCCGGCACCTTCGGCCGCCTGCGACTTGCGCATCAGGGTGAGCTGGCCCGCGGCCAGCCCGACACCCACGCCCAGGCCGGAGCGGCGCAGGAAGCCGCGCCGGTCCATGGTCGGCATGGCGTTGGCCAGGCCGCGCCGCAGGCTGTGGACGAAGGGCGAGTGGCTGTTGTCGGAAGAAGAAGTAGGGGCGATGGCCGAAGCGCCATTCGCCTTGCGAGTGAGCAGCATCTTGGGTCCGTCCTCAGGCAGAAGTGGTTCGGTAGTAGCGCTTGACGTGCTCGGAGAGCTGGTAGCCGCCGCCCTTGTCCGGCGCCGGCTTGGCGCTCGACGCGGGGGAGGCATTCGTGGCTTCGACCTTGGGCAGCACGGCCACCGCGGCGGCTGCGGCGCCCACGCCGGCGGCACCGGCAAAGAAGCTTCGGCGCGAGCTTTTCTGTCTGTCGTTCACTTGGCTGTCCTGCATGGCAACTCCAGGATTGGCTTCAACGATGGGTTTAGATATGAACCCATTTGCATAGGTTTGCATAGTAGTCAAAGCCCTTAAATCCCGGGTGAATACCCCACCATTGTGGTCAGGCCATCTGGCCAATTTGGTGGTTCACTCGAGGATGTCGAAGGCCTGCGCCTCGACCTGGGCGAAGGCCTGCGTGAACCGGGCCAGGGCCGCGTAGAAGCCGGCCGCGGGGTGCGCGGCGACGGCTTCGCACATGTCGTAAATCCACGGCTGGATGTGGGCGGAATAGAAGGCCTGCTGCCGCGTCAGGTTCGCCACCGCCACGTCGTCGCCCGCGATCAGGTAGCGCATCACCTCGAACAGGCAGGCCACATGGTCTTCCGTCTCGCCCACCGAGTCGTCGCGTGCCAGGCCGAGCCGGGCGAGCTCGCCGCGCAGCTGGGCCAGCGGCTTGTCATTGAGAAAGCCGCTCAGGTAGTGCGAACCGAACAGGTACACCTCGGGCTTGCCGATGCCGCCGAAAAGGGTGTCGTATTCCGCGCGCAGCTGCGCCTCGGTGCGCTCGCGGCCGGCGCCCACCAGTTGGCGCCAGGGCTCCTCCAGGTAGGCGCCCTGCATCGGCGCCTCGGTGGCAGCCACCTTGAAGGCGTCGAGCAACTGCGCATCGGGCGGCGCATACCAGAGCCGGGCCAGCAGGCCGTAGAGCTCGGCGCGGGCGATCTCCTCGTCGAGGGCGGAGGACGCGGCGGCGGACGATGCGAGGTTCATAGCTGGTCGATCTTGACTTCGTTGGATGCCGTGTAGATGTCGATCACGCGGCAGTCGCTGCACATCTTCAGGCGCTCGAGCGCCTCGCCCTGGAACATGGCGTGGCCGGCCAGCTTGCCCAGCATGGCCTCGATGGCCTTGTGGGTGCCGAAGGGCTTGCCGCAGCGGATGCAGCTCCACGGCTTGGCCTCGTTGAGCAGCACGGGCTGGGCGCGCTCCGGCGCGGGCAGGAAGCGCGGCACCAGGGAAATGGCGTTTTCCGGACAGGTGGTGGCGCACAGGCCGCACTGCACGCAGTTCTTCTCGATGAAGCGCAGCTGCGGCGCGTTGGCGTTGTCCTGCAGCGCGCTGGCCGGGCAGGCGCTCACGCAGGCCAGGCACAGGGTGCACTTGTCCTTGTCGACCTCGATGGCCCCCAGCGGAGCACCGGCCGGCAGCGCAATGGCGGCGGGCGCGGTCTGGTCTTTCAGCGCGGGGGCGGATTCGACGAGGTGGTCCAGTGCCAGTTCGAGCGTGCTGCGCTTCTCGGCCGCCACCGCATGGCGGGCGGCGCTGGCAGGCACTTGCTGGCGCGTGCCGCGCAACTCGGTAAGCGCCGCGTCCAGCGCCGCCGGCGTGGCGGCATCGACGGCCAAGAAATGCGTGCCCGCGTAGCCCAGGCCCCTCAAAAGGGCCTGCGCGATCTCCATCTGCTTAGCCGTGGCGGCGCGGTACTGCGGCGCCTCTTCGCCGGTGAACAGCACCGCCACCTGCGTGGCGCCATAGGCCACCGCCGACAACCACAGGTCGATGCCGGTGCTGGCGCTGTGGAACAGGCTCACTGGAATGACGTGGGCCGGCACGCCCTGCGCCTTGCCCAGCTGCGCCTGGCGGCCCAGCTGCTCGATGAGCGTGCGGCCGCCCTCCTCGCTGTGCAGCAGCAGCACGGGCTCGCGTCCGCCGGCCTGCAGGTAGGCCGACAGCAGCGTGCGCAGCTTGCGCCCCTGCTCCGGCGCGCGCGGGTAGCTGTAGGCCAGCGCGCCCGTCGGGCACACGGTGGTGCAGGCCCCGCAACCCACGCACAGGTTGGGGTTGACCACGATGCGCTGGTGCTCCTTGTCGCTGCGGATGGCATGGGCCGAGCACACCTCCACGCAGGCATTGCAGCCCACCTGCTCGTTGCGGCTGTGGGCGCAGAGCTTCTGCTTGTAGTCGAAGAACTTGGGCTTCTCGAACTCGCCCACCAGCTCGCGCAGGCGCAGCACGGTCTGAAGCCCCTGGGCCTGCGCGGCCAGGCCGCCGGCAACGTGGAAGTAGCCTTGCGGCGGCGCATGCCAGTCGATCTGCGGCTCGGCGCCCAGGTCCAGCACCAGGTCGAACTCGGCACTGTGCACCTGCGGCTCGCGCTGCAGGTCGATGGCGCCGGCCACGCCGCAGGCCTTCACGCAATCGCCGTGCGAGGTGCAGCGGGCCGCGTCGATCTGGTAGTCGAAGCCGATGGCCTGCTCAGGGCAGGCGGCCATGCAGGCATTGCAGCGGGTACACAGGTCCAGGTCGATGGGGTTGTCCTGCGTCCAGCCCAGCTGGAAGGCGCCGAGCCAGCCAGCCAGCGACTCGATGCGGCCGGCCACCACCGGAAAGCGGCGCGCCTGCGCCCCGCCCCGCTCGCCGGGGCCGGTGGAGAAGATGCTCACCTGCAGCGAATCGGCCAGCAGCGCGGCCGCATGCTCGGCCTGGTCGAGCGGGCCGATGACCAGCAGCCGGCCCTGGCTCCTGTAGGACACGGTGGGCACCGGCTCCGGATCGGGCAGGCTGGCGGCGGCCAGCAGCGCGGCGATCTTCGGCATGGCGGTGCGCGCGTCGCGGCTCCAGCCGCCGGTCTCGCGGATGTTGACGAAGCGGATGGGCGAGGTAGCGCCGGGCGTCTGCCCGGCCAACTCGGTGAACAGGCGCTGCTCCTGGGTGCAGGCCACGACCACCTCGTCGCCGCCGCTGCCGGTGATGGCGCGCTGGAAGGCCGGGGCCTCGCGCCGGCACAGGGTCGTGTGGAGGGGAAGCTCTTTCTTGTCAGGAAGAAGTGCCGCGCCGAGGGTCTTCGGCGCGAGCGGCATCGTCTTGTTGCAGTCGCAGATCAGCGTGGTCGTCATCGGTCTCTTGGCTGGCCGGCGGCGCTCCCGGGTCGGGCGGCGCGTTCGGCGGGCTGGGATCATCTATTGCGTGATGCTCGGACTGTGCCACGTCCTGTGCTTGCGTCATGGCAGGGGTTTCTTCCAGCGGTGCCTTGCTCTTCTTTTTTTCTTCTTCGTCGTCGTCCACCAGCTTGAGGAAGGCGGCGCTGGCCATCTTGCGCAGTTGGGCGGGCAGCAGGGGCGCGGGGTTGGAATAGTCGTCGATGTAGACGTCCATCCGGTCCATGACATTGAAATGCGGGTCCGCAAAGAGCTTCTTCATGGCCGCGTTGCGCACCTCGGGCGCCACGTTGCGCGCCACGAAGGGCTTGAAGTCCGACTCGGGGGTGAGGGCTTGCGCGTCTTCCAGCGTGGGCAGCGGCGCCTCTTGCTGCGTGGCAGCATCTTCCTGCGCAGCCGCAACGTCCGCCGCGGGTTCGGCCGGCACGGCGGGCGCCGGCGGCTGCTGCGCAGCGGCAGG
>NZ_BCUU01000129.1 GCF_001591385.1 Variovorax soli NBRC 106424
AGCACCGACCTGAAGGCCGGCTTCGGCGGGCTGGAAGGCCGCGCGCTGCGCAAGGGCGACCGCCTGCCCATCGGCGCCTCGGTGCTGGGCGCATCGCAGCTGACGCGCAGGCCCTTCGGCGTGCATCCGCCCGCGTGGGGCGACGCGCCCGGCGAGCCCATCAGCCTGCGCGTGCTGCCCGGCCCCGAGTCGGAGCAGTTCCTGCAGGCCGCGCACAAGCTGCTGCATGGCGAGACCTGGCGCATCACACCCCAGAGCAATCGCATGGGCAGCCGCCTGGCGGGGCCGGAACTCAAGCGCCGGCGTGGTGCCACCGACATGCTGTCGGCCGGCGTGGTGCCCGGCACCGTGCAGGTGCCGCCGTCGGGCCAGCCGATCATCCTGATGGGCGACGCGCAGACCACGGGCGGCTATCCGCGCATTGCGGTGGTCATCCGCGCCGATTTGTGGAAGCTGGCGCAGGCGCCGCTGGGCGCCCTGCTGCGGCTGGTGGCGGTGGACGAACAGTCCGCACTCGATGCATGGAATGCCCGGCAGCGTTATCTTGCGCAAGTGGCACAGGGCCTGGGCTTCCTGGGCTGGCCCGCAGGAGAACGACACGATGGAAATTGACCTGAACGCCGACCTCGGCGAAGGCGCTGGCAGCGACGAGGCCCTGCTGGGCCTGGTGAGCTCGGCCAACATCGCCTGCGGCTGGCATGCCGGCGATGCGAAGACCATGCGCCAGTGCGTGCAATGGGCGCTGGAGCACGGCGTGGCCATCGGCGCGCACCCGAGCTTTCCCGATCGCGAGAACTTCGGCCGCAGCACCATGCACCTGCCGCCCGACGAGATCACGGCTGGCGTGCTCTACCAGGTGGGCGCGCTGGCCGCCATCGTCAAGGCCGAAGGCGGCACGCTGGCCCATGTGAAGCCGCATGGCCAGCTCTACAACCAGGCGGTGAAGGAGCCCGAACTGGCCGCGGCCATCGTCGAAGCCGTGCGCCGCTTCGACCCCTCGCTCAAGTTCTTCGGCCTGGCCGGCAGCGGCATGATCGACGCCGCCCGGCGTGCCGGCCTCACGCCGGTGGAAGAGGTGTTCGCCGACCGTGGCTACCTGCCCGACGGCAGCCTGGTGCCGCGCAGCCAGCCCGGCGCCCTGATCGAGGACGAGGAGCAGTCGCTCGCCCAGACCCTCTCGCTGGTGCGCGACCACCAGGTGCGCGCCATCGACGGCAGCACCGTGGCCGTGAACGCGCAGAGCGTGTGCCTGCATGGCGATGGCGCGCATGCGCTGGCGTTTGCACGGCGCATCCGCGACCGGCTCACGGCCGAAGGCATCGCCATCAGGCCTCGCTGAAGCGGCATGGCCGGCGCCCGCGTCCTCGTCACCGGCTTCGAGCCCTTCGACCGCGACAGCATCAACCCGTCGTGGGAAGCGGTGCGCGCATTGGACGGGTGGGGCTTCGACTTGCCGGATGGCCGGGCCGTGCAGGTCCACGCACGCCGGATGCCCTGCGTGTTCGGCGCTGCACTGCAGGCACTGGACGAGGCCATCGACGATGTGCGGCCCGAGCTGGTGCTGGCCATCGGCCAGGCCGGTGGGCGCAGCGAGGTCACGCCCGAGCGCGTGGCCATCAACGTGGACGACGGCCGCATCTGCGACAACGCCGGCTGCCAGCCGATCGACCTGCCGGTGGTGGAGGGCGCACCGGCGGCCTACTTCTCCACGCTGCCGATCAAGGCGCTGGTGCGCGACATGCGCGCGGCCGGCATTCCGGCTGCGGTGTCCAACAGCGCTGGCACCTTCGTGTGCAATCACATCTTCTTCGGCCTCATGCACCGGATCGCCACACGGCCCTTGCCCGGTGTGCCGGGCGGGCTGCGCGGCGGGTTCATCCACATTCCCCTGCTGCCGGAGCAGGCGGCGCGCCTGCCCGGCGGGCTGCCCAGCCTGTCGCTGGACACGGTGATCGAAGCCCTGCGCATCTCGGTGCGCACCGCAATGCGCGTGCGCGAGGACGTGCGCGAAACCGGCGGCACCTTGAATTGACCGCCGTGGCGCTGCGCCTGCGGCCTTGGCGTTAGCATCCCCAGCCATGCGAATACTGCTCGTGGAAGATGACCGGGTGCTGGCGGACGCGCTGTCGCGTGCGCTGGTGCAGTCCGCCCATGCGGTGGATGTGGTCTCCTCGGGCGAAGAGGCCGACCACGCACTGGCGCTCGGCATCTACGACCTCGCCATCCTGGACATCGGCCTGCCGGGCCTCTCCGGCCTGGAAGTGCTGCAGCGCCTGCGTGCGCGCAAGTCCACCACGCCGGTGCTGATGCTCACCGCCTTCGACACATTGGCCGACCGCGTGCGCGGCCTGGACCTGGGCGCGGACGACTACCTTGCCAAGCCCTTCGACCTGCCCGAGCTCGAGGCGCGGGTGCGCGCGCTCCTGCGGCGCAGCACCCAGTCCACGCCGTACCTCGAACACGGGCTGCTGCGCTTCGACACCGTGGGCCGCCGCGTGTACTACGACAAGAAGCCGCTGGACCTGTCGCCGCGCGAGCTGGCCGTGCTCGAGCTGCTGCTGATGCGCGCCGGCCGCGTGGTGAGCAAGGAGCACATGGTCAATCACCTCTACGGCTGGGGCGACGAGGTGGGCGACAACGCCATCGAGGTCAACGTCTACCGCCTGCGCAAGAAGCTGGAGCCGCTGGGCTGCGAGATCCGCACCGTGCGCGGCATGGGCTACCTGATCGACACCCACGATGTGGAGGCCTGAGCCTCGGCTCCAGCGCAAGCTGCTCGCGTGGCTGCTCGGCCCGCTGGCCGTTCTGCTGGTGCTCGACAGCGCCGCGGCCTACTGGCAGTCATTGCGCCTGTCCAACCTGGCCTACGACCGCGCCCTGTACGAGGTGGCGCGCGAGATCGTGTTGCATGTGAAGCTCGATGGCGACAAGCCCCGGCTGGAAATGTCCGAAGCGGCGGCCAACGTGCTGCTGCTGGACCAGGAGGACCAGCTCTTCTATCGCGTGGTCAGCGAGGGCGGCCTGCCGCTGGGCGGCAATGCCGACATGCCGGCGCCCAAGGTCGACAAGGCGGCCAAGCCCTACTTCCATGCCGGCGAGGTGCGGGGCCAGCCGGTGCGGATGATGGTGGCCTGGATGCCGCTGGGCGCCGACGCGGGCCCGCCCCTGGTGCTGGTGCAGGTGGCCGAGACGCTGAACAAGCGCTCGCAATTCACCTGGGAGATGGTGGCCAGCGTGGTGTTGCCGCAGATGCTGCTCATCGTGATGGCCACGCTGGTGGTCTGGTTCGGCGTCTCGCGCGGGCTGGCGCCGCTGCAGCGGCTGCGCCGCGCGGTGTCGGACCGCTCGCACCTGGACCTGAGCCCCATCGACACGCACGACGTGCCGGGCGAGGTGCGTCCGCTGGTGGACGAGGTGAACGAGCTCATGGCGCGACTGGGCCGCACCTTCGATTTCCAGAACCGCTTCGTGGCCGATGCGGCGCACCAGCTCAAGACCCCGGTGAGCGGCCTGAAGGCGCAGATCGAGCTGGCGCTGCGCGAGAACGACCTGCCACGCGTGCGCCATTCGCTGGCGCAGCTCTACATCAGCGCCGACCGTCTGTCGCGGCTGGTGCGGCAGCTGCTTTCGCTGGCGCGCAACGAACCCGGCGCGCTCGACTCCATGCAGCTGCAGCCGCTGGACCTGAACGCGCATGCGCTGGAGGTGAGCATGGACTGGGTGCCGCATGCCCTCAAGCGCGACATCGACCTGGGCTTCGAGGGCGCCGGGCATCCGCTGATGATCGATGCCGACCCCGACCGCCTGCGCGAGCTGGTCAACAACCTGATCGACAACGCCATCCGCTACAGCCAGCAGGGCGGGCGCGTGACGGTGCGCACCGGCCAGACCGCCGACGGCCAGTGCAAGCTCGCCATCAGCGACGACGGGCCGAGCATTCCGGTGCCCGAGCGGGCGCGCGTCTTCGAGCGCTTCCACCGCATGCTGGGCACGCAGGAAGACGGCAGCGGCCTGGGCCTGGCCATCGTGAGCGAGATCGCCACGCTGCACGGCGCGCGCATCACGCTGGAAGAAGACACCGACGGCGTGGGCAACACCTTCAGCGTGTTCTTCCCGCTGCGCCCGGGCGCAGCCGCCGCGGCCCTGTCAGCTGGCTGACAGCTTCCCGATAGGCGGCTGACAGCCAGCCGGCAGAAAGGTGACAGGGCGCCTCCCTAAGCTCGAACCAGGCGGAACCGCGCGGTTCCGAAACATCGTTCGAGCCTCAAGGAGACACCGTGTCATTTCTATCCAGCCCGGATTTCTGGGTCGCCCTCTCGCAGATCATCCTGATCAACATCGTGCTCAGCGGCGACAACGCCGTGGTGATCGCGATGGCCTCGCGGGCGCTGCCGCCGGCCCAGCAGAAGAAGGCCATCATCTTCGGCAGCGTCGGCGCCATCGTGCTGCGCGTGGTGCTGACCTTCTTCGCCGTGTACCTGCTGACCTTGCCCTACCTGAAGCTGGTGGGCGCTGCGCTGCTGCTGTGGATCGGCGTGGGCCTGCTGCAGGGCGACGACGGCGAGGAAAGCCTCGAAGGCCATTCGGGCCTGTTCGCCGCGATCAAGACCATCGTGGTGGCGGACCTGGTGATGAGCCTGGACAACGTGGTGGGCGTGGCCGCCGCGGCCAAGGGCAATGTGCCGCTGCTGGTGTTCGGCCTGGTGATCAGCATCCCGCTCATCATCTTCGGCAGCACCATCATCCTGAAGCTCATGTCGCGCTTTCCGATCATCATCACTGCCGGCGCCGCGCTGCTGGGCTGGGTGGCCGGCGAAATGGCCATGAGCGACCCGGCCATCCATCACTGGGCCGAGCAGCAGCACATGCTGCACTGGCTGGTGCCTGGCGTCGGCGCCGTGCTGGTGGTCCTGGTGGGCAAGTGGCTGGCCAGCCGCGCAAAGGAGCCGAAGGCAATCGAGGCCGGCGAACGGCCGGCGGACCAGCCTGCCGCCTGAACGTGCGGGTATTGCGTGAGCCGCTGCGCCGCCCCATGAGCCGCGTCCTGCTGCCCGTCGACCCCGACCAGCCGGCGCGCACGCGCTCGGCGATCGAACAGGTGCTGCGCATGCGCCAGACCGGGCCGGTCACGGTCCGCCTGCTGCGGGTACAGCCCAAGGTGTCCGGCCATGTGGCCATGCTGTTCGGTGCGGCCGAGTTGCGCGAACTGCAACTGAGCGCCGGCGCTGAAGAGCTCCAGTTCGCGCAGAAGCTGCTGGACCTGGCCGGCGTGCCCTACCAGAGCACGGTGCTCATCGGGCGCAGCGCCGAAACCATCGTGACGGCTGCGCGCGACTATCACTGCGACTGCATCGTGTTCGGCAACGACTCGGACAGCCTGGCCGGCAAGATCTTCGGCTCGCTGGCGCAGCAGGTGCGCCAGATGCTGGATGCGGCCGGCGAGGGCCAGGCCCAGGTCATCGGCTCCTGAACGCTGGATCAGGCCGGCAGCACGAACTGCTGCAGCCAGTCGCCCAGCACCGCGTTGACGTAGCGCGGTTTTTCCATGGTGAGCATGTGGCCGCACTCGGGCACCCAGCGCAGCACCGCGCCCGGCACCAGCGCGGCGATCTCGCGTGACATGGGCGGGGGCGTGAGCAGGTCGTTCTCGCCGCACATCACCAGCACGGGGCAGCGCAGCTTCGGCAGGTGCGGGCGCTGGTCGGGGCGGTGCATCAAGGCGCGGTTCTGCCGGATCAGCTGCTGGGCGCCGGCATCCAGGATGATGGTGAGGTAGCGCTGCACCAGCGCCTCGTCGTCGGCCTGCTTCGGATGAAAGGCGAAGGCGATGTTGGGTTCCAGCACCTCGCGCAACTCGCCGCGCTCGAACAACTCGATGGCGTCGGCGCGCAGCTGGTAGGTTTCGGGTGATTCGGGCTGCGGGTTGGTGCCCAGCAGCGCCAGGCCGGCGACGCGCTCCGGCGCCTGGCGCGCCACCTCCATGGCGATCATTCCACCCATCGATGCACCGCACAGCACCAGGGGCCCCGCGTGTTCGCGCAGAACGGCCGCCGCCATCTCCTCGATGCGCGCATGGCGCGCGTGCGTGTCGCTCACGCGCGGCGAGAGCCTGGCAGGAAGGACGGGCATCTGGGCTTGCCAGAGGCGCTCGTCGCAGGCGAGGCCGGGCAGCAGGACAAGGGTCGGAGTCGTGGACATGCGGGCGATTCTGCGCGAAGCGGCGCGCCTGCGCGTGCGGCGGCACCGGCCTTGAGCCATACATGCTTCTTCCACCGTTTGGTGGATGCGCAAGACTGGTCCCAGGTCTAAAGTGAGCGCCTGCCTTCGTGATGCGCGAGGTGTGCCATGGACAAGGAATCCAGAGCTGGCGGCGGCCCGTCTCCCGGCGGAATCGTTGCGATCCTGATGCTCACCGCCGGTGTCCTGTTCATCCGCGAGGCGCCGCTCGAAACCACGCGCCTGCCGGTCAACGAGCCGCGCATCCAGCAGGGTGTCGGGCAGGATGTCGACGCCCGCCTCTGGCAGGACCCTTTCGGTGCGGTGGCCCGCGCCCGCGAAGAGGCCTACAAGCTCGACCGGGAGGAAGCCAGGAACGCCGACCTGCGGCATGACGCCCAGAGCGTGCAGAACTCGATCGCCACGCGCATGCTGCACTCGGGCCGCACGGTCGAGATCTTCGGCGTGATGCTTCCGGGCGGCCCGTACTCCGACAACGTGGAAACGCGGCGGCGCGTGCGCTATGCCGTGCTGGCGGGCCTCAACGCCAGCCGCCTGGCGCCGGTGGATGGCGAGCACCTGGGTTATTTCTTCCCGGCCGGCGCCGGCAACAAGACCGATCGCAGCCTGCCGGAAATCGTGCCTTACGAATGGTTCGAGCCAGCGCCCGATTCGCGCTTCGCCATGAGCGACCAGGCGTCGATTCCGCTGGTGCTGGTGCTCTGGCTGGACGGCGACGTGATGTACGGCCAGCCCCTGGCCAAGCTGCGTTCGCTGGTCGCCAAGTTCGAGGCGCAGACCCTGAGCTGGCGGGTGCTCGGGCCGGGCGGCTCCGACGGGCTGCGCGAAATGCTGGGCGAACTGGAGCGACAGGGCATCGACCAGCCGTTGACGGCGGCCTACGCGAAGATGCGGCTGCGCTTCTATTCTGCCTCCGCCACGGCGCCGGACGAACGCATCTTCGGCAAGTCCCTGCCTGCCGACACGCCGACCTTGTCGGATTTCCTGGCCCGCTACAACGTGCAGCTGGTGCGGACCATCGGCGACGACAGCGCGCTGGCCGATGCGCTGATCGCCGAGCTGAAGCTGCGCGGACTGCAGGCCGGCACGCGAGAAGATCCGCAGGCTTGTGACATCAACAAAAGCCGCAGCGGTTCGAAGCTCAGCCACATCGGCGTCATCTCGGAATGGGACACGCTGTACGGCCGGACCCTGCGGCGCGAATTTCGTGCCTACCCGGGCATCGAGGGCTTCTGCGTGCACCGGTCCAGCTACGTGCGCGGCCTGGACGGACAACTGCCGGCCGGCGGCAGCGACGGCTCGGCGAGCAAGGCTGCGGCATCGAAGCCCGGAGGCGCCGTCAAGGAGGAAGGCCGCCGCAACGACGGCACCTTCATCGAAATCGCCGAAGGCCAGAGCCAGTTCGACTACCTGCGGCGCCTGGCGCTGCGCATGGCCGAGCTGGACCGGCAGATCCGAAGCAACAGCCCGGACGGCACCGGCCTGGCCGCCATCGGCGTGCTGGGGTCCGACGTGCACGACAAGCTGCTGGTGCTGCAGGCCTTGCAGCCGGCCCTGCCCAACGCCATCTTCTTCACCACCGACCTCGATGCGCGCTTCCTGCATCCGCGCGAAACGGCGTGGACGCGCAACCTCATCGTGGGATCGAACTTCGGGTTGCGCCTGTCCGACCGCTTCCAGGCAGGCCTGCCGCCGTTTCGCGACGGCTACCAGAGCGCGGCCTTTCTCGCGACCCTGCTGGCCGTGGACGACACAAGGCGCGCGCTGCGCTCGGAGGTCAACAGCACGCCCGACGATCCGCTGGACGCTCCGACGCCGCAGAAGACCATCCTGGGCTGGCTCGCCAAGCCGCGGATCTTCGAGATCGGCCGCACGACGGCCTTCGACTTCAGTCCGGCGCCCCAGCCGGTGCCGCCGGCGGACGGACTGGACGGCGCCGCACTGGCGGCGATTCCGGTGGCCGCGGCGCAGGCCGCCGCACCGGTCGAATTGCCCCGGCGCACGCGCTGCGAGGGGCCCGGCTGGCGTGCCTGCGGCGATATCCATCCGGACCGCAGCCCCGCGTATCCCGAACTGTCGCGGGCCACGCTGATGCTCGTTCTCACGCTGCTGATCCTGCCGCTGTGGCTGCCGCCGATCCTGCTGAGCCGCGCGGTGCGCCAGCGGCTGAATCGCCGCCTTTTCCATGACGCAACGCCGCGCGTGCGTGCCATGCGCTGGGCCGGCCTGGCCTTGCTCCTTGCCTTTGTGCATCTCGCACTGCCGCTGTGGTTTGCGGCGCGGTGGGATGCGTTCGCGGGCTGGCTCACACGCGATGGCAAGCCGATGGTGGGGCTGGAAGGCATCAGCATCTGGCCGACCGAGGGCTTGCGCCTCGTCACCCTGCTGCTGTGCGTGTACCTGATCTACGCGGGTTGGGTGGCGCTGAGCCAGAACCTCGACGACATCATCGCACGCTTCCGGCTGGGCCGCACGCGCCGCGAACTGGTGGCCGAGCAGGTCGAGCTGGAGCGCCACCTGCCTTTCTGGCAGCGCCTGGCCAACATGTTCTCGCTGCGCTTCGTGCAGCCCGTGGGCATGGGCAGCAGCACGGGGCTCAGTGCCGACTCGATCGACTTCTGGCGCCGCTACATCGTGCAGAACCGCATCGGCGCGCGTGCCACGCGGACCCTGGCCTGCGTCGTGCTGGCCCTGGCCGTGAGCTGGTTCCTGAAAGAGGCGCTGCACGACGTGCGGTTCGTTCCGCAGCGCGGCCAGCTGTCGCTGGCGGTGCACGAGTGGCTGCACCTGCTCATGTTCCTGGCCATGTACTTCCTGGTGTTCTTCGTGGTGGACGCCACGACCTTCTGCGTCGGCTTCGTGCGCGGGCTGCGGGTGCACGGAGCCAACTGGCCGCCAAGCACCTTGGCCAAGTTCGAGCAGGACCTGCACATCCCGCGCAGCTACCTGGACAACTGGATCGACCTGGAATTCATCGCCTTGCGCACCCGATGCGTGACGCGGCTGATCTACTTCCCGTTCATCGTGCTGTCGCTGTTCCTGGTCTCGCGCAGTGCGGCCTTCGACGACTGGTACATGCCGGCGATCGGCATCGTACTGGCGGTGCTGGGTGCGTCGGTGGCCCTGGCCTGCGCCGTGGTGCTGCGCTACTCGGCGGAGGCCTCGCGCCGCTTTGCCATGGAACGGCTGCGCGACGAGATCACGCGGCTCAGCGGCGATGCGCCGAGCCCTCGCCGCGACGGGTCGCACCATGCGCGCCCGAACGATCCGCCCAAGGCAGCGCAGCTGACGCTGCTGCTGCAGAGGATGGACCATCTGCACGAAGGCGCTTTCGCGCCCTTCTGGCAGCAGCCGCTGCTCAAGGCGGTGCTGCTGCCGTTCGCGACGCTGGGCGGCACCAGCCTGCTGGACTACCTGGCGCTGGTCAACGTCTGAGCCGCCGCGGCTATCGGCCCCAGCGCAGCACCAGCGGATCCAGCCGCCGGGCCGTCTCCAGCAGCCCCGCCCGCACGGCCGGATGCAGCGCCGGAAACGGATGCCGCGGCGCCTCGCAGGCGATGACGCCGCCTTCCTTCATCAGCGCCTTGGCCGCCAGGAAGCCGGCCTGCCGGTTCTCGTAGTTGATGAGCGGCAGCCACTTCTCGTAAGCCTGCGCCGCTTCCTCGAAACGCCCGGCGCGAAACGGATCGACGATCTTGCGGATACCGTCCGGAAAGCCGCCGCCCGTCATCGCGCCGGTGGCGCCGGCCTGCAGGTCGGGCAGCAGGGTGATGCCTTCCTCGCCGTCCCAGGGGCCTTCGACGGCATCGCCGCCCAGGCGGATCAGCTCGCGCAGCTTGCTGGCCGCGCCGGCCGTCTCGATCTTGAAGTAGCTCACCTGCCGGATCTCCTGCGCCATGCGCGCCAGGAACATCGCCGACAGCGGCGTGCCGGCGACCGGCGCGTCCTGGATCATGATCGGGATGTCGATGGCGTCCGACACGCCGGCATAGAACTCGTACACCTGCGTCTCCGACACGCGCAGCGTGGCGCCGTGATAGGGCGGCATCACCATCACCATGGACGCGCCGGCCTCCTGCGCACGGCGGCTTCGCTGCGCGCACACGGCGGTGCCGAAGTGGGTGGTGGTCACGATCACCGGCACGCGGCCCGCCACGTGGTCGAGGATGGTGGCGGTGAGCACTTCGCGCTCGTGGTCCGACAGCGCGAACTGCTCGGAGAAGTTGGCCAGGATGCACAGGCCGTTGGAGCCCGCGTCGATCATGAAGTCGACGCAGCGCTTCTGGCTGGCCAGGTCGAGTTCGCCGTTGTCGGCAAAGGTGGTGGGCACCACCGGGAAGACGCCCTGGTAGCGGGGAGAACTCATGGTTGGATTTCCTCTGTTTTCTTCTCGAACGGATCTTCGTGCGCGTCGAAGGTGCAAAAGCGCATCACGGTGCTGCTCCTGAAGACGTCGCCGGCGGCCAGCCGGGTGGACGCGAACTCGGGGCGGTTGGGCGCATCCGGAAAGTGCTGCGTCTCCAGGCACAGCCCGTCGCCTTGCCGCAGCAGCGCGCCGTGCGAGCCCTGCAAGGTGGCGTCCAGGAAGTTGCCTGAATAGAACTGCAGCCCCGGTTCGGTGCTGTGGATGTCCATGCACCGGCCCGACGCCGGATCGGCCAGCCGCGCCACGGGGCGCAGCACGCCATCGGCGGACTCGTTGGCGTCGATGGCGAAGTTGTGGTCGTAGCCCCGGCCCCGGAGCAGCTGCTCGTGCGCTTCGCGGATGCGCTCGCCGATGCGCGCGCCGCGGCGAAAGTCGAAGGGCGTGCCGTCCACCGGCGCCAGGCCCAGCGGAATGAGCCCCGCGTCGACCGGGCAGTAGCGGCTCGCTGCGATGCGCAGGCGGTGATCCATCACGTCGCCGTGGCCGCGCAGGTTGAAGTAGTCGTGGTGGCTCAGGTTGACCACCGTGGGCTTGTCGCCTTGCGCTTCGTAGTCGATGCGCCACTGCGGGCCCGGGCCGAGCGTGTAGCGCGCCTGCACCCGCAGCGTTCCGGGGTGGCCGCCTTCGCCGTCGGCGCTGGTGTGGCGCAGCACGAGCGCCGCGCTGCCGTCCGCACCCAGGGGCTGGGGCTCGATGCCCCACCATTGCTTGCCAAAGCCCTGCGTGCCGCCGTGCAGCGTGTTGCCGCCGTCGTTGCGGTCCAACTCCACCATGCGGCCGTCGAGCATGAAGCGCCCGCCGCCGATGCGGTTGGCATAGCGCCCGACGAGGGTGCCCATGTGCGGATTGCGCGCCTCGTAGTCGCGCAGCGTGGGCAGGCCCAGCACCACGTTGGCGAGATGGCCTGCGCGGTCGGGCGCTTCCAGCGCCGTGACGATGCCGCCCCAATTGATGGCGCGCAGCACCAGCCCGCCGGCGCGCAGCGTGTATTCGCGGACCTGCCGGCCGTCCGACAGCTCGCCGAATTCGCGTTGCTCGATTCGTGCCGCCTCGGGCAAGCCGCTCAAGTCCAGCCCCCGTCCACGACGAAGTCCTGCGCGGTGCACATGGCGCTGTCGTCGGCCGCCAGGAAAAGCGCCATGGAGGCGATGTGGTCGGGCATGAGCAGCTCGTCGATGCACTGGCCCTTGGCGATTTCCTCGCGCGAGGTTTCGGTGACCCACAGCTTGATCTGCCGCTCGGTCATCACCCAGCCGGGCACCAGCGTGTTGACGCGGATCTTGTGGGGCCCCAGGTCGCGCGCCAGGCTGCGCGTGAGGCCCTGCACCGCCGACTTGGAGGTGGTGTAGACCGGCATGCCGCCCTGCTTGAGCTTCCAGCTCACCGAGCCGAAGTTGACGATGGAGCCGCCGCCGGCCGCGCGCATGTCCGGCGCCACGGCCTGCGCGGCAAAGAACTGGTGGCGCAGGTTCACCGCCACGCCGGCGTCCCATGATTCGGGCGTGGTCTCCTCGATGCTGTGGCGCGTGTCGTTGGCCGCGTTGTTCAGCAGCACCGTGATCGGCCCGTGGGCGGCGCGCACCTGGTCGATGGCGCTGCGCAGCGCGGCGATGTCGGTGAGGTCCGCGCGAAGGAACAGCGGCGCGTGCCGCGCGCCGGCGGCC
>NZ_BCUU01000130.1 GCF_001591385.1 Variovorax soli NBRC 106424
CTGGGCCAGGCCGCCATCGGGGTCGCCGCGCGCCTGGACGCGCCGATGGTGGCGCCGATCCCCGCCGCGGTGCGCCGCATGGCGCGGCAACTGGCGCTCGCACCGGTTTGAAATGCGCCCCGAAAATAGGAAGCAAAAGTTGGCGAAATAACCTCTTATTGCAATAGATTGTGAATTGCACGAGAAGGCGCACCGCAAATCAAGCGAGGGCGTGACATTTACGCCGCTTTCGAGCACATCCGCGGCTCGAAAATTAGTTCCTTCTTACTAGAATTCGCCAGCTCCAGGCGCGATCCGCGCAAGATTCATCGACATCTTTCGCTGCCACTGGGGATCCAGGCAACCTGCGTTCGCACACTCACCGGGGTATTTCATCCGGCAAGGTGCACTGTCACCGCAGGCGAAGCGCATTCATTCACACATCAATTGCACAAATCAGGGATTCAAATGTCGCAAGACCAGGCACTCGCCACACAGGAAATCGCAACCCAGGCTGCCGTGGTGGCGGCAGCGCAAGCATCCACGGCCAGGCTGCAGGGCCGCGTCTGGCAGGACCTGAATGCAGACGAACTGCAAGACGATGGCGAAGCGGGCATCGCCGGCGCCACGGTCGAACTGGTCCGCGACATCGACGGCAATGGCCTGATCACCAGCGACGAGGTCGTGTCCACCGCGGTCACGGATGCGGACGGCGTCTACAGCTTCGGCAACCTGGTGCCCGGCGAGGGCTACCAGCTGCGCTTCGCCACGCCGAACGGTTATGACGCCAGCGTCACCAATCCGCTGTTCGACCCCATGACGCTGCAGGCCGGCGACAACAGCGGCAACGCCGACATCGGCTTCTTCAAGTTCGCCTCCTTGGGCAACCGGGTCTGGAACGACTTCAATGGCAACGGCGTCCAGGATGCGGGCGAAACCGGCCGGGCCGGGGTCAAGGTCGAGCTTTACACGGCCTTTCGAGGCAACGTCGGCGAGGGCGGCGGGGCGCTGGGCACCGAAACCGTCGTGCCTGGCGACCTCGTGGCCACGCAGCTGACCGATGCCAACGGCAACTACTCCTTCGACAGCGTGATTCCGGGCGAATACCTCGTGCGCTTCGTTGCGCCCGACGGCACCGTTCTGTCGAGCTCCAACGTGGGCGTGAACGACGCAGTGGACTCCGACGCGGACGCCACGACCGGCTTGACCGGCGTCTACACGCTGGCATCCGGCCAACGCGACGACAGCGCGGATGCGGGGATCAAGCCGGAAGCGACCTCGCCCGTTGCAGACAGCGCGAGTGTCTGCGAGGACCGTTCCGTCACGTTCAACGTGCTCGCCAACGATCTGGGCGTGGGCCTGAAGCTGGTCAAGGTCGCGCATGAAACGGCTGCGCTCGATACCACCTTCAAGTCCAAGGCCGGGGCCATCAGCTTCACCGCCGATGGGCAGGTCACGTACAAGTCGATGACCAACTACTACGGCATCGACAAGCTGGTCTACACGCTGGAAGATGCAAGCGGCAAGCAATACACGCAGACCGTCCAGATCCAGGTCAATGCCGTTTCCGACGCGCCGACCGTCAAGGGCGGCGGGCAGACCTACCACTGGGACGCCTTCGGCGGCTGGCAGTTCTATGGCAAGCTCGACGGCAAGACGACCTGGATCCACAACTATTCCGTCAAGGAATTCGGCACCTTCGACGACAGCGCCGATGCGCTGCAGGACTTCGGCGGCTACAACAAGCTCGCCGCCGTTGGCAGCGACGTCGACTCGCTGAAGGTCATCCGGCTCTATGGCCTGTCCAAGGGTGCCGAATACGCAACGGTGCTGTTCGACGGCCAGCCCATCGACTTCAGCAACGGCAAGACCTTCGACGTCACCTTGGCCGACATCCAGGCGGGCCGGCTGGACCTGAAGATCGTCCGGTCGTACACCCACATCAAGCTCGACTGGACGTACATCGACACCGGC
Source organism: Variovorax soli NBRC 106424 (assembly GCF_001591385.1). GTDB lineage: Bacteria > Pseudomonadota > Gammaproteobacteria > Burkholderiales > Burkholderiaceae_C > Variovorax > Variovorax soli. Next base: position 1,954 of record NZ_BCUU01000130.1, read on the forward strand.
GACGTTCAGTCGGCAGACCCCGCCTGCCAGGGCGCGGTCGAGTCGCTCAAGACCTCGACGACCATCTGGACGCCCGTCGCGCTGGACCTGAACGGCGACGGCCAGATCGGCGTGACCGGCGCCACCAGTTCGTCGCAAAAGGACGCGGGTGCCGAACTGGGCCGCACCGTGCAGTTCGACATCAACGCCGATGGCAAGCTCGACACCATCGAATGGTTTGATGGCTCCGGCGACGGCATCCTGGTGGACAACCGCGACGGCCTGGCGGCCACGCAGATGAACGGCTCGCGCCTGTTCGGCGACGAAGGTGGCGCTTTTGCGAACGGCTACGACAAGCTCGCAACGCTCGATACCAATTCAGACGGCATCCTGAGCGGCGAGGAAACGCAGGGGCTGCTGCTGTGGGTGGACAACGGCGATGCGCAGGTGCAGCAAGGCGAATTGCGCACGCTGGGCGAGTCGGGCATTGCCTCCATCTCGACGCAAATGACAGTCACGGTGGACGGCGAAGGCCGCGGCCACCTGCAGTCGAGCGCCACGCGCGAGGACGGCAGCCAGCTGATGAGTGAGGACGTGTTCTTCGCCGGCACCAGCGATGCCGCAGGCCTCGGCGACTTGCTGAGCGGCGACGACTCGGCGCTCGACGCGCTGGTGGGCGCCGGCAGCGTGTCCACCACCAGCGCGGCCATGGCCGGGGAGATCGGCGCCGCCGACTGGGCCCAGAGCGCTGACGTGGCGCGCAAGATCGTGCAGGCGCTTCAAACCGAAGCCATCGCCGGCTGAACCACGACTCTTCGGACGATGAGGGCGGCTGCCTGACAGGCACGCCGCCCTTTTCTTTTGCTGCCGAGAACGTCCGTGCCCGGGCTTCCACGCTCCGAAAGATTGCAAGCCAATTGCAAATAATAAACCCTCAATTGTCAATTAAGTTCATCCGCGAAAAATATCACTTGGGCAGGGGCTCCAATTCGTGACATTTGTGGCTCAGAGCGGGGATGAGCCTCGCAAGAAATCCAGTGCAGCCAATTAAAATTCCCACAACAAAACAGTATTCATTTCTTGCAAGATCGAGTGGCGGCCGGCGAGGCGAATGATGCGGACACTGGGTCAGAAATTTATCGTCGTGCCGCACAGGTTGAAAAGCGCGTATTGGCTGATGCGCCCGCTCAATTATCAAATTCGCAAATGAAATTGCAGGACCGAAATCAATTCGCGCACAGATTGCGGATCGACTTTCAAGGCAAGCAGCGAAACCCGCAATAAAGCGGGCAAATGGCTCATTCGCACCGCCAGCTCAGGGCGGCGCACCGAGCTTCAGGCACTTACAGATTCGAAATCGCGGCCGCTAATTGGCGGACGCAGGGGCGCTCGCTTGGCGCTCAGGGACGGGAACAACGATGAACGATAACGATCCATTGCCAGAAACCGCAATGCCGCCAGCGTCCCAGGTGCCGGATGCCCTGGTGTTTCTGGCGCGCTTCTTCGGGACGGCCGTGCAGGCGGAAGGCTTGCGCGACGGGGCCGCCATCGAACCATCCGGCAGCGGTGCCAGCGAGGAAGACATCCGGCGCTGGCTCGCCCACGCGGGACTGACCGGCACCTGGCTGCGCACGGATCTGCCACGCCCCACCGAACTGCCTGCCCTCTTCCTGGGCAGCCAAGGTGAATGCATCGTCGTGCTGTCCTTGCAGGGCGGCCAGGCCGAATGCCACCAACCGGGCGTCGAGGGCATCCGCTTGTACGACGTGGGCAGCTTGAAAGACCTGGTTCCCGGCGGGCGCTGGATCGCGGTGCGCCCGCAGCTGCATTTCGACGAGCGCAGCCTGCTCTACACCCTGCCCCAGGCCAGCCGCTGGTTCTGGGACACCTTCGCGCGCAACCGGTGGATGCTGGGGTGGGCCCTGGCCGGCACCGTCACGCTCAACATCTTCGGCGCGCTCATCCCTTTCTACAGCATGGCGGTCTACGACCGCGTCATCCCGCACAACGCGCTGGGCAGCCTGTGGGTGCTGACGTCGGCGGTGCTGCTGGTCACCGGCTTCGAGTTCGCGATGCGGCTCCTGCGCAGCCAGCTGCTCGAGAGCGCGGCCCGCCGCATGGACGTGGCCATGTCCTCGCAGGTGTATGCCCAGTGCCTGCGCATGCGCTCGATCGACCGGCCGGCTTCGGGCGGCGTGCTAGCCAACACCGTGCGCGACTTCGAATCGGTACGCGAATTCTTTTCCACCGGCACGCTGACCTTGCTGGGGGACTTGCCGTTCACGCTGTTCTACCTGGTGGTCATCGCCCTCGTGGGCGGCCCGCTGGTCTTCGTGCCGCTCGCCTGCCTGCCCCTGCTTCTGGCCGTGCCGCTGGTCTCGCGCAAGCCGCTGGCTCGAAAAGTGGACGAGGCGATGCAGGAAAGCACCCAGCGCACGGCCCACCTGTTCGAGACGATGAACGGTCTGGACACGGTCAAGGCCATCGGCGCCGAAGCATGGAGCCGCCGCAAGTGGGAGTCGCTGACCCAGGCCATCGCCCACAACAACATGCAAACGCGCGAGATCACCGCCTTCACCAGCTATCTCAACGCGGCGATCCAGGGCCTGTGCAGTGTGGCGGTGGTGGCGGCCGGCGCCTACCTGGCCAGCGAACAGGCGCTCACCATGGGACAGATCATCGCGGCAAGCCTGCTGAGCAGCCGGGCGCTGGGGCCGGTCGGCCAGCTCGCGGCCCTGGTGCTGCGCTGGGAGCAGACGCGCCAGAGCCTGCGCGCCATCGACAAGATCATGGCGGCACCGGGCGATGAAGCCGGCACGGCGCTGCAGGCGCCGCCCCTGAGCGGCTCGGTGGAGTTCCGGGAGCTCACCTTCGGCTTTCCCAACCAGCCGCCGGCCATCGAGGGCCTGAACCTGCGCATACGGGCCGGCGAGCGCGTGGGCATCATCGGCAAGCTCGGCTCTGGCAAGAGCACGCTGCTCAAGCTCATCCTGAATCAATATGCGCCCGCCTCGGGATCGGTTCGCGTCGACGACCTGGTGACCACGCAGCTCGAGCCCCTGTCCCTGCGCCGGCAGATCGGCTACGTGCCGCAGGACGTGGTGCTCTTTCACGGCAACCTGCGCGAGAACATCGAGATCGGCCGCGTGCAGCCCGATGACCAGGCGCTGCTCGCCGCGATGCGCACGGCCTGCCTGGACGAGATCGTCGCCCAATTGCCGCAAGGCGTGGCGACCGCCGTGGGAGAGCGCGGCGAACGCCTGTCGGGTGGCCAGCGGCAATTGGTCGCCATCGCGCGGGCATTGCTCGCGCAGCCCAGGCTGCTGCTGCTCGACGAGCCCAGCAGCATGGTCGATCCGGCCACCGAGCAGAAGCTGATCGAGCGGCTGCGTTCTCTCCAGGGCACGACACAGATCGTGGTCACGCACCGCATGGCCATGCTGGCCCTGGTCGACCGCCTGGTCGTGCTGGACCGTGGCCGCGTGGTGGCGGACGGACCGCGCGACGCCGTGTTGCAGGCGCTCGCGCAGCGCCCCGCCGGCAAGGCCGCCAAGGCGGGCACGGCGGAAGGCGCCGAACTGGCCGCTGCCGCCTGAAGAGGAGCCCGAGATGAACACCGAACTCCTGCGCCGCCCCCTGCCCGCGTCCCACCCCGACCCCGACCATGGCCCCCGGCGCACGGTCCTGGCCATGGTGCTGCTGACGATCCTGTTTGTCGCCACCGCCCTCGTCTGGGCTGCGCTGGCCCGCCTCGATGTGGCCGTCCAGGCGCGCGGCGTGGTCACGCCGCCGAGCAAGCTGCAGGAAGTGCAGAGCCTGGAAGGCGGCATCGTCGAAGACATGCGCGTCGCGCCCGGCGACCGCGTCGTCAAGGGCCAGTTGCTGGTGCGGCTGGACACCGCGCAATACACCTCCGGCCTGGGCGAGAGCCGGCAGAAGTACCTCGCGGCCGCGGCCGGACGCGCCCGCACGGAGGCCCTCCTTTCCGGCGGCGAGCCGCGCTTCGAGCCTGCCTGGCGCGCCGAAGCGCCCGAGCTCATCGCCAAGGAGCAGCAGCTCTGGCGCGATGCCTTGCGTGAATACGAGGCCGGCGTCGACGCCGCGCGCGAGGCAGCGCATCGGCGCGCCGGCGAATTGCGCGAGGCGCAGGCCCGCATCGGCGCCCTGCAGTCATCGGTGGCCGTGGCCCGCGAGAGCTTTGCCATCGAGGAAAAGCTGTTCGCCGAGGGCGCCGGCGCGCGCGCCGACTACCTGGCCGCCAAGCAGCGTCTGCTCCAGCAGCAGTCCGAGCTGGAGGGGCTTCGCACCTCGGTGCCGCGCCTGAAGGCCGGTGTGGCCGAAGCGCAGGCCACGCTCGAGCAGACCAGCGCCCGTGCCCGCGCCCAATGGGGCGCGCAGCGGTCCGAATTCGAAACCCAGGCGGCGAGCCTGGTCGCCACGCTGGAGGGCCATCAGGACCGCGTGGACCGGCGCGAGCTGCATTCGCCGGTGGATGGCGTGGTCAACCGCGTGCTGGTCTCCACCAAGGGCGGCGTCGCCCTGGCCGGAAAGCCCATTGTCGAGATCGTGCCCGACGAGTCGCAGCTGCAGATGACGGCGCGCGTGCAACCGGCCGACATCGGTTTCCTGCACCCGGGCCAGGTGGCCAACGTGCGCGTGCTGGCCTACGACGCCGCCACCTTCGGCCAGATGCAGGCCACCGTCGAGCGCATCGGCGCCGATGCCGTCGTCGACGACAAGGGGGAGCCGTATTTCGAGGTGCAGCTCAGTGCCGCGCGCGACCAGCTCAGGCTGCATGGCAAGCCGCTGCCCGTCAGTCCCGGCATGCCGCTGGACATCAGCGTGCTCACCGGCGAGCGCAGCGTGATGCAGTACCTGCTCAAGCCGGTGCTGCGCGGCATCCAGGGTGCGCTGCAGGAGCGCTGAGATGTTGCATCGCCCCATCTGCCTGGCCGCGCTCGCGGCGGCCGCCATTTCGACCGGGGCTGCCTGGGCCGCCTCCGCACCTGCGGGCTCGTCCGCACGCGAATCGAACGCCGTACCGTACGCGGAGGCCCTGGCCGGCGCGCCGGAGACGCTCCAGTCGCTGCTGGCACGCACCATGGAGCAAGACCCGCAGCTGCTGGTGGCCCGCGCGCTCGAAGCAGCCAGCGGCGAGCGCCGGGTGCAGGCGCGATCGCGCCTGGCGCCCGTGCTGAACGCGCAGGCCCTGCAGGGCCGCGCCAAGGAGACGCTGTTCGGCGCGCCGGTCGACGGCCGCACGGACGAATCCTCCGTGGGCCTGCGCTGGAACCTGTTCAACGGCGGTGCCGACATGGCCGAACTGCGCGGCACCACACACGACATGGCCGCGGCACGCGCCGACGTGCGCCGCGCGCAGGAAGAGATCGGCGAGCGCGTGGCCAACGCCTATGCCGAACTGCTGCGCCATGAAGAGCTGCTGCCGGCTTCGCGCCAGCGCGTGGGCGAGGCGCAGCGCCTGGTCGAGCTCGTCAAGCGATCCACCGAACTGGGAAAGCTCGCGCCCTCCGATGCCAACCAGGCCCAGGCCGCGCTGCTGGATGCGCAGGTGGCCCACGGGCAGCTGCTGGCCGACCTGCGCAGCGGCCGCGACCGGCTCGCCATCCTGACGGGCGTGACGCTGCGGCCGCTGGTGCCTGTGGAACTGTCCGATGCCCACTTCATGCCGGATGCGCCCGCCGGCGAATCCGGCCTGCTGGCGGCCGCCCGCACGCGGGCGCAAGCCGCAAGTGCGCGCGTGTTGCCGTGGGCATCGACCATCGCGCCGCGCATCGACCTGGACTACACCCGGGAACTGCACAACAGCTCGCGCCCCATCACCGATGCGAAGCAGGAGCAGGGCTGGCTGGTCAGCGCCCGTTGGGACCTGCCGCTGGGCGGCGAGAACCAGGCCCGCCGCGCCGAAGCCATGGCCCGCGCCGAGGCGGCCAAGGCCGAGGCGGATCGCGTGGAGCGAAGCCTGCAGTCCGAACTGGCGACACTGCCGCCGCGCATGGCCAACAGCCATTCGGCCGTCAGCCAGCTGGACGAGCAGGTCGCGCAGTACGACCAGCTGGTGCGCGCGGCGGAGCTGCAGTACCAGGCCGGCAAGCGCAGCCTGCTGCAGCTGGTGCAGTTGCTGGACAGCCGCTACCTGGCCCAGCAGCGCCGCGCCGAGGAACGCTACAAGCTGCTGGCCGCGCAGCTGCGCTTCCTGGCGCTGCGCGGCGACTTCCTGCCGGCCATGGGGGTGGCCAGCCACTGAGCGGGGCTGCGCTTCAGATAGCGGCTACAGCGATCAGGGCGCGACGTCTCGCGTCAGCCTCTTTTCCACCAGCGGGGCCATGTCCCGGATGCCGGTGCCCCACTTGGCCATGGCGCTGAACGCCTGCGTGAAAGGAATATCGACGATGTGGACGCGGTGCGCCGGCATCAAGAGGACACTGCCCGAGAAGGGCGTGGGCGAGGACGGCAGGAAGACGGTGAAGTACCCGTTGGCATGTTCCTCCACCACGTAGCACAGCGCCGTGTTGTCGTCGAACTCGACAAAGGCCACGCGAAACTCGGCGGTCTCGTCGCCGAAGGTGCGGCTGAGCAGGCTGCGCAGGAAGGTGTAGCCCGGAATCCGGTCGAGCAGGCCCTTGTCCAGCCAGCGGCCCAGCGGGCGGCCTGGCCAGGTCGTGACGGCCAGGCCCACGATGAAGCTGGCCGCCAGCACGATCCCCAGCGCGGCGATGGCGTGATGATCGGCCTCGATCGGCAGGTGGCTGACCAGCGGCTTGGCGATGCCGATCAGCCCCTTCACTCCCTTGGCGATCAGCAAGATGGCCAGATAGGCGGGCAGCAGCACCAGCAGGCCGCCGATGAGGGTGCTCGCGACGAACTTCCAGACAGTCTTCATTTTTTCCTCTCCTTGGGTTGTTGGTTGGTTAGAGCAGTCCGCGTGCGGCCAGGCTGCGCATGAGCGCGCCGATGCCGAAATTCCAGCGTGCTGCCTGGTCCGAATGCAGCACCCGATTGACCAGCGCCCCTAGCTCCGGCGCGGCAATCACCACCTCGTCGCCCACCTCATGCGTGAAGCCCTGGCCGGGGCCGTGCCGGTCCTGCGTGGGCGCGAACATGGTGCCCAGGAAGAGCACCAGCCCGTCCGGATAGTCGTGGTGCGCGCCGATGGCATGCGAGACGATGTCCAGCGGATCGCGGCTGATCCTGGTGAGAGAGCTTTCGCCCTCCAGTGTGAAGCCGTCCTGCCCGCGCACCGTGAGCCCCACGGTAATGCCGCGCACCTGCTCGATGCCGAAATGCTCGTCGAACAGGCGAATGAAGGGCCCGATGGCGCACGAGGCGTTGTTGTCCTTGGCCTTGCCCAGCAGCAGCGCGCTGCGGCCCTCGAAATCGCGCAGGTTGACGTCGTTGCCCAGCGCCGCGCCCACGGTCTGGCCGCGGCTGTTCACCGCCAGCACCACCTCGGGCTCGGGGTTGTTCCAGACGGACTTGGCATGAATGCCGATGTCTGCGCCGGTGCCCACGGCCGAGAGCACCGGCGCCTTGGTGAAGATCTCGGCATCCGGGCCGATGCCCACTTCCAGGTACTGCGACCAGGCCCCCTGGGCGATGAGCACTTCCTTCACCTTCATCGCCTGCGGCGAGCCCGGCACGATGCCGGCGAGGTTGTCGCCCAGCACGCCGGACAAGGCCGCGCGAATGGCCTCTGCCTTGGAGGCATCGCCGCGCGCCTGCTCCTCGATCACGCGCTCGAGCAGGCTCTCGACAAAGGTCACGCCGCTGGCCTTGATGACCTGCAGGTCGCAGGGCGCGAGCAGCCAGGGCTTGGCCGGGTCGCGCAGGTCTTCCTGGCTGTTGGCCAGCGCGGCATCCAGCTCGGCGATGCGCGGCGCAGTGGCCAGCGCGGTGCGCACGCGGGCGGCGGCATCGGGGAGTTCGAGCAACTCGCTGCAAGTGGGCGCCAGCCGGGACAGGTCATGCAGGCCGCCTTCGTGCACGGCCACCAGTGTCGGCCCCAGCCCCGGCTGCCAGAGGCGGCCGACGAGCGTGGCGCGCTGCGCATCGCGCGGAAGGGACTTGGCGGGCGTCAGCAGGGTTGCATCCATTGCATCTCCAAATGATGAGCAAGTGCGGCACGCAGGGCCGCTTGTGAGCCACGGATGGCATGGCAAGCGAGGCGCCATCGTACGGGATGCGCGCGGTGCGGGCGAGGCGCGTGGGGCTGCTGACACCACGCTGTCAGCAATTGGCATTCATGATCGGGCGCAAGTCCCGTCCAACGAATGGAGGCCACCCATGTCCGAGACCCCCGCCTTCGAAGGCGGATGCCAGTGCGGCGCCGTGCGCTGGCGCGCCAGCGGCGCCCCCATCATGACGGCCATGTGCCACTGCAGCATGTGCCGTCGGGCCCATGCCGCGCCCGCGGTGGCGTGGGCCATGTTCAGCGAAGCGCAGGTGCGCATGGGCGGACAGGCCAAGACCTACGCATCGTCCAGCGAAGCGCGCCGCGGCTTCTGCCCGCACTGCGGCACGCAGATCTTCTTCACCGCCGACTACATCCCGGGGCTGATCGACCTGGCCATCGGCAGCATGGACCAGCCCGAGCTGCTGCCGCCGCAGTTCCACTACTGGCATTCGAAGCACCTAGCCTGGGCGGAGTTTGCCGATGGCCTGCCGCGTCATCCGGAGTTTCCGCCGCAGGGATGAGGCAGCCGTCTCGCTAGCGCGCGGACTGCGCCATGGCGTGCACGCGGGCTTCGCGCACCTTCTGCGGCAGCCCGCTCCACGCCGGCTCCTGCGGTGCGAAGCGCGCGCGCATGTACTGCGCCAGTTCGGCAATCTGGCGGTCGTCCAGCGCATCCGCGAACGGCGGCATGAAGCCGATGTCCTGCGAAGCGGGTTCGCGCACGCCTTCGAGGATGGTGCGCAGCAGGCTGTCGGGCCGCGCGCTGGTGATCTGGCTGTTGAGCGCCAGCGGCGTGTTCACGCCCAGCAGCGTGGGGCCGTTGCCGTCGTGGTGGCAGGCGGCGCAGGCGCCGTCGAACAGGCGCTGCGCCGCGCCATGCGCCGGCCGGCGCAGCTGCGCGTTGGCAACGGCCTGGCGCGCCAGCTCGTCGGCACGCGCTTCGCTCGTGTCGGGCTGGAACGACGCCAGGTAGCTGGCCATGGCGCGGATGTCCGCGTCCGGCACCTCGGCCAGCTCGCGCACCACCTCGGCCATGGGGCCGCCTGCGATGCCGTGGCGCGGGCTGTGGCCGTTGCGCAGGTATTGGTAGAGCGAGCTTGCCGTCCACGGCACCGCCGACTTCGACGCGGCCCCCGTGAGGGCCGGCGCTTCCCAACCCTCGACCATCGCACCCGAGAGAAAGGCGGGGCCGCCCTGCTCCGCACCCAGTGCGTTGCGCGGCGTGTGGCAGGCGCCGCAATGCCCCAGGCCGTTGACCAGGTAGGCACCGCGGTTCCATTCGGCGCTGCGCGACGGGTCCGCCTGATAGGGCGAAGAATCGTGGAACAGCGCGTTCCAGCCCGCCATCAGCGGGCGCAGGCCGAAGGGGAACTTCATCTGCGGCGCGGGCGTGGGCGCATGCACCGCCGGCTGCGACATGAGGTAGGCGTACAGCGCCGTGAGGTCGTCGTCGCTGGTCTTGGCGAAGGCGGTGTACGGAAAGGCCGGGTACAGCGCATGGCCGTTGCGCGAAATGCCTTCGCGCATCGCGCGCTGGAAGGCGCTGAAGGACCAGCGGCCCAGGCCCGTTTCGGCATCGGGCGTCAGGTTGGTGGTGTAGACGGTGCCGAACGGCGTCTCCATGGCGAGCCCGCCGGCGTTGCGCGCGCCGCCTGGCGCGGTGTGGCACACGGCGCAGTCGCCCAGCGCGGCGAGCTGCCGGCCGCGCTCGATGGTGGCCTCGCTGTAGGCCACCGGCGCGCTGAGCGAGACCGGCGCGATCGCCGATCGCCAGCCGAGCAGGCCCGCGACGATGCCGATGCCGCCCGCCACGAGCGCGGCGCCGGCGGCCCAAAGCCCCTTGCGCCCGGGCCACGGCGCATCGCCATAGCCCCTTCCCCCCCTGGGGGAAGGTTGGGATGGGGGCACGGCGGCATTGCCAACTTCAGCGCCATCGCCATCACCGACGGCGCGCGT
>NZ_BCUU01000131.1 GCF_001591385.1 Variovorax soli NBRC 106424
CCGGCGCCAGCGTGGGCAGCGGCGGCATTGCCGCGGGTGCGGGCGCAGGCGCCGTTGCAGGCGTGAACCTGACCAGTGCAACCGGTTCGCTAGGCACAGTGACCGCGCCAGTCACGGCTGTTCTGGCGCCCGTCACCACCGCGCTGGCGCCCGTGACGAACACACTGGCCCCGGTGACCAACACAGTCACGAACACACTGACCCCGGTCACCAATACGGTCACCAACACGCTGGGCACCGCCACCACGGCGATCGCCCCCGTGACGAACACGCTGACCGGCGGCAGCACCAGCACCAGCTCGACCAGCGGCACCAACGTGGTCGGCAGCACGGTCGGCACGGTGACCGGCATCGTCGGCGGCATCACGAAGCGTTGAAGCGACTGATCGATGCCGATGCGCCTTTCCTGTATCGGCATCGCTGTCGCCTCCCTCGCCTGCGCCGGCCTGGCGCAGGCGCAGCGGGCGGCCGTGGTGCCCGCCGATCCCCTGGACCTGATTCCCCAACCCGCCAAGGTGCCCGCACCACCGGCGCCCCAACCGAGCCTGGACACCACCACGCCGGCCGGCGCCGCGGCAGGCCGGCTCGATGCGCAGATAACGCCCACGCGCTTCGAGATCGAAGGCGTCAATGCCCTGCCCTTTTCCGAGATCGCGGGGCTCTTCGCGCCGCTGGCGGGCAAGCCCGTGACGGTCGGCCAGCTGGCCGGCCTGGCGCGCGACGCCACCGCCCGCTACCGCGACGCGGGCTACCCGCTGTCCTTCGTCTACCTGCCCGAGCAGGACTTTGCCGATGGCATGGTGCGCGTGGTGGCGGTCGAGGGCCACATCGCCAGCATCCGCATCGAAGGCGATGCCGGCGCGGCCGAGCCCAAGCTGCGCGAGATCGCGCAGCAACTGCAGGCGGAGAAGCCCCTGCGCCTGGCCACCTTCGAGCGCGCCACGCAGATCATGTCGCGCCTGCCGGGCCTGAGCGTCGCGGCCGAGGCCGCCATGCCCACCACCACCAATGGCGACGCGCCGCTGGTCCTGAAGGTCAAGCGCGAGCCCTACAACGTCTCGCTGGGCGCCGACGTGCGCCAGCCCACCTCGCGCCTGGTACTGACCGGCCGCGTGGGCGATCTGCTCGCATCGGGCAGCGACCTGAGCGCCTCCACCCTGCTGGGCAACTGGGAGCGCGAGAAGTTCGCCTCGCTCGCCTACAGTCAGTACGTCGGGGCCGACGGCCTGGCCTTGAAGACCACCTATTCCGACTACCGCGGCTACCCCGACGAATCCATGGGCAAGGACTCGCCCATCCAGCGCTACAACACCAACCGGCGGCTGGAGTTCTCGGGCAGCTATCCGCTGATGCTGTCGGCCGCCAGCAGCCTGTTCCTGAACGGCGGGCTGTACGGCGTGGACAACACCGACGACTACAAGGTGCCGGTGAACGGCGCGCGCCTTACCGACGAGACCCAGGTGCGCGCCGTCTTCCTGCAGCTGGTGTATGCGGACGCCACGCCGCGCCGAAGCCGCAGCGCCAGCGCGATGCTGACCCAGGGCATCGACGGCCTGGGCGCCTCGGCCCAGGTGCGCAGCAACGTGCCCGGCGCCTCCGGCCCCGGCACGGCCGACCTCAGCTTCACGCGGCTGGCCTTCGACGTGAGCCAGCGCGACCGCTTCGAGAACCTGTGGGGCACCGCCATCTCGATGGGCGGGCAGGTCAGCGGCAACTCGCTGGCCAGTTCCGAACGGGTGTCCTTCGGCGGGCCGCGCTACGGCAGGGGCTACGCAGCCGGCGACGGCTCGGGCGACAGCGGTGTCGGCATCGGGCTGGAACTCAACCGCGCCTTTGCCTTCGACGCCACCTGGCTCAAGCAGGTGGAGCCCTACCTGCTGCTGGAAGCCGCCCACGTCTCGACCCACATCGGCCGGCCGGTGCCGCGCGACCTGCGCTCGGTGGCGCTGGGCCTGCGCCTGTCGGACGCGCGCCACTACAACCTGGACCTGGCCGTGGCCAAGCCCACCGGCGACGCGGCGCTGAACAACCCGCAGCGCGACGTGCGGGTGAGCCTGCTCTTGAGCTACCAGCTGGAGGGGCTGCTGCGCTGACCGGCAACGGAATGCACCAGCATCGGGCACGGCCTGCGCTACGCGGCTAAAGTCTCGCCTCCGCCAGGAGGTTCAGGCTCTTGTTCCGCTTCTTCGAAAAACTGTTGTCGCCCTATCCGCCGGCCGAGCCGGCGCTGCCGCCCCAAGGCTTCTTCGCCTTCCTGTGGGCCTGCACGGAAGGCCTGCGCGGCAAGGTCTTCTGGCTGGCCTTTCTCACCGCGGCCATGTCGGCCTTCGAGGCGCTGCTGTTCGCGGTGCTGGGCCGCGTGGTGGACTGGCTGGGCGGCATCCGGCCCGAGCAGCTGTGGGCCGAGCGCGGCGGCACCCTCGCCTGGCTGGCCGCGGCGCTGGCCGGCAGCATCGTGGTGGTGGCGCTGCAGACCATCGTCAAGCACCAGACGCTGGCCATCAACCTGCCGATGCGCCTGCGCTGGAACTTCCACCGCCTGATGCTGGGCCAGAGCATGGCCTTCTACCAGGACGAGTTCGCCGGCCGCATCACCACCAAGGTGATGCAGACCGCGCTGGCCGTGCGCGACACCCTCTTCGTCATGGCCGACGTGCTGGTGGCCATGGTGATCTACATCGCCACCATCATCATCCTGGCCAGCGTGTTCGCGGGCGGGCTGGTGTGGCCCTTCGTCGTGTGGCTGGTGCTGTATGTGGCCACCATGTTCTATTTCGTGCCGCGCCTGGGCAAGATCGGCAAGGCGCAGGCCGATGCGCGCTCGGTCATGGTGGGCCGGGTGACCGACGCCTACACCAACATCGCCACGGTCAAGCTGTTCTCGCACACCCAGCGCGAGGCGCACTTTGCCCGCGCGGCCATGCAGGACTTCATCGTCACCGGCTACAGCCAGATGCGGCTGGTGAGCGCCTTCGAGATCGTCAATCACACGCTGTCGGTCGGCCTGATCGGCGGCATGGCCGGCACCGCGCTGTGGATGTGGTCGCACGGCCAGGTCGGCGTGGGCGCGGTCGCCGCCGCCACAGCGATGGCGCTTCGGCTGCAGGGCATGTCGCACTGGATCATGTGGGAGATGACCAGCCTGTTCGAGAGCGTCGGCACGGTGCAGGACGGCATCAACACGCTGAGCCGCCCGCGCACGGTGGTCGATTCGCCCGACGCCTTCGCGCTGGAAGTGCCGCGCGGCGAGGTGCGCTTCGAGGACGTGTCCTTCTCCTATGGCGAAGGCAAGAAGCACGTCATCGACCACCTGAGCCTGGTGGTGCGCCCGGGCGAGAAGGTGGGCCTGGTGGGCCGCTCGGGCGCGGGCAAGTCCACGCTGGTGAACCTGCTGCTGCGCTTTCATGACCTGAGCGGCGGGCGCGTGCTCATCGACGGGCAGGACATCTCGCTGGTCACGCAGGATTCGCTGCGCGCGCACATCGGCATGGTCACGCAGGACACGAGCCTGCTGCACCGCTCGCTGGCCGACAACATCGCCTACGGGCTGCCCGACGCCACCGAGGCGCAGATCCGCGCGGCGGCCGACCGGGCCGAGGCCTCGGGCTTCATCGACACGCTGACCGATCCGCAGGGCCGCAAGGGCCTGGCCGCGCACGTGGGAGAACGCGGCGTGAAGCTCTCGGGCGGGCAGCGCCAGCGCATCGCCATTGCGCGCGTGATGCTCAAGGACGCGCCGATCCTGCTGCTGGACGAAGCCACCAGCGCGCTGGACTCCGAAGTGGAGGCCGCCATCCAGGAGAGCCTGTACGAACTGATGGAAGGCAAGACCGTGATCGCGATCGCGCACCGCCTGTCGACCATTGCCGCCATGGACCGGCTCATCGTGCTGGACGAAGGCCGCATCGTGGAGCAAGGCGACCACAAGAGCCTGCTGGCGCGCGGCGGGCTGTATGCGCGGCTGTGGGCGCACCAGAGCGGCGGCTTCCTCGGCGAGGAAGCCGAAGACCTCGCAGCCGAGCCGGCTTGACGGCGGCGCCATGTCCGACGACCTGAAGTCGCTGCGCCTGTTCGTGGCCGTGGCCGACCGCGGCAGCATCAGCGAAGGCGCCAAGCGCTGCCACCTGGCGCTGGCCGCGGCCAGCAAGCGCATCGCCGAGCTGGAGGCGCGTGCGCGGCTGCCGCTGCTGGTGCGCCATGCGCGCGGCGTGGTGCTCACCCCGGCCGGCCATGCGCTGCTGGCGCATGCGCGCACCGTGCTGCTGGCCATGGACCGCATGAGCGCGGAGCTGGACGAATTCCGCCAGGGCATCGCCGGTGTGGTGCGGATCGTGGCCAATGCGTCGGCCATCGCGCAGTTCCTGCCGGCGCAGATCGGCGCCTTCCTGCGCGCGCACCCGGGCCTGAAGATCGACCTGCAGGAGCACACCAGCCCCGAGGTGGCCAAGGCCGTGGGCAGCGGCCTGGCCGACATCGGCGTGCTGGAAAGCCAGACCCCGGCCGAGGGCCTGGAATGCCTGCCCTACCGCGAGGACGAGCTGGCGGTGGTGGTGGGCCTGCGCCATCCGCTGGCGCGGCGCCGGCGCATCGACGTGGCCGAGATGCTGCGCCACGAGCACATCGTGGTGCGCGAAGGCACCGCCGTCTACCGCGTGCTGCGCGCCAGCGCCGACGAGCTGCGCGTGCCGCTGAAGGTGCGCATGCAGGTGGGCAGCTTCGACATCGTCTGCCGCATGGCCGAGGAAGGCGTGGGCATCGGCCTGCTGCCGCGCGCGGCCATTGCGCCGCAGCTGGCGACCATGCGGCTGCGCTGCCTGCAGCTGGATGCGCCATGGGTGCACCGCAGGCACCTGCTGTGCGTGCGGCGGGTGGAGGGGCTGACGGTGGCGGCGAGGTCGGTGCTGGATTTTCTGGGGGCGCCAAGTTAGCCCACCGTCGGAGCCAAGCGGGCGATCCTGTCGCCCGCTTCAGCGATGCGGGCAGTCAACGCCGCCAGGCAGGGCCCGAACCCTTCGCTCAAGGCATCGCATGCCTGCAGCCGCCGAACGAACTCCTGCGCCAAGGGCAGCGCCCGATGCCACGCCTCGGCGGGAACGTCATTGCCGATCGTCAGCAGAAGCTCGCGTTGCACCAGATCGCCGCCTGCCGTCGGTGCGAAGGCCATGGGCGTCATGTCGTACGCCGGGGCCAACTGATAGGGGCGCCCCTGCTCCGACATGAACGAGAGGTTTCCACCGTGCATGTCCGTGTTGGCGATGAGCGTCCCGAACGCCCACAGCACGTCGGTGCCGGCCACCGCTTCCGGATGGACGATCCCTTCCTTCGCAAGCGCGCGAGCGACGTGGGGCCAGGTGTTTGCACTGCCCACGAACTCGGCGTCCAAGGCGGCAATCGAGAAGAGTGCGCGGCGCCCTTGCGGGCCCTCGCGATCGAACCGGCAGACCTCCAGGAACCGTTGCGCCCCGTGGTTGTGGATGGCCGACCGCGCGGCGGCCACGCCGTGGTCGCGCAACACCTCGAGGGCCAGGTGCTCGGCCTGCAGGAGATCCCGCCAGCGCTGGCTGACCAGGTTGTCCGCCAGTGCCGTGAACTTGACGATGACGTGCGCGGGCCCGTCTTCGAGTTGCGCATAGGCCGTGAACTTGGGCTGCTCACCGCCGGCAGAGGAGCCGTGATGCTCCCCGCGTGCCGCTGCGGCGGCCAGTTCGGTGTAAGCCTGCGCCTTGCCTGCCAACGCGATGGCTTCGGGCGCCGATGCGTTGACGAACAGCTCACGCGCGGCATCGCCCACCAGCAGGTTGCCGGGAAGGTCCTCGCCTTGGAGCAGGAGCGCGCGAAGGACGTGGGTATCCGTCCAGTCGCTGAGCCGGCCCGGCAGACCCAGGCGAGCGCCGTGCTGCTGGTTGTAGGCCCGTCCCAGATACCCCTGCGGCCGCATGTCGAAAAGCCACCATGGAAGGCCTTCGGCACGCCGCCGGACGCCATCGCTCTGCTCCATCACGAAGCCGTTCGGGCACACGGGAATGAGCCGCCCCAGCGCCACCAGCCGGCCTTCGCTCGACACACGATGGATGGGTGCATGCAGTTCCGCTCGCGTGGAGTCTCGCAACGCGTATTGAATAGATCTGGCGGCGCCGAAGGACACCAGGTCGTCCCCCAGCGTCTTCAGGGCCCGGGACAGCGTCGGCTGGCTCACACCGAGGGCGAACGCGAGGCTGCGCGCGGTCTGCGGACCGCGGCGAAGCCGCGTCCGCGCCTCTGCTCCAAGCTGATGGGATGCGCTCGCCATTGTCGGGATTGAATGGATAATTGAATAGATACTTGAATAGATTTTATCCAAAATTCGACCCCACGGCGCCCCTCGACCCTTCGCCTCCCGCGAAGGCTCGCTGGCCCAATGCCGAATTGTCCGGCCGCGGCCCCGATGAAAGAATTTGAGCGACTACCTGCATCCACGGAGACCCGCTTGAAGATCGTCCGCGTCAGCGCCACGCCGCTGAACATTCCAGTCACCATCGACGTGCTGGGCCTGAACAAGACCACTTCCCTTTCGCTGTGCCTGACCGAGGTCGAAGCCGACAACGGCCTGGTGGGCCACGGCATGACCGCCATCACCGAGGAGGAGATCATTGCCGCCGCGGTCAACGAGGTGGCCGGCCCGGCCCTGATCGGCGAAGACCCCATGGCCACCGAGCGACTGTGGGAAAAGCTCTACTGGCTGCTCTCGCCGCGCGGCCAGACCGGCTATGCCAGCCACGCCATCGCCGCGCTCGACATCGCCCTGTGGGACCTCAAGGGCCAGGCCCTGGGCCAGCCGGTGTGGCGACTGCTGGGCGGCGCGCGCCAGCGGGTGCCGGTGTATGCCACCTTCGGCTTCGGCTTCTTCGAGCGCGACCAGCTGGCCGACGCCGCGAAGCTGTGGGTGGAGCAAGGCTTCCAGCGCCTGAAGATGACCGTGGGCGGCCATGCCCTGGCCCGCCGCGACGAGCCGCGCCCCATCGACGAGGTGATCGCCGAGGACGTGCGCCGCGTGGCCGCGGTGCGCGAGGCCGTGGGGCCCGACGTGAAGCTCTATGTGGACGCCAACTGCGGCCTGGACCTCTTCCATGCCACCGAACTGGCGCAGCGCATCGAGCCCTACGGCATCAGCTTCTTCGAGGAGCCGCTCACCCAGAACGACGTGCGCCAGATGGCCCAGCTGCGCAGCCGCACGCGCATACCGCTGGCGTGCGGGCAGAACGAGGGCCTGGCCTTCCGCTTTCGCGACCTGCTGGTGGCGCAGGCGGCCGACATGCTGCAGCCCAATGTGGCGATCTCGGGCGGCTATTCGCAGTGCCTGAAGATCGCCGGCATGGCGCAGGCCTTCAACGTGCCCATCGACAACGGCGGCGCCTGGCCCTTCCACAACATGCACCTGCATGCGGGCGTGGCCAACGGCGGCATGGTCGAGTACCACTATGTGGCGGTGGAGATGCTGCGGCAGGTCTTCGACGGCCTGCCCGCGCCGAAGGACGGCTGGCTGACGCTGCCCGATCGCCCCGGCCTGGGCTTCGCGCCCGACCCGGCGCGGGTGAAGGAGCTGGCCCGCCGGCCGCTGTCGGCCGGCAAGGGCAAGGCCTGACGCACGGCCGCACCAGGCGGCAAGACGAGACAAGACAAGAAAACGGAGACGCACGATGAACGCATCCCCCCCGAACCTGCGACGCCGCTTGCTGGCCGCCCTGCCCGCGCTGGCCGTGGCCGGCGGCCTGCTCGGCACGTCCGCGGGCGCCTGCGCGCAGGACTATCCGAACCGCCCGATCCGCCTGCTGGTGGGCTATTCCGCCGGCGGAGGCGTCGACGGCGCGGCGCGCCTGCTGGCCAACCAGCTGTCGCAGCAGCTGGGCCAGCCCGTGGTGGTGGAAAACCGCGCCGGGGCCTCGGGGCAGATCGCGGCGGACGCCGTCGCCAAGGCCGCCCCCGACGGCTACACGCTGCTGCTCGGCGAAAGCGCCCTCATGATCGCCAAGGCCATGCTGCCGGCGCAGTCGGTCGACCCGATGGCCTACACGCCGGTGGCCGGCGCCTTCGTCTCGCCGCTGGTCATCATCTCGAGCAACGACTTTCCGGCGCGCACGCCAGCCGAACTGGTCAAGGCCTTGAAGAGCAATCCGGGCAAGCTGTCGTACGCCACCTCCGGCGTGGGCACGGTGCATCACCTGGGCTTCGAGATGCTCAAGCAGGAAACCGGCACCTTCGTGCTGCACGTGCCGTACCGCGGTGCGGCGCAGATCGTGCCGGACGTGATCAGCGGCCAGGTGTCGCTGGGCGTGGTGAGCGTCACCGCCGCCGTCGCGCAGGCCAAGGCGGGCCGCGTGCGGGCCCTGGCCCTGATGAGCAAGGAGCCGATGGCGGGCGCCGAGAGCATCCGCCCCCTGGCCGATGCCCTGCCGGGCTTCGACGTGGCGCCGCGCCTGTTCGTGCTGGCGCCGGCCAACACGCCCGCCCCCGTTGTCGCCAAGCTGTCGGCCGCGGTGAAGGCCGCGCTGGACCAGCCCGAGACCGCCAAGGCTGCCCTGGCCCAAGGCACGCTGCGCGCCTACCTCGATCCGCAGCAGCTCAAGCAGTCCATGCAGGAAGAGGACAAGCGCTGGAGCCAGCTGGTGCGCGAGCGCAAGCTGACGCCCGAGGGAGGCTGAGCATGCTGCCGCAACTGGGCCTGATCGTTCCGCCGGCCGCAGGCGAAGTGCCGCCCGAAGGCCCGGCCCTGTACGACGGCCGCGCCGCCTTCCGCGCGCGCGGCCTGGGGCTCGCCGAGATTTCCAACCGGGGCTACGACGCCGTGATCGACCGCGTGGCGACCCTGGCCGCCGAACTGGCCGCCGGCGGCGCGCAGGCCCTGTCCCTCATGGGCACCTCGCTGAGCTTCTATCGCGGCGGGCAAGCCAATGAGGACCTGAAGCGGGTGATGACGCTGGCCAGCGGCCTGCCCTGCACCACGATGAGCGATGCGGTGGTGCGCGGCTTGCGTGCCGTGGGCGCCCGTCGCGTGGCCGTGGCCACGGCCTACATCGACGAGGTGAACCGGCAGCTCGACGCCTTCCTGCGCGAATCGGGCTTCACGCCGACGGCCTTGCGCGGCCTGTCCATCACCGGCGTGAAGGAAGTGGGAGAAGTCGGCACGACCGTGCTGGTCGATCTGTGCCGAAGCGTGTTCCAGGCGCAGCCCGGCGCCGAGGCCATCCTGATCTCCTGCGGCGGCCTGCGCACGCTGGAGGCGGCGCGCCAGGTCGAGGCCGAACTGGGCGTGCCGGTGGTGTCCAGCTCGCCGGCCGGCTTCTGGGATTTGATGCGGACCGCCGGACTGCCCGCGCACGCCGCAGGCAACGGGCGCCTGTTCGAAGCCGAAGCGAAGACAGCAGTCTGACAACCGACGGGAGCGGCTCCGGCGCCAACGGACGGCCTTGCCGCGGCAGGCCGCGCATGGACAATGTGCGCCGGCGTACCCCACGCAGATCGGGGGCGCCTCATTTGCGCGACACATCGATCAAATCAAGGAGGATTCCATGCGCACAACAATCTCGCTGACAGCAGCCTGCCTGTCGCTTTCCGCACTGCTCTTCACCCACGCCGCCGCCGGCGCGGAAGAAAAGCACTCACTCGACTACGAGAACCAGGCCACCTGGAAAGGCGTGCTGGACCAGGCCCAGTCGCCCATCGACATCGTCACCCGCGAGGCCAAACCGGCCCAGACCAACGAACCGCGCGCCATCGTGCTGCGGCACCTGGACCGCGCCACCGGCACCGCGGAGGACAACGGCCACGCGGTGCAGTTCAACACGCACGCGACCGAGGCCACGATCCGCGGCCGGCATTTCCGCATGGCCCAGTTCCACATGCATGCGGCCAGCGAGCACACCATCGACGGCAAGCAGTTCCCGCTGGAAGGCCACTTCGTCTTCCAGGCGCAGGATGGCCGCCTGGCCGTCGTGGGCGTGATGTACCAGGAAGGCCGGGCCAACCGCGCCATCCAGGGCATCCTCGACGACCTCGCCACCGCCAAGGGCGGCGCCATGCCCAAGTCAGCCACGCTGGACATCAAGCCCCTGCTGCCCAGGAAGCTCGGGTACTACCACTACCTGGGCTCGCTCACCACGCCGCCGCTCACGCAAAACGTGGAGTGGTATGTGCTCAAGCAGCCGGTGTCGCTGTCGGCCGAGCAGTTGGCCACGCTGCGCAAGCACTATCCGCGCAACAACCGGTCGATCCAGCCGCTGAACGGGCGGCCGGTGATCGAGTTCGGGGGTTGAGGCGGACCACCACCTTCGGCGCCTGGGCGAAACGGGCGCCCGGCTGTGGTCCAATTGAGGGTTGTCCCGGGCCGCCGGCCAGTGCCCTGTCCCGGTGCCCCCACATTCTGCGAGCCCAAACATGAGCACCATCCTGCAAAACCTCCCCACCGGCCAGAAGGTCGGCATCGCCTTCTCCGGCGGCCTGGACACCAGCGCCGCGCTGCTGTGGATGAAGAAGAAGGGCGCGCAGCCCTACGCCTACACGGCCAACCTGGGCCAGCCGGACGAGCCCGACTACGACGAGATCCCGCGCAAGGCCATGGCCTACGGCGCCGAGAAGGCCCGCCTGGTGGACTGCCGCACGCAGCTGGTGGCCGAGGGCATTGCCGCCATCCAGTCCAATGCGTTCCACGTGAGCACCGGCGGCGTGACCTACTTCAACACCACCCCGCTGGGCCGCGCCGTGACCGGCACCATGCTGGTGGCCGCCATGAAGGAAGACGACGTCAACATCTGGGGCGACGGCTCGACCTTCAAGGGCAACGACATCGAGCGCTTCTACCGCTACGGCCTGCTGACCAACCCGCAGCTGAAGATCTACAAGCCCTGGCTCGACCAGAAATTCATCGACGAGCTGGGCGGGCGCAAGGAGATGAGCGAGTTCCTCATCGCCAACGGCTTCGACTACAAGATGAGCGTGGAGAAGGCCTACAGCACCGACTCCAACATGCTGGGCGCCACCCACGAGGCCAAGGACCTGGAGTTCCTCAACTCGGGCATCCGCATCGTCAACCCGATCATGGGCGTGGCCTTCTGGAAGGAAGCCGTCGCCGTCAAGGCCGAGGAAGTGACCGTCCGTTTTGAAGACGGCCACCCGGTCGCGCTGAACGGCAAGACCTTCGCCAACGCCGTGGAGCTGATGGAAGAAGCCAACCGCATCGGCGGGCGCCACGGCCTGGGCATGAGCGACCAGATCGAGAACCGCATCATCGAGGCCAAGAGCCGCGGCATCTACGAAGCCCCCGGCATGGCGCTGCTGCACATCGCCTACGAGCGCCTGGTCACCGGCATCCACAACGAAGACACCATCGAGCAGTACCGCATCAACGGCATCAAGCTCGGCCGCCTGCTCTACCAGGGCCGCTGGTTCGACCCGCAGGCCATCATGCTGCGCGAGACGGCGCAGCGCTGGGTGGCGCGTGCCATCACCGGCGAAGTGACGCTGGAGCTGCGCCGGGGCAACGACTACTCCATCCTCAACACCGACTCGCCCAACCTCACCTACAAGCCCGAGCGCCTGTCGATGGAGAAGGTGGAAGACGCGCCCTTCTCGCCGGCCGACCGCATCGGCCAGCTGACCATGCGCAACCTCGACATCGTCGACACGCGCGACAAGCTCATGACGTACGTGAAGACCGGCCTGCTGGCACCCTCCAGCGGCTCCGAGCTGCCGCAGCTCAAGGACGACGCGCGCAAGTAAGGCGCCAACAGCCAGCGCACCCGCGTTGATCGCCCCCTCGCCGCTGCTGACCGAATCCATCCGCGCGCTGGAGGCGAGCGGTCCGCTGGAAGACGCGCAGCCGGCGCGCGAGGCGGCACGCGCCGCCGCCTCCGACGAGGG
>NZ_BCUU01000132.1 GCF_001591385.1 Variovorax soli NBRC 106424
GGCGCCTGGGTGGGCGCCAGCGGCTCGAGCGCCACGCCGACCTTGGGCCGGCGTGCGTCCACCACCGTGGCGGCCGCGCCGTGGCGCAGCTTGAGCTCGCGCGCCAGTTCGCTCAGGGGCCCCTTGGCCAGCACCGGGGTGACCTGGCAGTCGCCCTGGCTGAGCAGCGGAACCAACTGATCCTGCGTCTTGGCGAACCACTTGGCGCGCCAGTTCTCGCGCGCGCTGTGGCTGACCCACTTGCTGATGCGATGGGTCATGCGCGGCGCGCAGGCCACCAGGATCCAGTGCACCGAGCCGGCCGGTGCCGGGTTGGCGGGCACATGCAGCCTGAGCTGGTCTCGGGCGTAGGCCGCATCGTCGACGAACAGGATGATGGTTTCCAAGATGTGCTTTCGACGAAGTGTTTTCTTTTTCAGTGCTCTCGCGACGGCTCCTGCGCCGCCGCGGCGATCTGGGCCGGCTCTTCAGGACGTGCCTTCTTGCGCGTGGCCAGCCAGGCCAGGCCCAGCACCAATACGATACAGCCAGCTTCCACCGCGTAGCGCAGTGCCACGGCAGGGTTTTCCTTGGTGCCGAACACGCTGGCGAGCATCGGTTCGGTCACGATCATCTTGGCGGCCGTATAGGCCAGCACGCCGGCGCCGATGTACATGATGGCCGGGAAGCGGTCCACCAGCTTGAGCACCATGGAGCTGCCGAACACCACGATCGGCACGCTGATCAGCAGGCCGATGACCACCAGATCGAACGAACCGTGCGCGGCACCGGCCACGCCCAGCACGTTGTCCACGCCCATCAGCGCGTCGGCCACGATGATGGTCTTCATGGCACCCCAGAAGGTGGTGGCGGTCACGCCGTGTTCGTCATGGTCGTCGCTGTTGGCGACGAGCTTGTAGGCGATCCACAGCAGGCCCAGGCCGCCGACCAGCAGCAGACCCGGAATCTTGAGCAGCCAGACCACGCCGATGGTCATGAGCGAGCGCACCACGATGGCGCCGACGGTCCCCCAGACGATTGCCTTTTTCTGCAGGTGCTTGGGCAGGGCGCGCGCGGCCAGGGCGATGACGATGGCGTTGTCGCCAGCGAGGACCAGGTCGATGAGGATGATGGCCAGCAGGGCAGACCACCAGGGGGCGCTCAAGAATTCCATTGAAGAAAACTCCGTTTGTAGTGACTTGACGAGATGCTTTTCGGTTCCCGCGTCTGGTCAGTTGGAGTGTTCGCTGCGAAGCCGCCGTGCAGTGAACGGAGCTTCAGAACGGGGCAACACTTCGACCAAACCTGGCGCAGGGTTCAATCGAAGGTCTTGCTCAGCCTGCCGCAAGCAAAAAGCACTTGCGGCCTACCCAGCAGGCCGGAAGCGCATGGCTCCGTATTGACGACCTGCCGATATCCGGAGCCGGCCAAGAAATGTTCCTTGTTGCCAGCGCCCGGACGGGAGCTACTCCCCTTCGGAAACCACGATTAGAGCATCGGCAAGTTGGCCTTGCAAGCGGAAAAAACTGAGTGATTCAAGCAAAATGCGTTCGCAACTTCGATGTTTATTGGATTTGATGCTATCAAAACAATAGCTAACGAAAGTATCGGCCCCTGCCGTCTTATCATTCGCGCCCAGCTTTTTTTCCCCGACATGGCCGCCATTCACATCACCGACATCGAGGCCGCCATCAACTACTGGCGCGAGCGCAAGCCGTCGCCCGACGGCATCACCCTGGCGCCTGAAATCCGCGCGCTGGCTGAGGTCTACGCGCTCATGGTCTTTCATCATGAAGACGAGGCCGACGAGTTCGGCTTTCCCGCCAAGGCCTGGGCGGCCTGGGAGGCCTGGTACCACACCACGCCCGACACGCCGTGCATTGCCATCTGCTCCACCAGCCAGGGAGACGACGAATGCAAGGGCTGCGGACGCACCTTCGACGAAGTGCAGCATTGGCCCGCCATGACGCCGGTGGAAAAGCGCGCCACCTGGCGCCGCATCACCATGCAGGACACCGCCTGGCGCTTCAACCGCTACGCCGAGCGCGCCCGGGAGTCGGACAAGCTCGCCGCGCCATCCGAACCCGCCGGCTGAGGAGGTCGAACGCGATGCGCCGTCTTGCCCAAGCGCCCAATCTGGCCATTGCCACGCTGTGGGCCGATGTGCTGCGCGCGCGGGGCATCGGCGCCTCGGTCCAGCGCGAGTTCCTCGCCGCGGCGGCTGGCCAGCTGCCGCCCGACCAGTGCCTGCCGGAAGTGTGGGTCGAGGACGACGATCAGTTCGAACAGGCCGAGCAGCTGCTGGCCGAATTGCGCCAACCCACGCAGCGGCGCTGGCATTGCGCATGCGGCGAACTGGTGGAGGGCGGCTTCGAGCAATGCTGGCGCTGCGGCGCCATGATGCCGCCGGGCAGCTGAGCGCCCGTTACTTCCAGCGCAGCGGCTCGATGTCGATGCTGCGCGACGCGTCGCCCAGCATCAGCACGCCTTCCTGGATGGTGGCCTGCAGCTGCATGCTGCGCTGGGCGCATGCGGCCAGCGCCTGCGCCGTGGCGGCCGGCACGCGGTACACCTGCAGGTTGGCCAGGCGGCTGAGCTTGTTCTCGATGCCGCGCCACCACACCTCGGCGGCATGCCCGTAGGCATACAGCAGCACCTCGTCGGCCTTGCCGCAGGCCTTGGTGAGCGGCTTTTCCTCGGGCTGCCCGACTTCGATCCACACCCGCATGCGGTCGGTGAAGTCGCGCAGGTACACGTCCGGGTCGTCCGGGTTCGACAGGCCGGCGCCGAAGCCCAGCGTGCCGTCGCCGGCGCACACGTCCTGCAGCTTGTGCGCGTTGAAGGCCAGCGCCACCAGGCGCAGCATCATGCGCTCGTCGGTTTCGCTGGGGTGGCGCGCGAGCGTCAGTGAATGGTCGGCGTAGTAGCCGTGGTCGATGTCGGCCACCGCGAGACTGGCCTTGAAGACTGTGGATTTGAGCGCCATGGGGCGGTGAGTTTAAGGCTCAGAACTTCACCGTTCCCTGCATGAACACCGTGCGCGGCGCCCCCACCAGCTTGCCGGCATTGGTGTCGGTGGTGCGCGTGAAGTAGCGCTCGTCGGTCAGGTTGTTCACGCCGAACGCCAGCTCCACGCCGGGGCGGCTGGGCATCTTCCATCGGGCCTGCACGTTCCACAGGCGGAAGCCGGGAATCACGCCCAGCGATCCGGCGGCGTTCTCGGCCTGGGTGTTGGCGTCGTCCGCATACTGATTGGACTGGTGCGTGCTCGACAGCTCGAAGTCCCAGGTGCCGAGGGCATAGCGCAGGCCCAGCGCATCGGTCCAGCGCGAATAGAAGGGCAGGTCGTTGCCGGCAAAGGCGCCCTCGCGCAGCGTTGCCTTGGTGTAGGTCAGGGCGGCATAGGCCGACAGGCCCGACAGCAGGCCCGCCTTGTCGAAGGCGTAGGTCGCGCGCGTCTCCACGCCCTGGTGATGCGTTTTGCCGCGGTTCACCCAATAGGCGGTGGCGCCGCTGCCGAACAGCTCCAGCTGGTTGTCGAAGCGCATGTCGAACACCGTGGCCTCGGCCGAGGTGCCGTCGCCGCGGTTCCAGCGCACGCCGGCCTCCACCGTCTCCGCGGTTTCCGCCTCCAGCGGATTGCCTCGCGGGTTCAGGTTGAGCTGCAGGTGCTGGATGCTGCCGTAGGAGGTGGTGTAGTTGCCGAACAGCGTGAACTGCGAATTCAGCAGGTAGGCCACATTGAGCGAGGGCAGCGGCTGGCTGTCCTTGACGGATTCGCTGTAGCCGTTGAGCTTGTTCACCCGGCCGGTTTCCACGTCCTCGAAGCGCAGGCCCGGGGTCACCCGCCAGTTGCCCACCGCGATCTGGTCGTCGATGTAGTAGGCATAGGCGTCGGTGCTGTTGTCCGATGCCCGGCTTACGCTGCTGCGGCCGGTGCGCAGGGTGGTGTTGATGACCGTCTCGTCGGCACGCTCGCGCAAATAGCGCATGCCCACCGACACGTCGTGCGTGAAGCTGCCCGCGAAGAAACGCTGCGTGTAGCGCGGCTCGATGCCGAACACGCCGTAGTTGCGCGGCTGGCTGCTCAGCGAGGTTGCGGTGGCGTCGAAGCCGTTGGCCAGCACGCTCTGGCGGAAGCTGTCGCTGTAGTAGGTGCGCAGCTCGAACTCCTGCGTGTCCGAGATGGTGTTGATGTAGCCCAGGTCGATGCCCGTGCGCCGGCCGCTCCACTGGTCGCGCGTGCGCTGCGACTGGAACGGGTCGGCGGCATACATCGCGCTGGTCAGGCCGCCGGGCACGTCGGTGCGCGCCTCGTAGTACGAGAACTTGCCGTACACCTCGGAGGTCGAGGTGAGCGCGTAGCGGAATTTCAGCGCCACGTCGTCCGTCTTCTCGTCGCTGTGCTGGCGCCAGCCCGAGCCGTCCTGGCCCGAATACAGCAGCGCCACGCCGAGGTCCTGGTTCACCTGGCCGCCGACGAAGGCGCTGTACTGCGTGTTGTGGCCGCCTTCGCTGAAGTCGTTGTAGCGCACCGCCGCATCGCCGGCCACCGGCTGGTTGGGAATGTCGCGGGTGCGGAAGTTGATGATGCCGCCCACGCTCTGCGGCCCGTAGCGCACGGCACCGCCGCCGCGCACCACGTCGATCGATTCGATGTTGCCCAGCGATAAGGGAGCGAAGGACAGCTGCGGCTGGCCGTAGGGCGCCACCGCCATCGGAATACCGTCCAGCAGCACCGTGGTGCGTGGCGAGTAGCGGCCCTCGAGGCCGCGCACGCCGATGTTCAGCGAGATGGCCGAGCCGCCGCTGGAGGAGTTGTTGGTGACCTGCACGCCCGGAATGAAGCGCATCACCCCGTCGATGGTGGACGCGCCGGTTTCGGCGATGGCCTCGCGCTTGACCACCGTGCGCGCGCCGGCAAAGCCCTGCACGCTGTTCTGCAGGCCCGAGCCGAGCCAGTCGGCGCTGACCTCGATGGCGTTGAGCTGGCCGCCATTGCTGGCGGTGACGCTGCTCTGCGCCCAGGCGTGAAGGGGCAGGGCCAGGCCGCAGGCGGTGGCGACGAGGGTGCGGGAAGGAAGCGAGCGTTTCTTGAGCATGGTGGTGTGTGACAGCGATCGTTTGGAAAAAGAAAACCGACAACGTCTTCAGCGTCTTCGGCGGCGCCACCACAGCCACAGGCCGCTGCCGCCCAGGGTGGCGAGCGACAGTCCGACAAGGGCCGTGAGGACTTCGTGCACCGGCCCGCCCAGCGTGCCGGTATGCAGGGGGTACATCACCGACACCGCGCGGGCGCCGAGATCGAGCTCGTTCCAGCGCTGGGCCGCAAGCACCTGCCCGGTGACCGGATGCAGGTACACGGCGCTGCGGCCGTTGGGGTGCGGATCGTCCGGCAGCTGCAGGCGCACTTGCACGGGGCGCGTGCGCTCGCCCGCCACGTGGATGTAGCCGACTGCCCCGTCGGGGAACACGGATTGCGCCCGGCTCACCAGTTCATCGAGCGCGGCTGGCGGCTGGCCGTCGACCACGGCAGCCACCTTGGGCGCCTTGACGGGGGCCTGCCCGGCCAGCTGGCTGACCCAGCCGCGCATCGGCGCCCAGGCCATGTAGGCACCCGTGACGATGGAGACCAGGATCAGCACGCCCAGCAGCGCGCCCGCCGTGCGGTGCAGGTCGAAGAGGGCGCGCATCAAGCCCTGGCGCCATTCCACGCGCAGCCTGGGCGGCCAGCTGCGCGGCCACCACAGCACCAGCCCGCCGACCAGCAGCAGCACGTAAGCCGCAGCCATGATGGTCAGCACCGCCTTTCCGCTTTCGCCCATGAGCAGTTCGCTGTGCAGCTCGAACAGCAGGTTGTAGGCGCCTTCGTGCTGGCCGCGCCGGCCCTGTTCGGCACCGGTGGACGGGTCGAAATAGACGGTGCCGCTCCAGCTGCCGCCGCGAACGCGCACCCACAGCGTGTCGTCCGCCTGGCGCGGCGGGCGCAGCGTCAGGCTGGAAGACGGGCCGAACTCAGCCAGCAGGTGCTGGCGGATGGGCTCCATCGGCGCCGTTGCGGCGCCGGGGGCGTGATTCGAATGAAAGAGCTGCGGGTTGGCCCAGCGGTCCAGCGCGGGCGCAACCACCAGGGCGGCGCCCAGCAGCGCTACCAGCGCAAGAAGCCAGCCGAAGCTGAGGGCAATCCAGCGATGCAGCTGGAGCCATAGACGACGCAAAGCAGGCCGCACGGAATGGGGCTATCGGGTGTCATGGTTGCTGGCTGGCGCGGCAGGTGGATGCGCGCTGGCTGGAAGAGGGCGAAAAAACAGGCGCGGAGGCCGCGCCTGTTTCTGCGGGCATTTTGCCACGCAGCGATCGCTTACTTGGGATCTGCGGCGGATTCCAGGCGGCGGGCCAGTTCGGCCGCCTTCCCGGTGTAGCTCGCCGGCGTCATGGCCAGCAGCCGGTCCTTCTCGGCCTGCGGGATCTCCAGCGAGCGGATCAGCCCGTGCAGCGCCTCGGCCGTCACCGTCTTGCCGCGCGTCACTTCCTTGAGCTGCTCGTAGGCGCCCTGCACGCCGAAGCGGCGCATCACCGTCTGGATCGGCTCGGCCAGCACTTCCCACGAGGCGTCCAGGTCGGCGGCCAGCGCCTCCTCGTTGAGCTCCAGCTT
The DNA here is from genome assembly GCF_001591385.1 of Variovorax soli NBRC 106424. Lineage (GTDB taxonomy): Bacteria > Pseudomonadota > Gammaproteobacteria > Burkholderiales > Burkholderiaceae_C > Variovorax > Variovorax soli. The sequence goes on from NZ_BCUU01000132.1 coordinate 6,635, forward strand.
GCCCAGGCCGGTGGCCAGGCTGGCGTAGGCGAGGGTGGCATAGCCGAAGGCCACGCCGATGTTGCGCAGCACGGTGCTGTCGGTCAGGTCGCGCTGCCAGCGGCTCACGGGCAGCTTCTCGCTCAGGTGGCGCAGGATGGCGTTGGCCAGGCCCAGGTTGCCTTCGGCGTTCTCGAAGTCGATCGGGTTGACCTTGTGCGGCATGGTGGACGAGCCGATCTCGCCCTTCTTCAGCCGCTGCTTGAAGTAGCCCAGGCTCACATAGCCCCAGACGTCGCGCGAGAAGTCGACCAGGATGGTGTTGGCGCGGGCCAGCGCGTCGAACAGCTCGGCCATGTAGTCGTGCGGCTCGATCTGGATGCTGTAGGGCTGGAAGGTCAGGCCCAGGCCCAGCGGCGCCGGCGTCTCGACCACCTTGCGGCTGAAGGCTTCCCAGTCGAACTCGGGCCAGGCGGCCAGGTGCGCATTGTAGTTGCCCACCGCGCCGTTCATCTTGCCCAGCAGTTCCACCGAGGCGATCTGCGCGCGGGCCTTGGCCAGGCGCACCGCCACGTTGGCGATTTCCTTGCCCACGGTGGTCGGGCTGGCCGTCTGGCCGTGGGTGCGCGACAGCATGGGCACGGCGGCAAAGTCGCGCGCCATGTTGCCCAGGGTGGCCAGCAGGCCGTCCAGCGCCGGCAGGATGACGCTCTCGCGGGCCGCCTTGATCTGCAGCGCGTGGCTGGTGTTGTTGATGTCTTCGCTGGTGCAGGCGAAGTGAACGAACTCGGCGGCGGATTCCAGCTCGGGCCGGGCCTCGAACTTGGACTTGATCCAGTACTCGACCGCCTTCACGTCGTGGTTGGTGGTCTTCTCGATGTCCTTGATGGCACGGGCATCGGCCTCTGAGAAGTTGGCGACCAGGCCCAGCAGGTACTTGCGGGCGCCGCCGGTGAGCGGCTTGAACTCGGCAAAACCGGCGTCCGACAGGGCGATGAACCAGGCCACTTCCACCTGGACGCGACGGTGCATGTAGCCCTGTTCGCTCATCAGGGGCCGCAGGGCGGCGAGCTTGGCGGCATAGCGGCCGTCAAGGGGAGACAGGGCGGAAACAGTGGAGAGACTCATCCCCCAATTTTAGGTTGCGGCTTGTGCAACGGGCGTTCCACCTAGAATCAAAGCGCTAAAGATCGTCAAACGAGACGTCCCGGAGAGAAGAGAGAACGCATGAAATTGATCGGATCCGCCGCCAGCCCGTACGTACGCAAGGTCCGAGTCGTCATGGCCGAAAAGCGCCTGGACTACCAGTTCGTCCAGGAAAACGTCTGGGCCGACGACACCACCATCGGCCACTCCAATCCGCTGGGCAAGGTGCCCTGCCTGATCATGGAGGGCAGCGAAGCCATGTTCGATTCGCGCGTCATCGTCGAATACCTGGACACGCTGTCGCCGGTCGGCAAGCTCATTCCGTCCCAGGGCCGCGAGCGCGCCGAGGTCAAGACCTGGGAAGCGCTGGCCGACGGCGTGCTGGATGCCGGCGTGCTCTGGCGGCTGGAAGCGACCTGGCCCAAGCGGGCCGATGGCGAGCGCAGCCAGGCCTGGATCGAGCGCCAGCGCGCCAAGGTGCTGGCCGGTATTGCCGCCATGTCCAAGGGCCTGGGCGACAAGCCCTTTTGCAGCGGCATCCACCTGAGCCTGTCGGACATTGCCGTGGGCTGCGCCCTGGGCTGGGTGAGCTTCCGCTTTCCTGAAATCGATTGGCGCGCCGAATTCCCCAACCTGGACCGGCTGCATGAAAAGCTGCTGCAGCGGCCCAGCTTTGCGGACACGCAGCCGAGCTGAGATTTTTCAGCCCAAATGAAAAAGGCGCCCGAGGGCGCCTTTTGCTTTTTGCGTGTGTTGGGCCACGGAGGCCAAAAATACAAAAGTGCCGCGAAGCGCCCCGAAACGAAGGAGGGAGGGAGGGAGGAGGAGAAGAGTCGCTTCAGGATTTCGACCAGGCGCGCGTAGCGCAGGAAGACTTCGCGGCACGAAAACCGTCGCAGCAAGGCTGCTTGCACAGTATGAGGCAGCAATCTTTTGACGGTTCCCTGGACCGTGGTAAGTAAATGATACCGAAATGTCAACCCGCGCGGGATCGTTCCTGAATGCTTCAATGGGCTGGCTGGGCCAGTTGCTTTTGCAGCGCTGCGAGCAGGTCCCGGTCATCGGGTTCGGTCAGGCTCGAATAGGCCGCGACCACCTTGCCGTCGCGGCCCACCAGGTACTTGTAGAAGTTCCACTTGGGCGTGGTTCCGGTCTGGCGCGCCAGTTCCTTGAACAGCGGGTTGGCGTCGCTGCCGCGCACGGCCGACTTGACGAACATCGGGAATTTCACGCCGAAGGTGTTCTCGCAGAAGTCCGCCACTTCCTTGTTGCTGCCGGTTTCCTGTGCAAAGTCATTGGACGGAAAGCCAAGCACCACCAGGCCGTTGGCGCGGTATTTCCGGTCGAGCGCCTCCAGCCCCTCGTACTGGCGCGTGAATCCACAGAAGCTTGCGGTGTTCACCACCAGCAGCACCTTGCCCGCGTATTGGCACAGCGACTGGGGCTTTTCGTCCTGCAGGCGGTCGAAGCTCTGGCGCAGCAGGGAAGGGCAACTGGCCGGGTAGGCGGCGCCCGAGGCTGGGGGCGGAGCCGACTGGCCGTGGGCGCCGCCGGCCAGGGCCAGCAGGGCCCCGGCAGCGGCGCTCAGGAGTGTTCGGACGGTCAGTCGGAAGGGGTGCGGCATGACAAATCTCCAACGACAGGTAAAAACGATTGGATACGGCCCAGAAAGCCAGATTGCGGCAGTTTAAAATCCGTTAGCTCAAGAAAGACCCAAAATGCTGTACCCGGAACTCTTCAGGCAACTCGAATCCGTCCGCTGGGACATGGATCGGGACATTCCCTGGCAGTCCTTCGACGCCAGCCGCCTGACCGATGAGCAGGCGCAAACCATCAAGATGAACGCCATCACCGAGTGGGCGGCGCTGCCGGCCACCGAGATGTTCCTGCGCGACAACCGGCACGACAGCGATTTTTCCGCTTTCATGTCCATCTGGTTCTTCGAAGAGCAAAAGCACTCGCTGGTGCTGATGGAATACCTCAAGCGCTTTGCGCCCCAGCATGCGCCCACCGAGCAGGAGCTGCACGAGGTGCGCTTCGACTTCGACCCGGCGCCGCCGCTGGAGACGCTCATGCTGCACTTTTGCGGCGAGATCCGCCTGAACCACTGGTACCGCCGGGCCGCCGAGTGGCACACCGAGCCGGTCATCAAGCACATCTACACCACGCTCAGCCAGGACGAAGCGCGCCACGGCGGCGCCTACCTGCGCTACATGAAGCGTGCCCTGGAAAAGTTCGGCGACGAGGCGCGCAGCGCCTTCACCAAGGTGGGCGTGCTCATGGCCAGTGCGCGCCGCACGGCCCAGGCGCTGCATCCGACCAACCTGCATGTGAACAAGTCGCTGTTCCCCAACGACACCATCCAGAGCCGCATGCCCGACCCCAACTGGCTCGAGCACTGGCTGGACAAGCAGATCAATTTCGACGCCGTGTGGGAAGGCAAGGTCGGCGAGCGCATCCTGCACAACCTGAGCCTGCTGATGAACCGCAGCTTCAAGACCGTGCAGGAGCTCAACCGCTACCGCAAGGAGCTGGCCGCCACGCTGGCGCCCAAGACCGCCTACCAGGGCGCCTGATTTCGCGAGGAGCGGGCAAGCCCGCTCGCCCGTCACAACGCGGCACCTGCGAACGTCTTGCACGCATGGATGCCGCCACCCAAGCCTTCGATCGCCTGCGCCCGCGCCTGATGGGCATCGCCTACCGCATGCTCGGCTCCGTCGCCGAGGCGGAAGAGGTGGTGCAGGACGCCTGGCTGCGCTGGCACGAAGCTGCCACGGATGCGCTGCAAAGCGCCGAGGCCTGGCTGGTGTCCGTGGTGACGCGCCTGTCCATCGACCGGTTGCGCGCGGCCAAGGTGCGGCGCGAACACTATTTCGGCACCTGGCTGCCCGAGCCGCTGGTGAGCGATTCGCCCGCCTCGCCCGAGCAGTTGCTCGAGCGCGCCGACAACCTGTCTGTCGCCTTCCTCGCCCTCATGGAGCGGCTCACGCCCGAGGCGCGCGCCGCATTCCTGCTGCGCGAGGTGTTCGATGCGGACTACGGCGAGGTCGCGCGCGTGCTCGGCAAGAGCGAGGCCGCCTGCCGCCAGCTGGTGCACCGCGCCAAGGCGCAGCTGCGCGACGAGCGCCCGCGCTTCCCGGTCGACCGCACGGCGCACGAGCGGCTGCTGCAGGGCTTTGCGCAGGCCGCCATGAAGGGTGACCTGAAGCAGATCAAGGCGCTGCTGGCCGAGCAGGTCGAACTGGTGGGCGACGGCGGCGGCAAGGCGCCCAGCTTCGGCAAGGTGCTGCGCGGGCGCGACCGGCTGGCGCACCTGTACTACGCCGTGGCGCTGCGAGCCCGCGGCTCGTTGCAGATGGTGCTGGCCGAGGTCAACGGCATGCCGGGCCTGCTGCGCTACGTGAATGGCGAACTCGAATCGGTGCAGTCCTTCGAGACCGATGGTGTGCACATCCTGCGCATCCATTCGCAGCGCAATCCGGACAAGCTGCAGAACGTCCGGCCGCTCTGAGTCGGCCGCCCGTTGTCACAGCGCGGGCCGGCTGGCCGTCTTGTGGATGTAGCTCAACCCAAAGGACATCCATCATGACCCAAGAAATCAACACCAAGGCGCGACTGCCCTGGCACCAGCTGGCACCGCAAGCCTACAAGGCCATGGGCGGCGCCGCGGCCGCGCTGGCGGACTCGACCCTGGGCACCCGCCTCATCGACCTGGTCCAGCTGCGCGTGTCGCAGATCAACGGCTGCGCCTACTGCGTGGACAAGCATGCGCGCGACCTGCTCGAGCTGGGCGAGGACCTGCAGCGCATCAACAGCCTCGTGACCTGGCACGAAGTGTCCCTGTACGACGCGCGCGAGCGCGCCGCGCTGCAATGGGCCGAAAGCCTCACGCAGGTGGCCGACACGCATGCGCCCGATGCGGACTTCGAGCGGCTGCGCGCGCATTTCGACGACCGCGAGATCGCCGAGCTGACGCTGGTCGTGGCGATGATGAATGCGTGGAACCGCATGGGCGTGGGCATGCGCATGCCCGTGGTGCCCAAGGCGCTGCAGCCGGCCTGATCCGCTGGCCC
>NZ_BCUU01000133.1 GCF_001591385.1 Variovorax soli NBRC 106424
CCGCTCGGCGCGGCGCGGCCGGTGGCCAGCGCGAACAGCGTGTCGCCGTCGCTCATGGTGTGCACCGGGTTGATGGCGCGCGCCAGGCCGTCGTGCGCCACCATGGCCAGCCGGCTCGCCTGCACCTTGGTGAGCGCGGCGTCGGTGGCGACGACGCCGATGGTGGTGTTGGTGCCCGCCAGCAGGGGCTTGGGCAGGTCGCCGCGCATCAGGGCGCGGCGGGTGTCGAGCAGGCGCTTGCCGTCGGCCGTGCGCGCGCCGGCCACCACCTGCGCGGTGTCGGGGTCGAGCACGTCGCCCAGCGCGTTGCAGGCGATGAGCGCGCCCACCGTGACGCCGGCCACGGTGACCGATGCGGTGCCGATGCCGCCCTTCATGGCGCGCTCCACGCCGAACAGCTTGCCCACCAGCGCGCCGCTGCCGGCGCCTACGTTGCCTTCGGCCGGCGCGGCACTGGAAGCGGCCTCGCAGGCGGCGTAGCCGGCGCCTGCATCGGGGCGGATGCGCGCATCGCCCACCGGCAGGTCGAACAGCACCGCGGCGGGCACGATGGGCAGGGTGCCGAAGCGCACGTCCATGCCCACGCCGCGTTCCTCCAGCCAGCGCACCGCGCCGTCGACGGCGGCCAGGCCCCAGGCGCTGCCGCCGGCCAGCATCACGGCATGCACGGTGGAGACCAGGTTGCCCGGTGCCAGCAGGTCGGTCTCGCGCGTGCCGGGCGCGGCGCCGCGCACGTCGACGCCGCCCACCGCGCCTTCCCTGGCCAGGATCACGGTGCAGCCGGTGGGCCGGCGCGGGTCGCTGAAGTGGCCGACCTCGATGCCGGCCACGTCGGTGATGGCGCCGTCCGGCGCGCTGCTGGAAGAAGGATTCGCGGATTGTCCAAGTGGCATGGCGGCCGATTATGGAGGGCTGCCGGCGCGACTCGTAACCCGTCCGTAACCGCGCCGCTCAGCCCTTGTGGCGCAGCAGGCGAAGCCCGTTGCCGATCACCAGCAGGCTGGCGCCCATGTCGGCGAACACCGCCATCCACATGGTGGCCTGGCCTGCCACCGCCAGCAGCAGGAACACCAGCTTGATGCCCAGCGCCAGGCTGATGTTCTGCCACAGCACGCCGTGTGTGCGGCGCGACAGGCGCACGGTCTCGGCCAGGCGGTGCAGGTCGTCGTTCATGATCACCACGTCGGCCGCTTCCATGGCGATGTCGGTGCCCGCCTTGCCCATGGCGAAGCCGATGTCGGCCTGGGCCAGGGCGGGCGCGTCGTTGATGCCGTCGCCGGTCATGCCGGTGGGGCCATGGCGGCGCTGCAGCTCGCGGATGGCGCCCTGCTTTTCCTCGGGCAGCAGGTTGCCGCGCAATTCGGTAATGCCGGCCTGCGCGGCCACGGCGCGCGCGGTGGCCTCGTTGTCGCCGGTGAGCATGACGGGGGCGATGCCCAGGCGGCCCAGCTCGGCGATGGCATCGCGCGCCTGCGGCTTGACGGTGTCGGCCACCGCGAACACGCCGATCACGCCGCGTGCGCTGGCCAGCAGCGTCACGGTGCGGCCCTGGCGCTCGTGCTCGCGCAGCACGGCTTCCAGCGCGTCGCTGCACTGGCCGCGGTCTTCGATCAGGCGGTGGTTGCCCAGCACCAGCAGGTCGCCGGCCACGCGGCCCTCGGTGCCCAGGCCGGGCAGGGCCTTGAAGTCGGTGAAGTCGTAGGCGTCGGCCCGCTGCTTCTCGTCCAGGCCGGCCAGGATGGCGCGCGACACCGGGTGGTCGGAGCGGCCGGCCAGCCCGGCCGCCGCGCGCTGCACGTCTGCCGGCTGGGCGCCGTCCCACACCTGCCAGTGCACCAGCTTCGGCTTGCCTTCGGTGATGGTGCCGGTCTTGTCCAGCGCGATCGCCTTGAGCGTGCGCGCCGCCTCCAGATGGTTGCCGCCCTTGATCAGGATGCCGCGCCGCGCGCCCGCGGTGAGCGCGCTCACCACCGTGACCGGCGTGGAGAGCACCAGCGCGCAGGGGCAGGCGATCACCAGCAGCACCAGCGCCTTGTAGATGGCGTCTTGCCAGCCCCAGCCCAGCAGCAGCGGCGCCAGGATGGCCACGGCCAGTGCGATGAGGAAGACGGCCGGCGTGTACACGGCGGCAAAGCGGTCCACGAAGCGCTGGGTGGGGGCGCGCGAGGTTTGAGCCTGCTCCACCGCATGGATGATCCGGTCGAGCGTGGTGTTGCCGGCCGCGGCCGTCACGCGGAACTGCAGTTCGCTGCCCAGGTTGATGGTGCCGGCAAAAAGGGCGTCGCCCGGGACCTTGTCCACCGGCATGCTTTCGCCCGTCACGCTGGCCTGGTCGACTGCGCCGCTGCCGGTGCTGACCACGCCGTCGAAGGGCAGGCGCTCGCCGGGCCGCACGCGCACCGTGGCGCCCACGGCCACGTCGCGCGCCGCGGCGCGGCGCCAGCTGCCGTCCTCGCCCAGCACGTCGGCCTGCTCGGGCGCCAGCACCATCAGGCCGGAGATGGCATGGCGCCCCCGGTCGGCCGCCCGGTGCTCGATCAGCTCGGCCAGCGCATACAGGGCCATCACCATGGCGGCCTCGGGCCACTGGCCGATGAGGAAGGCGCCGGTGACGGCCACCGCCATCAGCGAGTCGATGCCCAGCTTGCCGCGCAGCAGCGAGCGCAGGCCGCTCTGGTAGATGCCGATGCCGGCCAGCGCGATGGCCAGCGCGGCCACCGCCATGCCCGCCACATGCCAGGCCGTGGTCTCGGGGGCGAAGTAGTGCAGCAGTTCGGCGGCCACCGCCGCAAGCAGCGACGCAGCCAGCCGCTTCATGCCCGGCAGCGGGCCGTGGTCGTGCCCGTCGGATTCGCCGTGTTCGTGCGCGTGCTTGTGGTCGTGCGCGTGGCTGTGCGCTTTCTTGTGCCCACTGGCGTCGTTCGCGGCCGGCGCCCGCAGCGAGATGGGTGCCCCCGCGCCGCAGCCGCAGGACGAATCGGCGCAGGCAGACGGCGAAGCGGAATCGGATGAGGGCTTGGACGTGGGATTCAGGAAGGCGTCTGGCATGGGCGGGGTCTTTTCTTGTGTGCCACCATTGGAAAGCTTCAAGTCCCTTCAAGGTCAAGCCATGTCAGAACCAAGGCCGTCCGCCGAACAAGGTTATCGCATCGGCCAGGCGGCCGAGAAAAGCGGCGTGAGCGCCGCCAACATCCGCTACTACGAGTCGCAAGGCCTGCTGGCGCCGGCCGGGCGCGGCGACAACAGCTACCGCCGCTACAGCGAGGCCGACCTGCACCAGCTGCGCTTCATCCGCCTGTGCCGCGCCATGGACATGTCGCTGGACGAGGTGCGCACGCTGCTGGCGCTGGACCTGTCGCGCAAGGCCGACTGCGACGCGGCGCGCGAGGCGCTGGATGCGCACCTGTCGCATGTGCGCGAGCGCCTGGCCGAACTGCGGGTGCTGGAGGCCAACCTGGAGGCGCTGCGCGACGGCTGCGACGGCTCGGGCCCGCGCTGCCGCATCATCGAGGCGCTGCACCGGCGTGCCGACGTGCAGTCACTGGAAGAGGGGCGCGCCAGCGCCGTCACCCGGCACGTCTGATCGACGCTTCAGGCCGCCAGGCCGAGGCGCAGCTGCGCATGCGCCAGCCACGATTGCAGCCCGTCCAGCAGATCCTTCTGGCTGAAGGAGCAGCTTTCCTCGCCGAACAGGGCGCTGGCCGACAGGCGGTCCAGCAGGTCGTTCAGCACCGTGTCGAACCGCTCGGGCAGGGCGGCGCGCAGCTCGGGTAGCTGGGCGGCATGGGCGGCCAGGTCGGCCACCTGGCATTGGCCCAGGCGCAACTGCTCCAGCACGGTGGACAGCGACTGCCACTGCGCCTGCAGCAGCGAGGTGTCGTGGGTGGTGGTTGTCATCGCACAGCCTCCGTTCCGGTGGGCAGGGGCATGCCGCGCTCGCGCAGAACGTCGCGCAGCAGGTCGGGGTAGTCGGTGATGATGCCGTCCACGCCCCAGTCGATCAGCCGGGCCATGTCGGCGCGGGTGTTCACCGTCCAGGGCAGCACCAGCAGGCCGAGCGTGTGGGCTTCCTGCACCTGCGCCTGCGTGAGCGGCCCGAAGGAGGGCGACCAGATGACGGCTTTCTTCGACGGGCCGGCGGCGGCCTTGACCAGCTGCGCGGGCGAGCCGCCGTGCGATGCCAGCGCCAGCCCGGCGGTCCAGCGCGAGTCCGCCAGCGTGCGTGCGCTGCTGAGGTAGGCGCGCTGGATGTCCGGCGCGCGCTGCGCCACCCGTGCCAGGGTGCGCCAGTCGAAGCTCTGGATGGTCACGCGGCCGGCCATGCCGGCACGCTCGATCTCGGCCAGCAGCGCGTCGGTGACGGCCTCGGGCGAAGCGGTTTCATCAGGCAGGGTCGGGTCGACCTTGATCTCGATGTTCAGGTGCAGCGCGGTGCCGGGCAGGGCGCGCACCTGGTCGAACAGGGCCGTGAGGGTGGGAATGCGCTGGCCGTCCACCGGCTTCTGGCGGGCGAACTGCTTGCCGTAGTCGCTCTCGGGCCGCAGGCGGCCCACGTCGTAGCGCTGCAGCTGCTCGAGCGTGAGCGAGCGGATCTTCGGGCCCTTGGCCGAAAGCCACTGGCCTTGCGCGTCGCGGGTGTGGTCGGGATTGAGCGAGGTGTCGTGCGAGATGACGACCACGCCGTCGGCGGTGAGGCCGACGTCCAGCTCCAGCGTGTCCACGCCCAGCGCGGCGGCCTGCGCGAAGGCGGCCAGGGTGTTTTCCGGGGCCAGGCCGCGGCCGCCGCGATGGGCCTGCAGGTCGAAGGCCAGCGCGGGGGCATTCAGGAGCAAGGCAACGAGCGGCGCGGCAAGGCGCAGGTGGCGTGGCGTCATCGTCGGGGCGTGGCGTGTGGTTGTGGCCCTAGCTTGCCACAGCCTCGGCCGCCGCAGCTACTTGAGCTGCACCTTGATCTCGTCCTGCCCGATGGTGATGTCGCCGATCTCGTAGGTCTTGCGGCCGAACTTCAGCTCCTCGGGCTTGAAGGTGCGCAAGGGGTAGCCCTGCAGCAGCTCCTGCGCCACCGCGCCGCCGATGCGCTGCAGGCGCTGTGCGTCGCGGCCGACCACGCCGTCCAGCTGCAGCCGCTCGGCGCGCGGATCGAGCAGGCGCAGGGCCAGCGCGTCCACGTCGTAGCGCAGCGCGCTGCTGATGGACGCCGTGCCGTTCACGCTGGAGGGCTGCATCAGCGGGCTGGCGATGTTCACGCGGGTGGTGATGGCGGCGCGGTTGGCGCCCGCATCCAGGCCCAGCATCGGGTCGCTCAGCGTCACGCTGAAAATCTCCGCATAGCGCTGCGTCAGCGGAAAGCGCCTGGCGATCTCCGCCTGCAGTTCTTCGCGGCTGGCGGTGTATTCGCTCAGGAAGAAGTTGAAGCCCGCGCGTGCGCCCAGCGGCAGGCCGAGCGGCAGCGCCGCGGCAAAGGCGCGAAGCAGGAAGCGCCGGCGGGGGAAGGAACGATGAGCCATGCTCCTGTGAGCTTGCCACAGGTGCCGGGGTTCAATCGGCCGGCCGGATTCAGTCGTGCAGCGAGGACAGGAATTGCTTCAGTTCCGGCGTTTGCGGATGGCCGAAGAGCTGCTCCGGCGGCCCCATCTCGTGCACCCGGCCCTGGTGCATGAAGATGACCCGGTCGGCCACCTTGCGCGCGAAGTTCATCTCGTGCGTGACCATGAGCAGGGTCATGCCTTCCTCGGCCAGCGACTCGACCACGCGCAGCACCTCGCCCACCAGTTCGGGGTCGAGCGCCGAAGTGATCTCGTCGCACAGCAGCACGGCTGGCTCCATGGCCAGGGCGCGCGCAATGGCCACGCGCTGCTGCTGGCCGCCCGAGAGCTGCTCGGGCATGGCGTCGAACTTTTCCTCCAGCCCGACGCGGGCGAGCAGCTTGCGCGCCTGCGAGGCGGCCTGCAGCTTCGCGCGCTGCTTGACCAGCATGGGTGCCAGCATCACGTTGCGGCCCACCGAGAGATGCGGAAACAGATTGAAGCCCTGGAAGATCATGCCCACGCGCTGGCGCAGCTCGCGCATGGCCATCGCGCTTTCATGCAGCAGCGGCTTGCCGTCCACCGTGAGCGAGCCTTCCTGGAACACCTCCAGGCCGTTGATGCAGCGAAGCAGCGTGCTCTTGCCCGAGCCGCTCTTGCCGATGATCGCCACCACCTCGCCGCGAAGCACGTCCAGGTCGATGCCCTTGAGCACCTCGTGGGCGCCGTAGGATTTGCGCAGCGCCGTGATGCGCACGATGGGCGCGCCGCCGGGTGCGGGCGCGACGCGTTGTGGTCCGGGTTCTTCAAGCACGGCGGCCATGGGTCTTTCTCTCGAGTTGGCGGGCCAGCAGGCTCACCGGGAAACACAGGGCGAAGTACATCAGCGCCACGCAGCTGAACACCACGAAGGGCTGGAAGGTGGCGTTGGAAATCATGCTGCCGGCCTTGGTCAGCTCCACGAAGCCGATCACCGAGGCCAGCGCCGTGCCCTTGATGACCTGCACCAGGAAGCCCACCGTGGGCGCAATGGCGATCTTCAGGGCCTGCGGCAGGATGATGTGGCGAAGCTGCTCGCCAAAGCGCATCGCCAGGCTGGCCGAGGCCTCCCACTGCCCCTTGGGGATGGAGGCCACGCAGCCGCGCCAGATCTCGGTGAGAAAGGCGCTGGTGTAGAGCGTGAGGGCCAGCGCCGCGGCCGTCCACGGCGACACCTCGATGCCCAAGAGCGCAATGCCGAAGTAGGCGAGGAACAGCTGCATGAGCAGCGGCGTGCCCTGGAAGAGCTGCACGTACAGCCCGATGGCACGCTCGAAGAAGGGCCCGCCCGACAGCCGCGCGAACAGCAGCAGGGCGCCCACCAGCCCGCCGCCGACAAAGGCAATGGCCGAGAGCGCCACCGTCCAGCGCAGCGCCAGCAGCAGGTTGCGAAGAATGTCCCAGAGCGAGAAGTCGTTCATGCCGTCATCGCCCGAACAGGAAGCGCGGGCCCAGCCAGTTGAGCAGCCGGCGCGCGAGGATGGACAGCAGCAGGTACAGCGCCGTGGCCACGATGAAGGCCTCGAAAGCGCGGAAGTTGCGGCTCTGGATGAGGTTGGCCGCGTAGCTGAGCTCTTCCACCGAGATCTGGCTGCACACCGCCGAGCCCAGCATCACGATGATGATCTGGCTCACCATGGCCGGCCACACCTTCTTCAGCGCCGGCGGCAGCACCACGCGCGTGTAGATCTGCAGCTTGTCGAGCGCCAGGCTCTGGGCGGCCTCGACCTGGCCGCGCGGCGTGGCCTCGATGCCGGCGCGGATGATCTCGGTGGAATACGCACCCAGGTTGAGCACCATCGCGATCACCGACGCCACTTCGGGCGTGAGCTTCAGGCCCGCGGCGGGCAGGCCGAAGAAGATGAAGAACAGCTGCACGATGAAGGGCGTGTTGCGGATCAGCTCCACGTAGGCGCCGACGATCCAGCGCAGCCAGGCCGGGCCGCTGGCGCGCGCCCAGGCGCACACGGTTCCCACGGCCATGCCGATGAGAGTGGCGATGGCCGTCAGGCCCAGCGTCCACACCACGCCCTTGGCGAGCATGCGCCAGTCCACCAGGACGGCGCCGAAGTCGAATTCCATGGGCGCTCAGACCGGCAGTTCGCCGATGCCCTTGCCGAGCCATTTCTTCGACATGGCGTCCAGCGTGCCGTCCTTCTTCGCGCCCGCGATGATCTCGTTGACCTTGGCCTTGAGTGCATCCTCGCCCTTGGCAATGCCGACGAAGCAGGGGCTGTCTTTCAGCAGCAGCTTGAACTCGGCGTTGATCTGCGGGTTCTTCTCGATCATCTGCGCGGCCACGGCGCCGCTGGCGGCCAGGGTCTGCGTCTGGCCCGAGACGAAGGCGGCGATGGTGGCGTTGTTGTCCTCGAAGCGGCGGTAGTCCACGTTGGGCGGCGCCACCTTGTTCAGTTCCTGGTCTTCCATGGCGCCGCGCGTCACGGCCACGGTCTTGCCCGCCATGTCGGCGAAGCTGGCGATCTTCAGGTTCTTGGGCCCGAACACGCCCTGGAAGAAGGGCGCATAGGCCGAGCTGAAGTCGATCACCTTCTCGCGCTCGGCGTTCTTGCCCAGGGTGGAGATGACCAGGTCGGCCTTTTTCGTCTGCAGGTAGGGAATGCGGTTGGCGCTGGTGACCGGCACCAGTTCCACCTTCACGCCCAGCCTGGTGGCGATCAGCCTGGCCATGTCGATGTCCAGGCCGACCGGCTGCATCGTCTTGTCGACCGAGCCGTAGGGCGGGTAGTCGGTGGGAATGGCGACCTTGAGCGTCTTGCTCTTGAGGACGTTGTCGAGCGCGTTCTGCGCCTGGGCGGCTCCGCTGGCGGCAAGAACGGCGAGGGCAAGTCCGAAGGAAACGGCGCGGCGGTGGAGCTTGGGCATGTCTGGCTTTCAGGTTGGAGACCGGTCGACGTCGACCGGCGTGCGCCAGATATGCAAGAGCTGTGCCGCGCCTTTTCGCGCGGGCTTTTTCAATCCATCTTGGCGCCCGACGCCTTCACCGCCTTGTCCCAGCGCGGCGTTTCGGTGGCCAGGAACCGGGTGAAATCCTCGCTGCCCAGGAAGGCCGGGTCGGCGCCCTGGCTCACCATGCGCTCGCGTACCTCGGGGTTGGCCAGCACCTGGCGGAAGGCGTCCGAGAGCCTGGACACCACGTCCTTGGGGGTGGCGGCCGGCGCGAAGAAGCCGTAGAAGCCCACCACCTCGAATCCCTTCAGGCCCGCCTCGATCACGGTGGGGATGTCGGGCAGGGCGGGATTGCGCTCGCGGCTGGTCACGGCCAGTGCCCGCACCTTGCCCTGCTTGTGGTAATTGGCCGCCTGCGGGATCGACTCGGCCATGAACTGCACCTGCCCGCCCATCAGGTCGGTGAAGGCCGGCGCACTGCCGCGATAGGGGATGTGCACCATGTAGATGCCCGCCTGGGTCTTGAACATCTCGGGCACCAGGTGGCTGATGCCGCCGTTGCCGGCCGAGCCGTAGTTCACCTGGCCGGGCCGCGCCTTGGCGTAGGCGATGAATTCCTGCAGGTTCTTCACCGGCAGCTTGGGCGTGACCAGCAGGGCCAGCGGCTGCATGGCGGTGCGCGCAATGGGCACGAAGTCGCGCTGCGTGTTGTAGGGCAGCTTGCTGTAGAGCGCGCCGTTGATCACCGACACGCCGGTGTTGGCCAGCATGAGCGTGTAGCCGTCGGGCGCGCTCTTGGCGACCGACTCGGCGCCGACCGAGCCGCCGGCGCCCGGCTTGTAGTCGACGATGATGGGCTGGCCCAGCACGGCCTGCAGCTTGTCGGCCAAAAGGCGCGCATGCTGGTCCAGCGGGCCGCCAGCCGGAAAGCCGACCACCACCTTGATGGGCTTGTCGGGAAAGGCCGCCAGGGCCGGCAGCGCCACCGCCGCCGCACAGGCCGCGGCGGCCGCCAGTGCGGCCCGGGCCAGGGTTCTGCGCGCGATGCGGGCCGCGCCGCTCTTCTCGTTGGTCATTCAGGTCTCCATCTCGTTGTCATGGGGCCGGCGATCATACGAGGATGCATCCCGCGCAAGCCGCGCATCCCGCGCATCGGCCCGCGTCGCGAAGGTGACGGCATCAGGGCCAATCCGTCTCGTGCCGCAGCCGGCTCCTGTGTAGGCTGGGGCCCCCTTGGAGATACCGACCGTATGGAACGACCGCACTACAAGTTCTGGCCCAAGCGCCTGCCCAAATCGATCACCGTGCCCGCGACCTCGATGTGGCACAACCTGGCGGTCAATGCCGCGCGCTATCCGGACAAGGCCGCACTGGTCTTCTTCGGCACGGTCACCACCTACGGGCAGCTGGCCGACCAGGTCGAGCGGCTGGCCGGCACGCTGCACGCCCTGGGCGTCAAGCGCGGCGACCGCGTGCTGCTGGACATGCAGAACTGCCCGCAGCTCATCGTCGCGCACTTCGCCATCATGCGGGCCAACGCGGTGGTGGTGCCGGTCAACCCGATGAACCGGGCCGAGGAGCTCAAGCACTACATCACCGACCCCGAGGCCAAGGTCGCCATCACCACCGGCGAGCTCGCGGCCGAACTGGCCAAGGCCAGCGATGCGCTCGATGCCAAGGACCGGCTCGCGCACCTGATCGTCACGCAGTACACCGATGCCTTCGACGCCAATGTGGAAGGCGACGACGCGCCGGTGCCCGCCTGGCGCGACTGGCTGCTGACGCGCCACCCGCTGCCGCAGCTGGCGGGCGGGCAGGTCATGAGCTGGACCGATGCGCTCGGCGCCGGGCACGCCGCGCCCGAGCATGTGGTGGGTGCGAACGACATGGCGCTCCTGCCCTACACCAGCGGCACCACCGGCCTGCCCAAGGGCTGCATCCACAACCATTCGAGCCTGATGCACAACGCGGTGGCCAGCCAGCTGTGGGGCCTGGGCTCGCACGAGATGGTGGTGCTGGCGGTGGTGCCCATGTTCCACATCACCGGCACGGTGAGCATGCTGCACACCTCCGTCCTGGTGGGCGCCACGCTGGTCATCATGCCGCGCTGGGACCGCGAGCTGGCCGGCCGCCTCATCTCGCGCTGGAAGGTCACGAGCTGGACCAACATCCCCACCATGGTGATCGACCTGCTGGCCAGCCCCAACTTCGCCAGCTACGACCTGAGCAGCCTGCAGCACATCGGCGGCGGCGGCGCGGCCATGCCGCAGGCGGTGGCGCAGCGCCTGCTGGACCTGTACGGCCTGAAGTACCTGGAAGGCTACGGCCTGACCGAAACGGCCGCGCCCTCGCATGCCAACCCCTTCGAGAATCCCAAGCAGCAGTGCCTGGGCATTCCCTACATGAGCACCGACTCGCGCGTGGTCGACCCCGACACGCTGCAGGAGCTGCCGCCGGGCGAATCCGGCGAAATCATCACCCACGGCCCGAGCGTGTTCGCCGGCTACTGGAAGCGCCCGGACGCCGACGCGGCAGCCTTCATCGAGTTCGAGGGCAAGCGCTTCTTCCGCACCGGCGACATGGGCCGCATGGACGAGGACGGCTACTTCTTCATCACGGACCGCCTGAAGCGCATGATCAACGCCAGCGGCTTCAAGGTGTGGCCGGCCGAGGTGGAACTGCTCATGTTCCGCCACCCGGCGATCCAGGAAGCCTGCGTGATCGCCACCAAGGACAGCTACCGCGGCGAATCGGTGAAGGCGGTGGTGGTGCTGCGGCCCGACTTCAAGGGCAAGGTCAGCGAGCAGGACATCATCGCCTGGTGCCGCGAGAACATGGCCGTCTACAAGATCCCGCGCACCGTGCAGTTCGTGGATGCGCTGCCCAAGAGCGGCAGCGGCAAGGTGATGTGGCGCCTGCTGCAAGAGGCGGAAGACGGCGCCAGGTAGGGCGCTGCTCACCCCATGTGTTGACGACAGGCGGGCCGCGCCATCGGTGAGAATGGCGCAACCCTTCGGTCGTCCCTTGCGCGGGGCAAGCTCGGCGGGCCGCAGGGGGACAAGAACCGAAAAAATTGCCTGTCACACATTCACCCATCTCCGTGGTGCCCGGGTTCCTTGCCCGGCACCGCCGCTGGCGCATGGCGCGCGCCGTCGGCATCCTGGCCTTCGCTTTTTCCGCTGCCGCCGGCGTGACGCTCGCGCAGGCGCCGCCCGGCGG
>NZ_BCUU01000134.1 GCF_001591385.1 Variovorax soli NBRC 106424
GGCGGCCGGACAGCAACAGCCGCAGCGTGTTCGACCGCCTCCGCCACCTGCCGCGCCGCCGCCGGCCCCGGCCCCTGCGCCGTTGAGCAACTGCAACGCCGGCGGCTGCTGGGACAGCCAGGGCAACCGCTACGACAGCACGGGCGGCAACGGCTCGAGGCTGATCAGCCCGGACGGAAGGCTGTGCCAGACCCGCGGCCAGTTCATCCACTGCAACTGAGCAACCGAGCCGGCCGGCGATGGCGCTTGCCGCTGGGGCTGGCTTCGTCCATCATGGGGCGCGCGTTTTCTCCTCGGGTCCACCATGGAACAGACCACGCACCATCCCCATCCGGCCGTCGGCGAGGCCGCCCCCGAGTTCCGGCTGCCCGCAGCGGGCGGCGGCGAGATCGCGCTGTCGGACTACCGGGGCCGCAAGACGCCGCTGCTGTGGTTTTCCAAGGGCCTTTTCTGCCCCTTCTGCCGCCGCAACATGGCGCGCCTGAGCCAGTCGTATGCGGACTTTGTCGCGCTGGATGCCGAGGTGCTGCAAATCACCCACAACACGCAGAAAGAGGCGGACGTCTATTTCCGCAACTACCACCTGGCCACGCCGTATCTGTGCGACGCGGACCGGCGCGTGCACGAAGCCTATGGTGTGGTGATGGAAAAGCAGAGCCTGGGCGCGATGGCCGAGAACTGGGTGACCTCGTCCGCCATGGTGGCGCACGACCTGCTGCTGCACGGCGAGAAATCGCCGCCGCCGATTCCGGCTTTGCGCATGGGCAGCTTCCAGCCGACACAGCTGGTGGTGGCGGTGGACCGCGGCGGGGTGGTGCGCTATGTGTGGAGCGGCGGGCCGTTCGACACGCTGCCGACGGTGGCCGAGCTGTTGGCCTTGTTCCAGTCGATGGGCTCGGCGCTTTCGGCGCCCGAACAGGCGCATTGAATGAATGGCTCGCCCCGTTGAGCGGGCAAGTGTCTGCTCATGACAGGGGGCTTTGAGTTTTCAACTCGCTGCTGCTGTTCAGTCCGCTGAGCAGATCTCTTGTGAAGTCGAGCAAGGAAATCTCGGCCGGCGTGAGCGCCATGCGCCCTTCGTCGCGCTGCGAGATGTGCCGAACCGACCTGACGTGGTCGCTGAGGGCGTGGACTTGCTGGAAGGTCGAGGCGCTGAACACGTCGGCGCTGCATGCGTGTCGGTCGTGGAGGACGAAGACGGTCGACCTGCCGCATTCGCTGCAAAGACAAAAAGCCTCGAACTCGCGCATCCAGCCGCTGTGGACGTCGACGACGGCCATCGCCCTCACGTCGAAGCTCACCTTGGGCGCACCGCAACGGGGGCAATCTTCGACAACTTCGGGCACGGGGTTTCTCAGTTAGGCAGCAAATCTACCGCTGCCGGGCTGGGGACCGTGCGCAGAAACTGTGATGCAGATCACATTGCGGGTGTGACCAGTTGCCGTGAGTACTTCTGCCTGTCCTTGAGTGGGTGCACACAACCCTCTGCCATGGTGAGCGTCTCAAGCCTTCCCATCCGAACGCAGAGACCTTGATTCAGATCAACCCGCCGCGCAGCGCCGCCGCATAGCCTCCACGCATGCCCGCCACCCTTGCGCTCGATCCGGCCGGCCGCGCCGGCGGCGGGCAGCCGCGCGCATCCGCTGCAGACGGCGGCGACGGTGATGACCATCTGCTCGACGACCCGCAGCAGTGGGCCTCCTTCGGCCGCCCGCTGAACAAGCCGCGCCCGGACCTCGGCGGCAACGACCCATCGCCCCCACTCTGGGAATCCCAGTTCCTCATCGAAGGCATGCACTGCGCCGCATGCTCGTTCACGGTGGAGGCCGCGCTGTCCGGCCTGCCCGGCGTGGAGCGGGTGCATGTGGACGCCGCCCGCCAGCGCGTGCGCATGCGCTGGCGCCCGGCCGATACGCGTCCCTCGCTGTGGCTCGACGCGGTTCGCAGCGCCGGCTACGGCCTGGTGCCGGCCACCTCGTCGCGGCAAGCCGCGCTGCAGCGGCGCGAATCGCGCCTGGCGCTCTGGCGCTGGCTGGTCGCGGGCCTTTGCATGATGCAGGTGATGATGTACGCCTACCCCGCGTACACCGCCCAGCCCGGCGAGCTGGCGCCCGACAGCGCGCAGTTGCTGCGCTGGGCCTCGTGGGTGCTGAGCCTGCCGGTGCTTTTCTTTTCCAGCGGCCCCTTCTTGCGCGGCGCGCTGCGCGACCTGCGCAGCGGCCGCATGGGCATGGATTTGCCGGTGGCATTGGGCATTGCCATCACCTTCGGCGTGAGCAGCGTGGCCACCTTCGATCCCGGCGGTCCGCTCGGGCAGGAGGTGTACTTCGATTCGCTCACCATGTTCGTGTTCTTCCTGCTCAGCGGCCGGCTGCTCGAGGCGCGCCTGCGCGAGCGCTCGGCCGGCGCGCTGGACACGCTGCTCAACCGCATGCCCGAGACCGCCCTGCGCCTGCGGCCCGACGGCGACGGCGGCTTCGAGCGCGTGCCGGTGGGCCGGCTCGCAACCGGCGACGTGCTGCAGGTGCTGCCCGGCGAGCGCTTCGTGGCGGACGGCCTGCTGCTCGAAGGCGCGACCACGGTGAGCGAGGCGCTGCTTTCCGGCGAGTCGCGCCCGCTGGCACGCAAGGCCGGCGAGCGGGTGCTGGCCGGCGCCCACAACCTGAGTTCGCCCGTGCGCATGAAGGTGCAGGCCCTGGGCGAAGACACGCGCTTCGCGGGCATCGTGGCCCTGATGGAAAGCGCCTCGCACGGCAAGCCCCGCCTGCTGCGCCTGGCCGACCGGGTGGCGCGGCCCTTTCTGCTCGTGGTGCTGGCCGCCGCGGCCTTGAGCGCGATGCTGTGGTGGCCGGCCGGCCATGGGCAGGCGCTGATGGTGGCCGTGTCGGTGCTCATCGTCACCTGCCCGTGTGCCCTGTCGCTGGCGGTGCCTGCGGCCATGCTGTCCAGTGCCGGCTCGCTCGCGCGCGGCGGCCTCCTGGTGCGCGAGCTGCCAGCGCTGGAAACGTTGGCCGGCATCGACACCGTGGTGTTCGACAAGACCGGCACGCTCACCCGCGATCCGCCGCGGCTGGTGCGCATCTATTGCCGCGAAGGCATGCGCCCGCGCGAGGCCTTGGCGCGGGCTGCCACCATCGCGGCGGCATCGCTGCATCCGGCGGCGCGCGGCCTGGCCGCCGCATGGCGCGAGGCGGCGCAGCCCGACGACAACCGATGGCGCCTGCAGCAGGCCACCGAGCAAGGCGGGCAGGGCGTGCAGGCCACCTTGTGCGACGGCGCCAATGGCGGCCAGCGCATCCAGCACATGCGCCTGGGCTCGGCCGCGTGGTGCGGCGCCGCGGCATTGGACGTGTCCGCCATCCAGGTGCACCTGTCGGACGAATGGGGCTGGGCCGCGAGCTTCGTGCTCAACGAAGACCTGCGCCCCGATGCGGCGCAGACGGTGAAGTCGCTCAAAGCGCACGGCCTGCAGGTGCACCTGCTCTCCGGCGACCGGCCCGAGGCGGCGCGCGAACTGGCGCAGCGCGTGGGCATCGACGCCGTGCAGGGCGCCTGCACGCCCGAGGACAAGCTGCGCTACCTGCAGGCGCTGCAGGCCCAAGGCCGGCGCGTGCTGATGGTGGGCGACGGCCTCAATGACGGCCCCGTGCTGGCGCGTGCCGACGTCTCGCTGGCCTTCGGCCCGCAGGCCGCGCCGCTGGCGCAGGCGCGTGCGGACTTCATCGCGCTGGGCGGCGAGCTGGGCGTGATCGAGCGGGCCTGGCTGCAGTCGCGCGCCACGCTGCGCGTGGTCCGCCAGAACCTGGCCTGGGCCGCTGGCTACAACGCGCTGTGCATCCCCATCGCCCTGGCCGGCTGGATGCCCGCATGGGTGGCCGGCCTGGGCATGGCGCTGAGCTCGCTCGTGGTGGTGGCCAATGCCGCGCGGCTTTCACGAAGAAGCCTGTTGCGGGCCACGGCATAAGAGAAAGACGCTGCGCCCGTGGACATCCTCTTTCTCCTCATTCCCTTCTCCGTCGGCCTGGTGCTGATGGTGCTGGCCGCGCTGTACTGGGCGGTGGAGCGTGGCCAATTCGACGACGTCGAGCGCGAAGGCGAGCGCATCCTGCACGACGATTGATCTGCATCAAACGGCCGCTTCTTCTTGCGCACCACACTGGCGCCAGCAAGAAAAGACATACGGAGAAGAGGCCCCATGCAAGCAATACAAGACAGCCATTCGCCACCACCGCTGATCTACGAAGACACGGTGGTGCGCCAGCTGGCCTTCATGGCCGTGGTGTGGGGCGTGGTGGGCATGCTGGTGGGCGTGGTGATCGCCGCGCAGCTCACCTGGCCGCAGCTCAACCTCGACATTCCGTGGCTCAGCTACGGGCGCCTGCGGCCGCTGCATACCAACGCGGTGATCTTCGCCTTCGGCGGCTGCGCGCTGATGGCGACCAGCTTCCACGTGGTGCAGCGCACCTGCCAGGCGCGGCTGTTCGCGCCGGGGCTCGCGTCCTTCGTGTTCTGGGGCTGGCAGGCCATCATCGTGGGCGCCGCCATCAGCCTGCCCATGGGCTACACGCGCGGCAAGGAATACGCGGAGCTGGAGTGGCCCCTCACCATCGCCATCGCGGTGGTGTGGGTGGCCTACGCCATCGTCTTCTTCGGCACCATCGCCAAGCGCCGGGTGCGCCACATCTACGTGGCCAACTGGTTCTACGGCGCCTTCATCATCGCGGTGGCGCTGCTGCACATCGTCAACGGCGCCTCGATGCCGGCCGGGTGGATGAAGAGCTACTCGGTGTATTCGGGCGTGCAGGACGCCATGGTGCAGTGGTGGTACGGCCACAACGCGGTGGGCTTCTTCCTCACCGCCGGCTTTCTGGGGATGATGTACTACTACATCCCCAAGCAGGCGGGGCGGCCGGTGTATTCGTACCGGCTGTCCATCGTGCACTTCTGGGCGCTCATCTTCACCTACATGTGGGCGGGCCCGCACCACCTGCACTACACCGCCTTGCCCGACTGGACGCAGTCGCTGGGCATGGTGTTCTCGCTCATCCTGCTGGCGCCCAGCTGGGGCGGAATGATCAACGGCGTGATGACGCTGTCGGGCGCCTGGCACAAGCTGCGTACCGACCCGGTGCTGCGCTTCCTGATCGTGGCGCTGTCCTTCTACGGCATGGCCACCTTCGAGGGGCCGATGATGTCCATCAAGACGGTCAACTCGCTGAGCCACTACACCGACTGGGGCATTGCCCACGTGCATGCCGGGGCGCTCGGCTGGGTCGGGTTCATCACCATGGGCTCGCTGTACTACCTCATTCCGCGCCTGTACGGCCGCAACGCCATGTACAGCATGAAGGCGGTGGAAGTGCATTTCTGGATCTCCACGGTCGGCGTGGTGCTCTACATCGCCGCCATGTGGATCGCCGGCGTGATGCAGGGGCTGATGTGGCGCTCGGTGAACCCCGACGGCACGCTGGCCTACACCTTCGTCGAAAGCGTGAAGGCCACCTTCCCGTTCTACCTGGTGCGCCTGGTCGGGGGCCTGCTGTACCTGGGCGGCATGCTGCTCATGGCCTGGAACGTGTGGATGACCGTCATGACCGGCGTCTCGGCCCGCGTCGCGGTGCCGGCCCTGGCGCCCTCGCACGCCTGAACCGCGAAGAAGAACAACATGAGCACTGCCAACAACGACACCCCGCGCGGCTTCACCCACGAGCGGGTGGAGACCAACAACTTCCTGATGATCGTGCTGATCCTGATCGTGGTGGCCATCGGCGGCGCGGTCGAGATCGTGCCGCTGTTCTTCCAGCGCTCGACCACGCAGCCCATCGAAGGCGTGAAGCCCTACAGCGCGCTGCAGCTGGCAGGCCGCGACGTGTACCTGCGCGAAGGCTGCTACGGCTGCCACTCGCAGATGGTGCGTCCGCTGCGCTCGGAAACGCTGCGCTACGGCCACTACTCGGTGGCGGGCGAGTTCGTGTACGACCACCCCTTCCAGTGGGGCAGCAAGCGCACCGGCCCCGACCTGCACCGCGTGGGCGGCCGCTACAGCGACGAGTGGCACCGCATCCACCTGACCAACCCGCGCGACCTGGTGCCCGAGTCGAACATGCCGGCCTACCCGTGGCTCAACAGCAACGTGGTCGATGCCGATGCGCTGCCTGCGCGCATGCGGGCGCTGCGCCGGGTGGGCGTGCCCTACACCGACGAAGAGATCGCCGCCGCACCCGCACAGGTGCAGGGCAAGACGGAGATGGAAGCCACCATCGCCTACCTGCAGTCGCTGGGCCTGGCGCTCAAGTAGCCCACAAGGAAGCCACGCCATGGACATCAACCAACTGCGCATCGGCGCCACCGTCGCCTGCTTCCTGCTCTTCATGGGCATCGTGCTGTGGGCCTATTCGCGGCACAACGTCCGCCGCTTCGAAGAGGCGGCCAGGCTGCCCTTCGAAGACGAACAACAACAGGAACCGGGGGGCCTGCGATGAGCGACTTTCTCCATGCCTTCTGGGCCAGCTACGTCACCTGGGCCACGCTGGGCGGCATTGCGGCCTGCGCACTGCTGCTGTGGGTCACCGCCCGCAAGAAGGTGCCGCTGCGTGACGACAACACCACCGGCCACGTGTGGGACGAGGACCTGCGCGAGGCCAACAACCCGCTGCCGCTGTGGTGGGTGGGCCTGTTCGTGCTGACCATCGTGTTCGGGCTGGGCTACCTGGCGCTGTACCCGGGCCTGGGTTCTTCGCAGGGGCGCCTGGGCTGGAGCGCAGCCGCGCAGTATGGCGACGAACAGGCCAAGGCGGGCGAGGCCCTGTCGGCCGTCTATGCCGCCTACAGCGACATGCCGGTGGAGAAGATCGCGGGCAATGCCCAGGCGCATGCCATCGGCGAGCGCATCTTCATGAACAACTGCGCGCAGTGCCACGCGTCGGACGCGCGCGGCAGCAAGGGTTTTCCGAACCTGGCCGACACCGACTGGCTGCACGGCGGCACGCCCGAGGCCATCGTGCAGACCATCACCAAGGGCCGGGTGGGCGTGATGCCGCCCATGGCCGCGGCGGTGGGCACGCCCGACGACGTGCGCAACCTCGCGCAGTACGTGCTGAGCCTGTCGGGCCGTTCCACCGACTCGGTGCGCGCGGGCCTGGGCCGCTCCAAGTTCACCGCCTGCGCGGCATGCCACGGCATCGGCGGCGTGGGCAACACCGCGCTGGGCGCCCCGCGCCTGAACGACGACGTGTGGCTGCACGGCTTTGGCGAAGAGGCCATCGTCAACATCATCAACAACGGCAAGCACAACGAGATGCCCGCACAGGAAGGCCGCCTGACCGAAGCGCAGATCAAGGTGGTGGCCGCGTACGTCTGGGGCCTGTCGAACAAGCCCGCGCCCTGATGGCCCACGCATCCGGCGGCAAGGCGCGAAGGCGCATTCCCATCGTGCCCGAGCCTGGGCCCGAGCAGCAGGTGCGCCTGTACGCCGCCACGCGCAAGATCTACCCGCGCACCATTGCCGGCTACTTCAACAACTGGCGCTGGGCCATGGTGTGGGCCACGCAGCTGTTCTTCTACGGCATGCCGTGGCTGGAGTGGGGCGGGCGCCAGGCGCTGCTGTTCGACCTGGCCTCGCGGCGCTTCTACATCCTGGGGCTGGTGCTGTATCCGCAGGACCTGATCTACCTGTCGGGCCTGCTGGTGGTGTCGGCGCTGTCGCTGTTCCTGTTCACCGCGGTGGCGGGGCGGCTGTGGTGCGGCTATGCCTGCCCGCAGACGGTGTACTCCGAGATCTTCCTGTGGGTGGAGCGCCATGTGGAGGGCGAGCGCAGCGCGCGCATCCGGCTCGACGGCGGCGCGCTCTCGCTCGAAAAGCTGGTCAAGAAGTGGTTCAAGCACATCGTGTGGCTGGCCATGGCCTTGTGGACCGGCTTCACCTTCGTGGGCTACTTCACGCCCATCCGCGAGCTGGCCCTGGCCTTCCTGCAGACGCGAATGGGCGGCTGGGAAATCTTCTGGGTGCTGTTCTACGGCCTGGCCACCTATGGCAATGCGGGCTTCATGCGCGAGCAGGTGTGCAAGTACATGTGCCCCTATGCCCGCTTCCAGGGCGCCATGTTCGACCGCGACACCCTCATCGTGAGCTACGACCCCGCGCGCGGCGAGCCGCGCGGCCCGCTGGACAAGGGCCGGCCCGCGGCGCTGGCGCGCGCCCGGGGCGACTGCATCGACTGCAGCCTGTGCGTGCAGGTGTGCCCCACCGGCATCGACATCCGCAAGGGCCAGCAGTACGAATGCATCGGCTGCGGCCTGTGCGTGGATGCGTGCAACCAGGTCATGGACAAGGTCGCGCGCCCGCGCGGGCTGATCCGCTATTCCACCGAGAACGGCCTGGCCCAGGGCTGGGACCGCGCCCGCATGCTGCGCCGGGTACTGCGGCCCCGCGTGCTGGTCTACGGCGTGGTGCTGCTGGCGCTGGGCCTGGGCCTGGCGGCCAGCCTGGTGGTGCGCATGCCGCTGAAGGTGGACGTGGTGCGCGACCGCGCCGCGCTGGCGCGCATCGTGGCCGGCGGCCGGCTGGAGAACGTGTACCGGCTGCAGCTGATGAACGCCACCGAGAAGGAGCAGGTGCTGCGCGTGCAGGCCCATGGCCTGGCGGGCCTGTTGGTGGCGGCCGACGAGCCCTATGCCGTGGGCCCGGCTGAGGCGCGCTGGGTGGCGGTGCGGCTGCAGCTGCCCGCCGAGCAGGCGCCGCCGGGCTCGCACCCGGTGTACTTCGACGTGGGCAATGCCGACGGCAGCCTGCATGTGTCCGAGAAATCCATCTTCCTGGTGCCGCGATGAACGCAACGCAAGACATGAACAACGCCCCCGGCCTGCCGTGGTGGAAGACGCCCGCGATGTGGCTGGTGGTGGGGCTGCCGGCCGCGGTGGTCGTCGGCGGCTTCTTCATGCTGTGGATCGCCATGGCCCGGCCCGACGCGGTGGTCGACCCCGACTACTACCGCAAGGGGCTGGCGCTGGGGCAGCGCGCCGCCGCCGTCGACAAGGCGCAGGTGCCCGCCCAGATGGGCCGCAACCACGCCATGACGCCCGACAAGGACCTGCCGGTCAACAACAAGAACAGGAACTGATCGGAATCAGGGATTGACCATGCGCTGCAGCGCATCCACGTCCAGGATGCGCAGGTGGCGCTGCTGCACGTCCAGGATGCCGTCTTCGGCGAACTTGGACAGGGTGCGGCTGACCGTTTCCAGCTTCAGGCCCAGGTAGCTGCCGATCTCCTCGCGCGACATGCGAAGCAGCACCTCGGAGCGCGAGAAGCCGCGCGCATGCAGGCGCTGCAGCAGGTTCAGCAAAAACACCGCCAGCCGCTCCTCGGCCCGCATGCTGCCCAGGAGCAGCATCACGCCGTGGTCGCGCACGATCTCGCGGCTCATGATCTGGTGCACATGCCGCTGCAGCGCGGGCACGTCGCGCGAGAGCGTCTCGATGCTGCCGAAGGGAATCACGCAGACCTCGGCGTCTTCCAGCGCCACGGCGTCGCAGTTGTACTGGTCGCTCACGATGCCGTCCAGGCCGAGGATCTCGCCGGCCATCTGGAAGCCGGTGACCTGGTCGCGGCCGTCCTCGCTGGCCACGCAGGTCTTGAAGGTGCCGGTGCGGATGGCGTAGAGCGATTCGAACTTCTCGCCGTTGCGGAACAGCGCCTCGCGCCGCTTCAGGCGCTTGCGCGATGCCACCAGGCCGTCGATGCGTCGCAGTTCCTCGGGCTGCAGGCCCACGGGCATGCACAGCTCGCGCAGGTTGCAGTTGGAACAAACGACCTGGAAGGAAGTCTTGTCGCAGATCATGGTTGTTGACAATTGTCCGGCAATCCACGCGCACAGGGTTTGATACACGTCAAGGCAGCTCGGACAAGCCGCGGGCACATTGGCCTCATGCAAGCCCAGATTCTTCGCCCCGTGCCGCCGGCCGCCGCGCAGGCCTTGCCGCCCGAGGGCCGGCACGTTTCCCGGGTCTCCCCGGCGCTTCTCAAGCGCTTCGAAGGCGGCGGGCCGCGCTACACCTCCTACCCCACGGCCGACCGCTTCGTCGAGGCCTTCACCGAAGAGGACTACGCCGCCGCGCTGCACCAGCGCCGCACCATCGGGGCCAAGAACTCGGCTGCGCTGTCGCTGTACGTGCACATTCCTTTTTGCGAGTCGCTCTGCTACTACTGCGCCTGCAACAAGGTCATCACCCGCCACCACGAGCGCGCCGACCGCTACCTGGACTACCTGGCCAAGGAGATCGAACTCCAGACCGCCCAACTGGGCCGAGGCCTGCCGGTGAGCCAGCTGCACCTGGGCGGGGGTTCGCCCACCTTCATGGACGATGCGCAGCTGGGCCGGCTGATGGGGCTGCTGCAGTCGGCCTTCACCTTCCTGCCCGAGGCCGAGCGCTCCATCGAGGTCGACCCGCGCACCGTCGATGCGGCTCGCCTGGCGCGCCTGGCAGGCATGGGCTTCAACCGCCTGAGCCTGGGCGTGCAGGACTTCGACCCGGCGGTGCAGCAGGCCGTGCACCGCGTCCAGCCGCTCTCGACGGTCACGGCGCTGATGGGGGCCGCGCGCGAACTGGGTTTTGCGTCGATCAACCTCGACCTGATCCACGGCCTGCCGCGGCAGACGGTGGCCAGCTTCGAGCGCACGCTGCAGCAGGTGTGCGAGTTGCGGCCCGAGCGCATTGCCCTGTATGCCTATGCGCACCTGCCGGAGCGCTTCAAGGCGCAGCGGCGCATCTCGGCCGATGAGCTGCCCAGCCCGGCCGACAAGGTGCAGATGCTGTCGCAGGCCATCGAGACGCTGTGCGCCGCGGGCTATGTGTACATCGGCATGGACCACTTCGCGCTGCCGGGCGATCCGCTGGCCGTGGCCAAGCGCCAGGGCCTGCTGCACCGCAACTTCCAGGGCTACAGCACGCAGCCGGACTGCGACCTGGTGGCGCTGGGCGTGTCGGCCATCGGCCACGTGGGCGCCACCTACAGCCAGAACGCCAAGACGCTGGACGCCTACTACGACCACCTCGACCAGGGCCGCCTGCCGGTGGAGCGGGGCCTGGCGCTCACGCGAGACGACGTGCTGCGGCGCGCCGTGATCATGGCCATCATGTGCCAGGGCAAGGTGGACTTCGCCGCCATCGGCCAGGCGCACCTGGTGGACTTTGCCGACCGCTTCGCGCCCGAGCTGGCGGCGCTGGGGCCGCTGGTGGCCCAGGGCCTGGTGAAGCTGCGCGACCACGAGCTGGAAGTGACGGAGACTGGCTGGTTCTTCGTGCGCGCCATCGCCATGGTGTTCGACCGCTACCTCCAGGCCGACCGCAACCGGGCGCGGTTCTCGCGGCTGGTCTGAACCGCAGCGGGCCTCTGGCATGGAGCAATCGGCCCTCGCAGTCGCGGCCTTGCTGATGGGCCTGGCGGGCAGCCCGCATTGCGTGGCCATGTGCGCGGCGCCGGCCCAGGGCGTGATTCGCCTGGTGCGCGCGCAGCCGGCCGGATGCGCTGGCGCTTCGCCATCGGCCGAGGCCGTGCTGCCGCATGCACTGTTCCACCTCGGGCGGCTGGCCGGCTACGCGGCGGCGGG
>NZ_BCUU01000135.1 GCF_001591385.1 Variovorax soli NBRC 106424
GGCGCCCACCGCAGCCGCGCCCGCCCCGGCCGCCGGCCCGCTGAACATCGCGTTCGCCTATGTCGGCCCGGTTGGCGACGGCGGCTGGACCTACGCACACGACCAGGCCCGCAAGGCGCTGGAAAAGGAATTCGGCGACAAGATCAAGACCACGTATGTCGAGAGCGTGCCCGAAGGCGCGGATGCCGAGCGCGTGATCCGCGACATGGTCGGCCAGGGCAACAAGCTGATCTTCGGCACCACCTTCGGCTACATGGAGCCCATGCTCAAGGTCGCCAATGACACCAAGGACGTGAAGTTCGAGCATGCCACCGGCTACAAGACCGCCGACAACATGCGCACCTACGACAGCCGCACCTACGAAGGCGCGTACATGGCCGGCATCATCGCCGGCGGCATGACCAAGAGCAACGTGCTGGGCGTGGTGGGTTCGGTGCCGATCCCCGAGGTGCTGCGCAACATCAACTCCTTCACCCTGGGTGCCCAGTCGGTCAACCCGAAGGTCACGACCAAGGTCGTGTGGGTCAACGAATGGTTCAGCCCGCCCAAGGAAACCGAGGCCGCCACGGCCCTCATCAACGGCGGCGCCGACGTGCTGTTCCAGAACACCGATTCGCCCGCCGTGCTGAAGACGGCGCAGGAAAAGGGCAAGCGCGCCTTCGGCTGGGATTCGGACATGACCGCCTACGGTCCCAAGGCCCACCTGGCCTCGGCCATCATCAACTGGGAGCCCTACTACAAGAAGGCCACGCAGGACATGCTGGACGGCAAATGGGCCACCGGCCAAAGCTGGTGGGGCGTGAAGGAAGGCTCCATCGACATCGTGTCGATTGCCGAAGACGTGCCGGCCGACCTCAAGTCCAAGGTCGAGGACGTGAAGAAGGGCCTGAAGGACGGCAGCTTCACCATCTGGAAGGGCCCGATCGTCGGCCAGGACGGCAAGGAACTCGTGGCTGCCGGCGCTGCCGCGGACGACAAGTTCCTTTCCGGCATCAACTTCTACGTGAAGGGCGTCGAAGGCAAGGTACCGGGCGGCGACAAAAAGTAAGCCGGCGGCGCGTTCAACCGCGCTGACAGCCAAGGGTTGCCCGGTGCGGGCAACCCTTTTTTCTTTGAAGCGAAGAAGCACGAGAGGACGAGGTTTCATGATCGAGAAGGAGCTTTGGCACCCGGTGGCGCTCGCGGCCGGTGTGGGCGATGCGCCGGTGCCGGCGCGCCTGCTGGGCGAAGACCTGGTGCTGTGGCGCGATGCGCAGGGCCGCGTACATGTCTGGCAGGACCGCTGCCCGCATCGCGGCGCGCAGCTGTCGCTGGGCCGGGTGGTTCCGTGTGAAGGCGAGCAGGGCGGCTCCAGGCTCGAATGCCCCTACCACGGCTGGCGTTTCGATGGGGCCGGCCAGTGCAGGGAGGTGCCTGCGCTGCCTGGCTTCACACCGCCGGCCACGCACCGCGCGCGCACCTTTGCCGCGCGCGAGGCCTACGGCCTGGTCTGGGTGCGTCTGGACGGCGAGGACGCGGGTGATCTGCCCGCCTTCGAAGCCGAAGGCGACGAGCGGCTTCGCAAGCTCGACTGCGGCCCCTATGTGGTGGAGGCCAGCGCGCCGCGCCTGGTCGAGAACTTCCTGGACATGTCCCACTTCGGCTTCGTGCACGAGGGCTGGCTGGGCGCGCGCGACATGGCGGCCATCGACGACTACAAGGTCGAGGCCACGCCCACTGGCCTGCTGGCCACCGGCTGCAAGGCCTGGCAGCCGCAGTCCAGCATCAACTCCACCCGGCCCGCCCATGTGGAATACAGCTACGAGGTCACGGCGCCGTACTCGGCCGTGCTGGTGAAGGTTCCGGAAGCGCAGAGCGTGGGCGCGCAGGGGTATCGCGAATCCATCGCGCTGTTCATCTGCCCGACCGATGGCGAGCGCTGCACCGTCTGGTTTCGCCTCGCCATCGCCGACTGGCAGCGCAGCGAGGCCGAGCTGCGGCAGTTCCAGGACACCATCTTCCTGCAGGACAAGCCGGTGCTCGAATCGCAGCGGCCCAAGGCCTTGCCGCTCGACCTGCGGGCGGAGCTGCACACGGCCGCCGACAAGGCATCATCCTTCTATCGCCGCTACCTCAAGGGGCTCGGCATCACCATCGGAGTCTGCTGATGAGCGCAAACACCATTCCCCACATCGCCCCCGAACGCCTGCCCGAGCTGTTGCGCGCCATTCCCAAGGCCGAACTGCACATGCACATCGAAGGCTCGCTGGAGCCCGAGCTGATCTTCGCGCTGGCACAGCGCAACGGCGTGAAAATTCCCTACGCCAGCGTGGAGGAGCTTCGCCAGGCCTACGCCTTCACCAACCTGCAGAGCTTTCTCGACATCTACTACGCCGGCGCCAGCGTGCTCATCCAGGAGCAGGACTTCTACGACATGGCCTGGGCCTACCTGGAGCGCGCCAAAGCCGACAACGTGGTGCACACCGAGATGTTCTTCGACCCGCAGACGCACACCGCGCGCGGCATCCCGGTCAAGACGGTGATCGACGGCCTGCACCGCGCCTGCATCGACGCCCGGGCCAAGGTGGGCGTGAGCGCCTCGCTCATCCTGTGCTTCCTGCGCCACCTGAGCGAGGAAGAGGCCTTCGCCACGTTGGAAGAAGCGCTGCCCTACCGCGACAAGTTCATCGGCGTGGGCCTGGACTCGAGCGAGGTGGGCCACCCGCCCGAGAAGTTCGCGCGTGTCTTCGCCCGTTGCCGCGAACTGGGCCTGCACCTGGTGGCGCATGCCGGGGAAGAGGGGCCGCCCGCTTATGTGTGGAGCGCGCTGGACGTGCTCCAGGTCGAGCGCGTCGACCATGGCGTGCAATCGGCCAAGGACCCGGTGCTGATGCAGCGCCTGGCCCAGGAGCGCGTGCCGCTCACCGTCTGTCCGCTGTCCAACCTCAAGCTGTGCGTGTTTCCGGACTTGAAGCAGCACAACATCAAGGCGCTGCTCGATGCGGGACTGGTGGCGACCATCAACTCCGACGATCCGGCCTACTTCGGCGGCTACATGAACGAGAACTGGCTGCAGACCTTTGCCGCCACCGGGCTCGATGCAAGCCACGCCTGGCAGCTGGCGGCCAACAGCTTCGAGGCCAGCTTCATCGACGAGGCAAGCAAAAAGGCCTACATGGCGCAGCTGGACGCGGCTTTCGCACGCTTCGCCTGATCGGCGCAGGGGCTTTTGGCGGTGCTCATCAAGGCGTCATTCGGCCATTTCTAGAATGGCCGGCCGATTCCACTGCCCTGATTTGCCAAGGAAGGTCCCATGCTCGAATTCGACACGTCCTCGCAAGCTCAGGCCGTTCGCACCGTTCTGGCGCAGCATGGCCCACGGGCTGCGCTGGCGGTGCTCAACGACCGCACCGATTTCCGCTTCACCGCGCTGTACAAGCTCGAGGATGGAGAGATGCGCGCCGTGCACGCCTTCGACCGCACCAGCGAGTACCGCACCTGGCTGTCCGCCGTGCCGCTGGAAAGCAGCTTCTGCCGCTTCGCCATCGAGCATGGCGAGTTCATGACCGAGCATGCCTCGGCCGACGCACGGCTGGCGCGCCCCTATGCGGGCCTGGTCGAGTCCTACTACGGCCACGTGCTGCGCAATGCCGACGGCACGCCGTCGGGCACCTTCATCCATTTCGACCTGGAGCCGCGCAGCATCGAGCAGGATGAGCAGGCGTTCCTGCGCGACCTGGTGCCGCTGTTCGGCCAGCACCTGGACTGAACACGGCGCGTCGGGCCGAGGCCCGCCAGCTAAAATGAGCGCCTGGCGCTGCTGCCCCGCAGCGCCTTTTTTCTTTGTGTATCGGGGCCATGTAGAGGAACACCATGTACAAAAACCTCGTGGGCCGCGCCTTGCTTGCGCTGGCTTCCACCAGTTTTTTCTTTTCTATTTCCACCACCACCGCGCAGGCGGCCGATCCGCTCCAGATCGGCTTCGTCTACGTCACGCCGGTGACCGACGCAGGCTGGACGCACCAGCATGACGAGGGCCGCAAGACCGTGGCCGCGGCGCTGGGCGATAAGGTGAAGACCACCTTCGTCGAGAACGTGCCCGAAGGGCCCGATGCCGAGCGCGTCATCCGCGACCTGGCGCGGCAGGGCAACAAGCTCATCTTCACCTCCAGCTTCGGCTACATGGAGCCGACGCTGAAGGTGGCGCGCGACTTTCCCGACGTGAAGTTCGAGTCCATCACCGGCTACAAGCAGGCGGCCAACGTGGCCACGGCCAATGCACGCTACTACGAAGGCCGCTACCTGGCCGGCATCGCCGCCGGCCGCATGAGCAAGACCCACGTGGCGGGCTACGTGGCGGGCTTTCCGATTCCGGAGGTGCTGCAGGGCATCAACGCCTTCACGCTGGGCATGCGCTCGGTCGACCCGAAGGCGCAGGTGAAGGTGATCTGGCTCAACGAGTGGTTCAATCCGCCGGCGGAGCGCGATGCGGCCATGACCCTGTTCAACCAGGACGTGGACGTGATCGCCTTCCATACCGGCTCCACGGCCGTCATGGCGGCGGCGCAGGCGCGCGGAAAGATGGCCATCGCCTATCACTCCGACATGCGCAAGGTGGCGCCCGACGCGCAGATCGTTGCGGTGCAGCACCTCTGGGGCGACTACTACACCCGGCGCGCCCGCGCGGTGCTGGACGGCAGCTGGAAGAGCGGCGACACCTGGGGCGGTGTGAAGGAAGGGATGATCCGCGTCGGCGAATTCGGGCCGAACGTGCCCAAGACCGTGCAGAGCGAAGTGCTGGCGCGGCAGAAGGACATTGCCGACGGCAAGCTGCAGCCCTTCCGCGCTTCGGCGGCCGACGTGCGCGACAACGAGGGCAAGGTCCGCATCGCCGCGGGCAAGTCCCTGTCCGACCCCGAGATCCTCCAGATGAACTGGCTGGTCGAGGGCGTGCAGGGAAAAAGCAAATAGCCCCCCGGCTTTTCACTTCGCTTCGCTGCGTGTAACTCCACCCCCCGAGGGGGAGACCCCACCTGGGGCCCGGCAAAGCCGGTTCCCCGGTGCGGGACTTATTTCGGTCGCCTGTCAGCGGTTGCCGGTGGCGCCCACGCCTTCGGGGGCGTTCTGGCGCGCCGCGATGACTTCGCGGTATTGCTCGACGTAGCGCGACGCCATGTGGGCGGCCGAGTAGTGCGCCGCGTTGGCCAGGCCGCCTTCGCGCATGGCGGCGAAGCGGGGCGCGGCCTCGCGGATGGCCCGGGCGATGGCGACCGGGTCCCTCGGGTCCACGTACACCGCGGCGGCGGAGCCGATCTCGTTCATCGGCGCCAGGTCGGAGGTGAACACCGGGCAGCCGCAGGCCTGCGCTTCGATGATGGGCCAGCCGAAACCTTCCTGCAGCGACGGAAAGAGCAGGGCGGCCGCGCCGCAGTAGAGGGCGCGCAGGTCGTCGTGGGACACGTCGCGCAGCACGTGCACCCGCTCGGCCAGGCCCGTTTGGTCGGCGACCAGGGCGAGCATTTCCTGCGTAAGCGCCGAGCCGACGAAGACCAGGTGCTGCACCGGCGACGACGCGGCATTCTTCTGCAGTTCTGCAAAACAGCGCAGCACGGCCATGCGGTTCTTGCGCGCGTGCTCGTGGCCGACGTGCAGCAGATAGGGCGCTTGCGGGTCCAGCCCGTGCGCCACCAGGCATTGGCGCACCACGTCGGCGGGCAACGGCCCGAACTCGTTGTTCAGGCCCATGGGCACGACCTGGATGCGGGCCGGTTCGGCCAGGCCGAGCGCCAGCACCTCGCGATGGGTCGCGGCCGAGACGCACACCAGCCGGTCGGCAAAGGCAAAGCCGCGCGCGATCAGCTTCTGGAAGATGCGGCCGGTGAAGCCCACCTGCCA
Organism: Variovorax soli NBRC 106424; assembly: GCF_001591385.1. GTDB lineage: Bacteria > Pseudomonadota > Gammaproteobacteria > Burkholderiales > Burkholderiaceae_C > Variovorax > Variovorax soli. The sequence goes on from NZ_BCUU01000135.1 coordinate 5,875, forward strand.
GTCGCGCACGATGCCGCGTGCCGCCTGGATGGCGATCACGTCGTGGCAGGTGAGCACGCTGGCATGCCGCGCCAGGCGCGGCATGTACATGGCGTTGGAGTGGTCGCACACGTGCACCACGTCGGCCCACCGCGCGCGCCGCGCCAGGGTCGGCAAAAAGAGGATGAACTTGTCCAGGTAGCCCGCCCACTTGCGCAAGGCGCCCGGCATCGGCAGTTTCGCTGCACGGGCCTGGGGGCTGAGCACCTGCACCTCGCAGCCCAGGCGCGGCAGCTCGCGCTCGAGCATGGCCGAGAAGGCCAGCATGCTCTTCTGGTCGTCGAGCGGGTAGTTGCCGATCAGCAGGACTTTCATGTCAGCGAAGTTGTTGGCGTGCGGCGTTTCATTGCCTGAAATTATGTCCGTCCGGCTGTGCGTATGGGGGCTATACGCCGGCGTGCATTGCAAAGCGTGGCCGTTGAACTACGCTTTGCCGCCATGACGATGAAAGCCCTTCGCGCCTCCTTGCTGCGCTTCGACCCCACCACCACCCAAGCCCAGTTCGAAGAGGATGGCCTGCTGGTCATCGGCCCCGATTCGCGAGGCCGCCAGGTGGTGCAGGCCGCCGGCAGTTATTCGGCGCTGAAGGACATGTATGCGCAGGTGCCCGTCGAGCACCTGCCCGGCCGCATCCTGGCACCGGGCTTCATCGACATGCATGTGCACTATCCGCAGACGGACATCATCGGTGCGCCGGCCGCGGGCCTGCTGCCCTGGCTGGAGAACTACACCTTCCCGGCGGAGAGCCGCTTTGCCGACCCCGCGCATGCCAGTGCCGTGGCCGAGTTCTTCCTGGACGAACTGGCGCGCAACGGCGTGACCACCGCGCTCACTTTCGCCACCTCGCACCCCGCCTCGGTCGACGCGTTCTTCGAGGCCGCCCAGCGCCGCAGCCTGCGCATGATCAGCGGCAAGGTGCTGCAGGACCGCCATTCGCCCGACGGCGTGCGCGACGACACCGAGCAGAGCCTCCTGGACACCGAATCGCTCATCCGCCGCTGGCACAACGTGGACCGGCTGGGCTACGCCATCACCCCGCGCTTTGCGCCCACCAGCACCGACGCGCAGCTGCACGGCGCGGGCGAACTGGCCAAGGCCCACGGCGACACCTGGATCCACACCCACGTCTCGGAAAACAAGGACGAGGTGAAGTGGGTGCGCGAGCTGTTTCCCAAGGCGCGCTCGTACCTGGACGTGTACCTGGGCTTCAACCTGATGCGCGAGCGTGCCGTGTACGCGCACTGCATCCATTTCGACGACGACGACCGCTGCCTGATGCGCGACACCGGCGCCGTCACGGCCGTGAGCCCGACCAGCAACCTGTTCCTGGGCAGCGGCTTCTTCGATTTCGAGGGCGCCGACCGCATCGGCTACCGCTACGGCCTGGCCAGCGACGTGGGCGGCGGCACCAGCTTCAGCCCCTTCGCCACCATGATGGCGGCCTACTACGCGGGCCGCGAGGGCCAGACCAAGCCGGGCGTGAGCATTCCGCCCTCGCAACTGTGGTGGCATCACACGGCCGGCGCAGCACGCGCGCTGGGCCTGGCGGGCGGGGTGGGCAACCTGCAGCCGGGCTGCGAGGCGGACTTCCTGGTGCTCAATCCGGCGGCCACGCCGCTGCTGGCGCGCAAGACGAAGCTGGCCGACAGCCTGGAAGAACTGCTGTTCGCGATGATCGTGCTGGGGGATGACCGGCTGGTGGAACGCACGGTCATCTCGCAGGCCATGGCCTGACCCTGCCAGGCGGGGCGTGCTCCCCCTAGAATTGCGCCCCTGAATAGGACGCGCAAAAAATGAGCATCAAGAGCGACAAGTGGATCCGCCGCATGGCAGAGAAGAACGGCATGATCGAGCCTTTCGAGCCGGGCCAGATCCGCGAAGCCAACGGCCACAAGATCATCAGCTACGGCACCTCGAGCTACGGCTACGACATCCGCTGCGCGCCCGAGTTCAAGGTGTTCACCAACATCCACAGCACGGTGGTCGATCCGAAGAACTTCGACGAGAAGAGCTTCGTGGACATGCACGGCGACCATTGCATCATCCCGCCCAACAGCTTCGCGCTGGCGCGCACGGTGGAGTACTTCCGCATCCCGCGCAATGTGCTGACGGTGTGCCTGGGCAAGAGCACCTATGCCCGCTGCGGCATCATCGTGAACGTCACGCCCTTCGAGCCCGAGTGGGAAGGCTATGTGACGCTCGAATTCAGCAACACCACGCCGCTGCCCGCCAAGATCTACGCCGGCGAGGGCTGCGCCCAGGTGCTGTTCTTCGAGAGCGACGAGGTCTGCGAGACCAGCTACAAGGACCGCGGCGGCAAGTACCAGGGCCAGCGCGGCGTGACGCTGCCCAAGACCTGAAGGCCGGACCGAAGCACGCGTGAGGCCGGCCATGCTGCGCCTGTGGCTGCGAGCCTGGCTGCCGTCCATGGCGGCGCTTGTGCTGCTGGCCGGCGCATGGTCGCCGGCCCGGGCCGGCACCATCGAAGGGGCCCAGTTCAAGAGCTCGGTGCTGGGCCGCAATTGGGCGTTCAACGTCTACCTGCCCACCGGCTACGACCCGGCCGGGCCGCTGCGCTACCCGGTGCTCTACCTGCTGCACGGCAACGGCGCCGACCGCCACGAGTGGGTGAACAAGGGGCGCATCCGGCGCACTGCCGACGCGCTGATCGAATCCGGCGAGATACCGCCGGCCATCATCGTCATGCCCGATGCCGGCACCAGCTGGTATGTCGACCTGAAGGAGCCGATGGAAAGCGCCTTCTTCCTGGAGCTCATTCCGGTCATTGAGAAGAACTACCGCGCCCTCGGCACGCGCGACGCGCGGGTGATCGGCGGGCTGTCCATGGGCGCATACGGCGCGTTGCGCTATGCGCTGAAATACCCGGAGAAGTTCCAGGCGGCGGCCTTGCTGAGCCCCGCCGTCTACAACCCCGAGCCGCCGGAAAACTCGTCGGCCCGCCACGTCAAGGTGTTCGCGCTGCAGGGTGGCGACGGCAGCTTCAGCCCCGAGGTCTGGAAGGCCTACAACTACCCGGCGCTGTGGGACGCCTTCCTGCGCAAGGGCCTCAAGGTGCCCATGTACATCAACTCGGGCGACGACGACGAGTTCTTCATCGAGGCGCAGGCGGTGCAGCTGTACGAGCTGCTGCGCAAGAACCGCCAGCCGGCGCAGCTGCGCATCGTCAACGGCGGGCACGAGTGGGCCGTGTGGGAATCCACCATCGGCGATGCCTTGCGCTACGTGTTTCAAGGTGTTCGACGGACGCAGGCGCAGTAGCCGTTTTCCGCTCGCGTCCGACAGGCGTGCTGCCTGGCGCGGCGGTACCATCGGCCGACGCATAGGCGCAGGCCGCTGGAGAAGACGATGAGATGGGAAGGCAACGAGCAATCGGACAATGTTGAAGATCGTCGCCACAGCGGCGGGGGCGGCGGCGGGTTTTCGGTGGGCGGCCGGGGCATCGGCCTGGGCACCATCGCGATCGCGCTGGTGGCCGGTTGGATCTTCGGCATCAATCCGCTCACCGTGCTGGGGCTGCTCAGCGGCGGGGAAGGGCCGGCGCCCCAGGTCCAGCAGCAACAAGGTCCGGCGCAGAAGCCGCCGGCCAACGACCGCGAGGCGCAGTTCGTCTCGGTGGTGCTGCGCAACACCGAGGTGGTGTGGTCGCAGGTCTTCCAGCAGGCCGGCGGCACCTACACGCCCACGCGCCTGGTGCTGTTCCGCGGCTACCAGCAGACGGCCTGCGGGGCCGGCGAGTCGGCCATGGGGCCGTTCTATTGCCCCGGCGACAAGAAGGTCTACATCGACCTGAGCTTCTTCGACACCTTGAGCCGGCAACTGGGCGCGCCCGGCGAGTTCGCCCGGGCCTACGTCATCGCCCACGAGGTGGGCCACCACGTGCAGGACGAACTGGGCATCACCGGCAAGGTCGACCAGATGCGCGGGCGTTTGAGCCAGACGCAGAACAACGCACTGAGCGTGCGCGTCGAGCTGCAGGCCGACTGTTTTGCCGGTATCTGGGCTCACCACTCGCAGGAATCCAAGCAATGGCTCGACCCGGGCGACATCGAGTCGGCCATGAACGCAGCCCAGAAGATCGGCGACGATGCCCTGCAGCGCTCGGCCGGCCGCGCCGTGGTGCCCGACAGCTTCACGCACGGGACCAGCGCGCAGCGCCAGCGGTGGTTCTACAGCGGCTTCAAGGGTGGCCGGGTACAGGATTGCGATACTTTTTCGGCTAAGCAGTTGTAACTGCCCGCAAAAGCCAGCTCCGCACCGGGGAACCGGCTCCGCCGGGCCCCAGGTGGGGTCCCCTCCTTGGGAGGTGGCGAATTACACGGAGCAAAGCGGAGTGAAAAGCCGGGAGGCCCCAGGATGCGACAATACGGGGCTTCATGAGTACTCTTTATTCAGACCTCGCGCTGGCTGAACCGCTGAAGCGCGCCGTGGCCGAAATGGGCTACGAGAACATGACGCCGATCCAGGCGCAGGCGATTCCGGTGGTGCTGACCGGCCAGGACGTGATGGGCGCCGCCCAGACCGGCACCGGCAAGACCGCCGCCTTTTCGCTTCCGCTGCTCGAGCGGATGCTCAAGCACGAAAACACGTCCACCTCGCCGGCGCGCCACCCCGTGCGCGCCCTGGTGCTGCTGCCGACGCGCGAGCTGGCCGTGCAGGTGGCCCAGCAGATCGAGCTGTACGCCAAGTACACGCAGCTGCGCAGCACGGTGGTCTTCGGCGGCATGGACATGAAGCCGCAGACGGCCGAGCTCAAGAAGGGCGTCGAGGTGCTGGTGGCCACGCCCGGTCGCCTGCTGGACCACATCGAAGCCAAGAACGCGGTGCTCAACCAGGTCGAGTACGTGGTGCTCGACGAGGCCGACCGCATGCTGGACATCGGCTTCCTGCCCGACCTGCAGCGCATCCTGAGCTACCTGCCCAAGCAGCGCACCACGCTGCTGTTCTCGGCCACCTTCTCGCCCGAGATCAAGCGCCTGGCTGGCAGCTACCTGCAGAACCCGGTCACCATCGAGGTGGCCCGGCCCAACGAGACGGCCTCCACCGTCGAGCAGCATTTCTTCAGCGTGGCCGAAGACGACAAGCGCCGCGCCTTGAAGCAGATCGTGCGCCAGCGCGGCATCTCGCAGGCCTTTGTCTTCGTCAACAGCAAGCTGGGCTGCGCACGCCTGGCGCGCTCGCTGGAGCGCGACGGCCTCAGGACCAATGCCCTGCACGGCGACAAGAGCCAGGACGAGCGCCTGAAGGCGCTCAACGCCTTCAAGGCGGGCGAGGTCGATCTGCTGGTGTGCACCGACGTGGCCGCGCGCGGCCTGGACATCAAGGACGTGCCGGCGGTCTTCAATTTCGACGTGCCGTTCAACGCCGAAGACTACGTGCACCGCATCGGCCGCACGGGCCGCGCCGGCGCCTCGGGCCTGGCCGTGACCTTTGCCTCTGGCGGCAACGACGTGCGCCTGGTGGCCGACATCGAGAAGCTCATCAAGAAGAAGATCGAGCTGGAGCCGGTCGAATTCGAGGAGGACCGTCCGCGCGGCCGCATCAACGACGGCCGCCGCCGCTGGCGCGACGAAGGCGAGGCGGGCGATTCGCGCGACGTGCTCGACCAGCCGCGCGAGCGCTTCGACGCG
>NZ_BCUU01000136.1 GCF_001591385.1 Variovorax soli NBRC 106424
CGCGCCAGCAGCTCGCGCACGTCGGGCAGCAGCGCTTCGCCGGCAGGGGTGAGCGCCACCCGCCGCCGGGTGCGGTCGAACAGCAGCACGCCCAGCGTCTTTTCCAGCTGCGCGATGGCCTGCGTGACCGGCGGCTGCGTCATGTTCAGCCGCTGGGCGGCGCGGCCGAAGTGGAGTTCTTCGGCCACCGCCACGAACTGGCGCCAGGCGCGAAGGTCGATCTGGCTTTCTTTCATATGCCGAGCATATCAATCGGCATTGAAAAATGGATTGGAACCAATCAATCAGAAGTCCGATACTCCACCTTCCCCCTTTGGGTCCCCCACGATTGAAGAGACACCCCACCATGGACACCAAGCCGATCCAGATCAACCGCCGCAGCGCCAACATCACCGAAGGCAAGGCGCGCGCCGCCAACCGCTCCATGTTCTACGCCATGGGCTACACGGAAGGCGACTTCAAGAAGCCCATGGTGGGCGTGGCCAACGGCCACAGCACCATCACGCCCTGCAACTCGGGCCTGCAGAAGCTGGCCGACGCCGCCATTGCCGGCATCGAGGAAGCCGGCGGCAACGCGCAGGTGTTCGGCACGCCCACCATCTCCGACGGCATGGCCATGGGCACCGAGGGCATGAAGTACTCGCTGGTCAGCCGCGAGGTGATTTCCGACTGCATCGAGACCTGCGTCGGCGGCCAGTGGATGGACGGCGTGGTCGTGGTCGGCGGCTGCGACAAGAACATGCCTGGGGGCATGATGGGCATGCTGCGCGCCAACGTGCCGGCCATCTACGTATACGGCGGCACCATCCTGCCGGGCAAGTGGAAGGGCCAGGACCTGAACATCGTGAGCGTGTTCGAGGCCGTGGGCGAGAACGCCGCTGGCAAGATCACCGACCAGGAACTCAAGGACATCGAGCAGCACGCCATTCCCGGCACCGGCTCGTGCGGCGGCATGTACACCGCCAACACCATGAGCTCGGCCTTCGAGGCGCTGGGCATGTCGCTGCCCTACTCCTCCACCATGGCCAACCCGCACGACGAGAAGCAGAACTCGGCCAAGGAATCGGCCAAGGTGCTGATCGAGGCCATCAAGAAGGACCTCAAGCCGCGCGACATCGTCACCAAGAAGGCCATCGAGAACGCGGTGGCGGTGATCATGGCCACGGGCGGCTCCACCAACGCGGTGCTGCATTTCCTGGCCATCGCGCACGCGGCGGGCGTGGAATGGTCCATCGACGACTTCGAGCGCATCCGCAAGAAGACCCCCGTCATCTGCGACCTTAAGCCCAGCGGCAAGTACCTGGCGGTGGACCTGCACCAGGCGGGCGGCATTCCGCAGGTGATGAAGATCCTGCTGAACGCCGGCCTGCTGCATGGCGACTGCATGACCATCACCGGCAAGACCATTGCCGAAACGCTCAAGGACGTGCCCGATGCTCCGCGCGCGGACCAGGACGTGATCCGCCCCATCGACAAGCCCATGTACGAGCAGGGTCACCTGGCCATCCTCAAGGGCAACCTCTCGCCCGAGGGCGCCGTGGCCAAGATCACGGGCCTGAAGAACCCGGTCATCACCGGCCCGGCGCGCGTGTTCGACGACGAGCAGTCCGCGCTCAAGGCCATCCTGGACGGCAAGATCAAGGCCGGCGACGTGATGGTGCTGCGCTACCTGGGCCCCAAGGGCGGCCCCGGCATGCCCGAGATGCTGGCGCCCACCGGCGCGCTCATCGGCGCGGGCCTGGGCGAGAGCGTGGGCCTGATCACCGACGGCCGCTTCTCCGGCGGCACCTGGGGCATGGTGGTGGGCCACGTGGCGCCCGAGGCCGCCGCCGGCGGCAACATCGCCTTCGTGAAGGAAGGCGACTCCATCACCATCGACGCACACAAGCTGCTGCTGGAACTGAACGTGCCCGAGGCCGAGCTGGCCAAGCGCCGCGAAGGCTGGACGCCGCCGGCGCCGCGCTACACGCGCGGCGTGCAGGCCAAGTTCGCCTTCAATGCGTCGAGCGCCAGCTCGGGCGCGGTGCTCGACAAGTTCTGATCGAACACCGGTCCAGCCCAAAGGCGGCCAGTCTCTCGGGGCTGGCCGCTTTCTTTTCTTCTGCGCGGGGCGAGTGGGATCGGGTCAAGCGACGGTGTCCTTCACGCCAAGGGATGCTGTCCTACCGCAGATTGCGCACAGCGCGCGCTCCGGCCCGCTGTCCTGCGGAATACCTTCGAAGCTTCGATTGACATCCAGCTTCGTTCAATGCGCGCTATTCGTTCCACCTGTCTCGCCATGGCCGTGCCGCTGATGCTCGCCGCCTGCGGCTCCTCCGCGCCCCGCTACACCAAGCAGGGCCCCAGCGAGGAAGATGCGATCACGTCCATGTCCGAGTGCGACTACCAGATCCGGCTGAGCAAGACACCGAAGTCCGAGCAGGAAGAGCTTCGCAACCTGTGCATGCAGGGAAAGGGCTACCGCGCCAAGTGAATGCGCGGTTGCAAGGTTGACAAGACACGGCCGGGTGGTCTGGTCGACCCATCCGGTGCCATGCCGCCGCTGCTCATTTCCATGCGCCCGCGTGGGATGCCGCTGCCTCGTCGACCAGGGCGGGGCCGATGCATTCGATCGGGTGCGACGAGGCGGCAAAGACGTCGCGGCAGGACAGTTCGACGTCCTTCTGGTCCAGCCGCTCGCCGCGGAACGCGCGCAGCCGCACCGCATCGATGCCGTAGACCACGCGGCCGATGGCGGACCAGAAGATGGCACCGGCGCACATCACGCAGGGCTCGCTGGACGAGTACAGCGTCGCGCCCGCCAGCTGGTCGCGCGCATGGCTGGGGCTGGCGATGCGGATGGCCGACAGTTCCGCATGCGCGGTGCAGTCGCCGGTCTCGCCGTTGGCGTTCCAGGCTTCGGCGATCAATGTGCCGTCGGCCGCGACGATGACCGCGCCGAACGGACGGTTGCCGCGTTCGCGGGCCCGGTCTGCGAGGGAAATGGCCTGGCGCAGGTAGCGGCCGTCGCGCTCATCCAGGCGCGATTCGGTGGGCAGAAGAAGGCTGGACATCGGGCGGTCCTCCTCAAGCCTTGGGCATGCGCGCGGCCTGGGACGGCAGCAGGCTGCGGTTGAACAGGGCCTCGGGCTGCGGACGCACCTTGAGGTCCAGCGTCTGCGCCACCTGGTCCACCTGCTGCGCGAGCAGTTGCGGCCGCACATCGCCCAGCCCGTCGCGGCGGGTATCGGGCGCCGCCACGTATTCGGCCGTGATGGCCCAGCGCGCCGACTCCACCTTTTCCTCGAGGATGGGTTCGCGCTGCAGCGTCGCGGCCATCGCGGCGGCGGGATCGGCCAGGCTTTCCACCAGCGCGCGGTTGCTGGCGCGCAGGAACGCGGCCACCACCTCGGGGCGTTCGGCGATCAGGCTGCTGGCCGCCAGGATGGCATTGCCGTAGAGGTTCACGCCCGCGTCGGTGTAGCGCAGCACTGAAAGATCCTGCGGCTTCATGCGCGCGAACAGCGAGACGGCCGAGTCGTGGAAGTAGGTGGCGGCATCCACGTCGCCGCGCACCATCACGTTGTCGCGCGCCGAAAACTCGGTGGTGGTCCAGGCGAAATGGTCCGGCGGCAGGCCCAGCTGGCGCGCCACCATGGGCCAGGCGCGGCGGGTCGACTCCACCGCGGCGGCGGCCACCTTCTTGCCCTTGAGGCTGGCGAAGTCGGTGGTGATGCCCCGATCCTTGCGGCCGATGATGACGAAGGGCGCGCGGTTGTAGTACTGGTAGACGGCCTGCACCTTGGGCGCGCCGGGGTACTGCGCGGCGAACTCGATGAGGGCGCTCATGTCGCCCAGGCCGAGCTGGTAGGCGCCGCTGGCAATGCGGGTGATGGAAGCCACCGAGCCGGCGCCGACGTCGATGGTCACGTCCAGTCCCTCGTCGCGGTAGTAGCCCTTTTGCTGCGCCAGGAAGAAAGGACCGGTCTGCCCGGTCACGCGAAAGTCGAGCGTGAACTTCAGCGGTGTGAGCGCCTTGCCCTGCGCATGGGCGCGAGGCAGTGCGCCAAGGGCACATGCGGCGGGAAGGGTGGCGAGGAACTGGCGGCGTTGCATGGCGGAACTCTCAGGTCTGGATCGACGATGGACCCGGCCGCGGGCTGATGCCGCGCAGCGGGTACGACTGAGCAATTTCCGGGCAACGCGCAGGGCGCGGGGCTGAACGCTTCTACTCGGGCAGGGGCGAATGCAATTGACGTGCCTGCATGCTTGCGGGTGGGACGCGGGCACCTCGCATCGTGTTGGTGCAGGTGCCCGCTCAGCAAGGCGCGGCCGCGTTCGCCGCGCACCACGATGGCGTCGCGAGGGCCGCGTCGAGGGTGCGGATGGGCTGGTGCGTGTCTTGCTTGCGTGTGCTGCAAGAGTAGAAGCGTTCAGCGCGCCGCCCCCTGCTCCACCAAGGAACGGGCCGGCTTCGTGGGTCATTGCTCTTGAACAAGGCAAACCCAAGGACCCAACCATGAACTCTTTCACCCCCTCTTCCACGCCCGCCCCCTACACCCTGGGCGAACTCGACAAGGAATCCCGCATGGGCGGGCAAGGCACGGAAACCGATGCGCGCGAAGTGCGCGTCATCGACATCACCGATTTCGAGCAGCGCAGCGCCGAGATCGCCGAGCAGCTCTGGAGCGCGGCGGTGGAGATCGGCTTCTTCCAGGTCAGCGGCCACGGCATTGCGCAGGCCGACGTCGATGCCGCCTTCGAGCGCGCCGAGCGCTTCTTCGCGCTGCCGCGCGAGCGCAAGGCGCAATGGCCGCTGGCGCGCAACTCGGGCTGGGAGCACAAGGCGCAGATCCGCCCCTCCACCCGCACACCCGACCAGAAGGAGTCCTACCAGGTCACCCGCCCGCGCATGGCCGGGTTGTGGCCGTCGGAGGACGAGCTGCCCGGCTTCAGGGATGCCACGCTGGCCTTCGAGCGCCAGTGCTGGGAAGTGGGCATGCGCCTGCTCTCGTGCTTCGCGGGCAAGCTGGGCTTCGACGCGGATTTCTTCACCCGCGCGCACGATCCGTCGGTGCCGGGCTACCAGAGCACGCTGCGCATGCTGCACTACTTTGCCGTCGATCCCGCGCTCAAGGACGAGATGGGCCTGTGGCGCGCCGGCGCGCACACCGATTTCGACTGCCTCACCCTCTTGTTCCAGCGCGCCGGCCAGGGCGGCCTGCAGGTGCTCCCGGGCAAGGAGATGGCCTCGCGGGAATGGACTCCCGTGCCGCCCATCGAAGGCGTGATCACCTGCAACATCGGCGACATGCTCACGCGCTGGAGCGACGACCGGCTGCCGAGCAACTTCCACCGCGTTCGCAACCCGCTGCCGCACGAATACCAGGGGCCGCGCTACAGCCTGGCCTTCTTCTGCCAGGCCAACGAGGAAGCGGTCATCCAGGGGCCCGAGGCGAAGTACCCGCCCATCACCGCCGCCGAGTACCTGCGCCAGCGGGTGGCCGCCAATTTCTCCAACCGGTACTGAAGGGCGCATGCGCTGCTCGGGCTGCTCCCGCGCCGCGCAGCCGGGCGGACAGCCTAGCGGCGCTGGCGCGCCGCCTTGAGCACATCCGCGATCAGAAACGCCAGCTCCAGGCTCTGCGAACCGTTCAGGCGCGGGTCGCAGGCGCTGCGGTAACGGCTGGCGAGGCTTTCGTCGGTCAGTTCCTGGGCGCCGCCGCGGCACTCCGTCACGTCCTGGCCGGTCATCTCGAAGTGCAGGCCGCCCGGGTAGGTGCCCGCCTCCTCGTGCGCCGCGAAGAAGCCGCACACCTCGTCCAGCACCCGCGCGAAGTCCCGCGTCTTGTAGCCGTTGGACGCAGTCACCGTGTTGCCGTGCATCGGGTCGCAGCACCAGACCGGCGTGCGCCCGGCATCGCGCACCGCGCGCAGCAGCGGCGGCAGCGCCTCTCGCACCCGTTCGCTGCCCATGCGCGCGATCAGCACGATGCGGCCGGGCTCCTGGTCCGGGTCCAGCGCATCGAGCAAGGCGAGCACATCCGCGGGCTTGGCGGAAGGACCCAGCTTCACGCCGACGGCGTTGTCGATGCCGCGCAGGAATTCCACATGGGCGCCGTCGATCGCACGCGTGCGCTCGCCCAGCCAGAGCATGTGCGCCGAGGCGCCGTAGGCACGGCCCGTGCCGTCGTCGTGGCGGGTGAGCGCCTGTTCGTAGTGCAGGTGCAGCGCCTCGTGCGAGGTGTAGAACTCCACCGCATGCAGCTGCGGCGCCTTGTCGGCGTCGAAGCCGCAGGCCTCCATGAAGGCCAGCGACTCGGTGATGCGGTCGGCCAGTTCCTCGAAGCGCTCGCCCTGCGGGCTGCGGCGCACGAAGTCGGCCGTCCAGCCATGCACCCGGTGCAGGTCCGCGAAGCCGCCCTGCGCCAAGGCCCGCAGCAGGTTCAGCGTGGCCGCCGAATGCGAATAGGCAGTCAGCAACCGCTGCGGATCGGGCGTGCGCGCCGCCACGTCGAAATCGGCGCCGTTGATGATGTCGCCCCGGTACGACGGCAGGGTCAGCCCCTGCTGCGTTTCCGTCTCGGACGACCGCGGCTTGGCGAACTGCCCGGCGATGCGCCCGACCTTGATGACCGGGCATGCGGCGGCGTAGGTGAGCACCACCGCCATCTGCAGCATCACGCGGAAGGTGGACTCCACCGGCATCTGGCCCAGCTCGTCGAAGCTCTCCGCGCAATCGCCGCCCTGCAGCAAAAAGGCCTGGCGGCGCGAGACCGCGGCGAGCCGACTCTTGAGCTGCGTGATCTCGCCAGGGAAGATCAGCGGCGGCAGCGCGGCCAGGCGCGTCTCGACGTCCTTCAGGGCGTTCGGGTCCGGGTAGGAGGGCAGCTGCAGCGCGGTGCGCTGGCGCCAGGAGGAAGGAGACCAGGCATGCATGGCCGCATGGTATTGCAGCGCCGGACTCTCAAGCCAGCTTGAACGGCAGCTCCCGCACCGGCTTGCCGGTGATCGCCGCCACCGCGTTCGCGAACGCCGGCGCCAGCGGCGGCACACCCGGCTCACCCATGCCGGTGGGCGCATCGGCACTGGGCACGATGTGCACGGCGATCTGCGGCATGTCGGTGATGCGCGGCACCACGAAATCGCCGAAGTTGCTCTGCTGCACCACGCCGTCCTTGAGCGTGATGGCGGCGCCGGGCAGGCACATCGACAGGCCCATCAGCGCCCCGCCCTGCACCTGCGCTTCCACGCTCTTGGGGTTGACCGCGAGATTGCAGTGCACGCCCGCCGTCACGCTGTGCAAGACCGGCGTGCCATCCTTCACCGAGGCTTCGACGACATACGCCACCACCGAGTTGAAGGATTCGTGCACCGCCACGCCCCAGGCGCGGCCCGCATCGAGCTTCTTCTTGCCGTAGCCGGACTTGTCCACCGCGAGCTGCAGCGCCGCCTTGTGGCGCGGATGCTGGTCGCCGATGAGCTTCATGCGGTAGGCGACCGGGTCCTGCTTGGTGGTGCGGGCGATCTCGTCCAGCAGCGTTTCCATGACGAACGCGGTGTGGGTCGAGCCCACGCTGCGCCACCAGAGAACCGGCACGTTGAGCTTGGGGTGGTGCACCGTGAGGCGCATCGGCAGGTCGTAGGGCTCCTTCATGCCTTCGACCGCGGTGGCGTCGACGCCGTCCTTGACCATCATCGGCTCGAACATGCTGCCCATCAGCAGCGACTGGCCCACGATGACGTGGTCCCAGCCGGCGACCCGGCCCTGCGCGTCGAAGCCGATCCTGGCGGTGTGCAGATGCACGGGCCGGTAGTAGCCGCCCTTGATGTCGTCCTCGCGGCTCCACAGCGTGCGAATCGGCGCGGCGATGCCTGCGGCCTGCGCCGCCTTGACGACACTGCAGGCCTCCACCACGAAGTCGCTCGTCAGCAGGCCGCGCCGGCCGAAGCCGCCACCCGCCATCTGCACGTGCACCTTGACGTTCTCCGGCGCCACGCCGAGCACCTTGGCGGCGGCCATGCCGTCGATGCCCGGCATCTGCGTGCCCGTCCACACTTGCGCCTTGCCACCGGCCAGGCTGACGGTGCAGTTGAGCGGCTCCATCGGCGCATGCGCGAGGTAGGGAAAGACGAACTCGGCCTCGATCTTGTGCGGGGCGGCCGCGATCTTCGAGACGTCGGCGTCGTACTTGCGGCTGCCCGGCTTGGTTGCGAGCTCGCGGTACTGCGCGAGCTGCTTCTCGCTGTCGACCTTCTCGACGGCGCTGGAGTCCCATTCGATCTTGAGCGCATCACGGCCCTGCTTGGCGGGCCAGTAGCCGTCGGCCACCACCGCGACGCCTTCTGCGCCTCGGTCCAGCGGCACGCGCAGCACGGCCTTCACGCCCTTGATCGCCTTTGCCGCGCCGTCGTCCACCGACTTCACCTTGGCGCCGAACACCGGCGGGCGAGAAACGACGGCCGTCAGCATGCCCGGCAGGCGCATGTCGATGCCGTAGCTCTGGTGGCCGCTGGACTTGGCCTGCGCGTCGAGCCGGCCGGTGGCCTTGCCGATCAGGCGGAAGTCCTTCGGGTCCTTGAGCTTGACGGTGTCGGGCACCGGCAGCTTCATCGCCGCCTCGGCCAGTTCGCCGTAGCCGAGCTGCTTGCCGCCCGGGCCGATGACGGCGCCATTGCGCGTTTGCAGCGTGGCGGCGTCCAACTTCCAGCGTGCCGCCGCCGCGCTCACCAGCATGGCACGCGTGCGGGCGCCCAGTTCGCGGTACTGCGTGTACGAGTTCCTGATGGAGCCCGAGCCGCCCGTGATGTGCATGCCAAAGGCCGGGTCGACATAGGCCGGATCGTTGGTGCCGTGCACGCTTTTCACCTTGGACCAGTCGGCGTCGAGTTCTTCGGCCAGGATCATCGGCAGGCCGGTCTGCACGCCCTGCCCGAAGTCGAGCCGGTTGATGGTGATGGTGGTGGTGCCGTCTCGCTCGATGTGCACGAAGGCCGACGGCTGCTGCAGCGGCTTCAGGCCTGCCGGCTTGGCAGCGGCGGCGTTCGCATCTTGCGCGAGCGCGGCCACGGGGAAGACGCCGAGCGCGAAGCCGCTCGCCGCCGTGAGCTTGAGGAAGCTGCGGCGCGCCAGGCCGCCGGGTTCGTCGGTGCCCTCTTCACGCGCCAACAGCGCACGGAGGTTGGCGGGCAGCTCGAAGGTGGCTGGGTCGAAGTTCATGGTGATGTCCTCTTTGTTCTTCAAGCCAGCGACTTGGCGGCGTCGGACACGGCGGCGCGGATGCGCGCATAGGTGCCGCAGCGGCAGATGTTGCCGGCCATGGCGGAGTCGATCTCGGCCTCGGTGGGCAGCTTGCCGGGCGCGACGGTCTTGAGGAAGGCGGTGGCCGACATGATCTGGCCGCTCTGGCAGTAGCCGCACTGCGCCACGTCATGCTTGACCCAGGCGTCGCGCACGGCCTTGCCGACCTTGTCGCTGCCGTCGGTGACGGCTTCGATGGTGGTGATCTTCTGGCCCGCTGCAGCCGAGATTGGCGTGACGCACGAGCGGATCGCCTGGCCGTTCAGGTGCACGGTGCAGGCGCCGCACAGCGCCTGGCCGCAGCCGAACTTGGTGCCCGTCATGCCCAGCGTGTCGCGCAGGGCCCAGAGGATGGGGGTGGAGGGATCGGCATCGACCTGACGGTCCTTGCCGTTGATGTTCAGGGTCGTGGTCATGACGTGGGGCCTTCCTTCTTATTGGCGAATATTGATTCGGTTAAACAATAGACCTGCGCGCCGGGCAGGTCAAGCGAATTCAAGCTTTGATACCGTCCCAGCACAGGCCGAAGGCCATGGCCAGGTTCTTGTCCGTGCGAGACAGCGCGCCGGAGCGCAGCAGGTTGGCCGTCTCGCGCACCGAGCCGGCAAAGCTGTTGATGAGCAGCACCGTGGGCACGTCCTTCAGGATCTGCTGGGCCTTGGCCGACTCGACCAGGTCGACCCAGTCCTTGATGAGCCGGGCCGAGAGATTGCGGCTCTCCTCGCTGAACCAGGGCGAGTTGTAGTACTGCTCGAGGAAGACCACCTGCGCATAGTGCGCCAGGCGGTAGTCCAGCCAGTTCATCCACATGCGCTGGAAGCGGCTGCGAAACGGCGCCTTCGGGTCGTCGCCCTGCATGAGGCTGGCGGTGGTGGTGGTCTTGGCCTGCTCGTAGAGCGCCACCATCAACTCTTCCTTGGACTTGAAGTAGACGTACAGCGTGCCCGTGGCCACGCCCGCCTCGCGCGCAATGGCCGCCATGGTCAGGCCGCTCAGGCCGGTCTGCTCGACCAGCGCAAAGGTGGCTTCGGCAATGGCGCGCAGCTTTTCGTCGTCCTTGGGTTTCACGGACGGGATCTTAGTACGCTTTCATTTTTTGGCGAACAAATATTCATCAATCCTGACTGACGGGCAAGCGGTCACGGATCACGCCAGGTGTCACACCGTGCAGTGACACCTGTCACATCGCAGCACTCAGCAGCCGGCGGGCAAACCCGTAGCACGCACGCTTCTCCCAGAGGGGAACACGCATTGGCGCCGCGCCCTGGCACAGCGGTTGCGCAAGAAAGGCCATGTCACATGCGCCAAGCCCCGCCGCACCGCCATCGCCCGTTGTCGGCCTGATCGCCAACCCCGTTTCCGCGCGGGACATCCGGCGCATCGTGGCCAATGCCGGCAACCTGCAACTGCCGGACCGCGTGAACATCGTGCTGCGCCTATTGGCCGCGCTGGCGGCCACCGGCGTGTCGCGCGTCTTGATGATGCCGGACCGCGCAGGCCTGGCCGCCATGCTGGCGCGCCACCTGGAGCGCGAACGGCGCCAGGGCCATGTGCTGGCGCAGGTGGAGATGCTGGACATGGTGCCGGTCGCCACGGTGGAAGACAGCTGCCGCGCCGCCCGCCTGCTGCGCGAGGCCGGTGCCGCGGCCATCGTCGTGCTGGGCGGCGACGGCACCCACCGGGCCGTGGTGCGCGAGCTGGTCGCAAACACGGGCGACTGGCGCGAGACCGTGCCGGTGTGCGGCCTGTCCACCGGCACCAACAACGCCTTTCCCGAACTGCGCGAATCCACCACGGCCGGCCTGGCGGTGGGCCTGTACGCCACCGGCCGGCTGCCGGCCGAAGTGGCGCTGGCCGCCAACAAGCTGCTCGACGTGCGCATCGACGGCGCCGCAGGCACGCGCAGCGACATCGCGCTGGTCGATGCCGTGCTGGCCGACGAGCGCCTGATCGCGGCCCGTGCCTTGTGGAAGCCCGAAGGGCTGCGCGCCGTCTACCTGGCCTTTGCAGAAGCGCAAGCCATCGGCCTCTCGTCCATCGGCGGCCTGCTGCAGCCGGTGCCGCGCGACGCGCCCGGCGGGCTGGCCGTGCACCTGGCGCCCGA
>NZ_BCUU01000137.1 GCF_001591385.1 Variovorax soli NBRC 106424
AGTACGTCAGCATTCGCTACACCGAGCGGCTGGCAGAAGCGGGCATCGAGCCGTCAGTGGGCAGCAAGGGCGACAGCTATGACAACGCCTTGGCCGAGACCTGTTCGTCGGTCGGCTGGCTGGCGACAATTGTCTTGAGCGGCTCAGGATAGTTGACGCCGGGCAGTCAGCAGTTCGCATGCCACGCGGCCCACCCGTCAGGCGTCGTTCCTTCCAGAAGCAACTGCACCGCGCCGACGCAGTCACGGCCAATGGCCTCCAGCAAGGCGATCTGTACCCCAGTACGCCACGGGTACCGAGCGCCAAGTCGCCCATGCCTGCCCATCGAGTGTGGCCGTCATTTGAAAAGCGCACTTCCTCCATCGCATGCGGCCCTTTGAGGACTCTGCCCTCGAGTTCTCTTGGAAGGTTTCCTGGCCGAATTGTGGGTCGGCACTGACCGGCTGGTTTTAGCCGTTCCCCACAGCTTTTGCGTTGGCCACGTAGGCGAGTCACGGACCGCGAACTCCGGTCGTGCGACGCATGCTCTGGCCAGCAGCAGTCTGGTACGCGTCATCAGCGTCATCCCGCTCGACCATGAGCGTCAATGCCAATTGCCTGAGCGATGTTCCTGCGATCAGCCCTCGGGAGATCTCCTCGCGTTCGCTGATGGTCAGGTGATGAGCTGCTCGCTGGCGCTGCCTCGGAGAAATGCCACCTTCATGAGAAAGAAATCAATGAATCGAACCGGCAACCTTGCCCAAGGCATTGCCGATCTCGGTGAGCGTTTGCCCTTCCTTCCACCTGGCCCACAAGTCCTGTCTCTGCTGCGCGGTCAACCCGCGCTTGCTCCTCTGCATACCGACCCTCTAAACAACATGTTCATCATCATGTTGCCTTGACCGGTTGAACGCACGACGGCCTACTTCGCGAAGGAGTCGATGTGAAGTTCGGCTTCGTGACGAAACACCGAGGGGCATGGCCGGTCAATCTGATGTGCGAGGCGCTCGGTGTCTCGCGAGGCGGCTTCTACGCTTGGCTGGCGCGCCCCAGGAGCCGGCGCAGCCTTGATGACGAGAAGTTGGGCGCTCAAGGCATCACCTGCAGCATGAGCAGAGCCGGCGAGGTCTGGGACAATTCGGCGATGGAGAGCTTCTTCAGTTCAATGAAGACTGAGCGCATCGCCAGGCGGGTGTACCGCAGCAGGGAGCAAGCTCGCGCCGACGTATTCGACTACATCGAGCGGTTCTACAACCCCATGCGCTGGCATTCGACGCTTGGCTACGTCAGTCCCGTACAGTTCGAACAAGCTCAAAAAGCTTAAGTCGGTGTCAACGAAACCGGCAGCAGCCCAGGTCAACAGCTCTCCGCGGCACGCTTGAGACCAGCCATCGTCTTTGGCAATCCCTTTCGGATCTGCTTGCCGATGAGTCGACCAAAGATTGGGGCGAGGAAGCCTGAGAAGCTCACTCGGTGCAGTGCTGTTGTGCCCATGGCCGTAGTCGCCAGCTCGTGCTCGAACTGCATCATGCACAAGGGAAGCTTGCTTTGCACCGTGAATGACTTCAGAGGGATCACCTCAGAAAAAACGATCTTTGCCTCAGGACCTTTGGTTGGCTTCAACCGGCCAATCGAACCGGTAGCAAATGCTCCGTGTATCGACGAGGACTTCACGTCGGGATCCCAAGACGCCCACCGATCGACATCGGAGTACAACGCAAACACGACTTCCGTTGGAGCCTTGATATCGATCCGTTCTTCAAAGTTCACAAGTGCTTTCTATGGGATGAATGGTCGCTTCACTCGGCTGGTCTCGACAACGCGGACAACGAGCAACTGACGCCAGCATCAATTTGCAGTCCACGGAGACGCGACTCGTAGGTGGCGGTAGGTGATCCGGTCCATGCTGACTGATCTGCAGATTGGGCCACGTGTACGACCTCTCGGCAATCGGACCAATCTGAATAGCTGGCTTGGGTGTTGACCTCTGCCAATGCCTGCGGTCGGATGACAGACATGCTCGGTGGCTCGTGGCGAACACTGTCGCGTGGGAGTGCGGAATCCAGAGGCCTGCAGCGGCGCTTCTTCCGGCTGTGGCTAGTCACCGGCGCCGATTCCATTCGATGCCAGTCTTAGCCCTGGTTGAGGCATGGGTGCTCTTGGTCGCCGCCGCGGTGGCTCGCCGCGGTAAGTTCGCCCTGCAAGGCGCGTAGTCGCTTCAATGGCAGGTCGCGCCCGGTGGCTGACCATGCGGCGTTCGCCTGTTGCGTCGCTCAACGCCTTTGCGGGGCAACGATTTCCTCAGCGGTGCTCACTTTTGAGCAGGTCGCTTTTCGGCTTATCGGGCTCGTCGGAGTGTCTCGCTTTGGGAATTTGTTGATCACGGTTCAGTCGCTAACATTCGCATCCTCTCAGCACGCGGATGCGTCACCTCGGCGCCGCAGCCCGTTGCCCGACCGTGTCGAGCCGGGCTCCACTTGTAGGTTTCGGTTGGAGCCGACTCAAATCCAGGCAACAATAGGTGCCGCATCGTTAGTTGGGGGCGAAGCATTGATAGACATTCAGCTTGGTCGTATCGTCCGCCTTCGCCGAACCGGCGCTAAGACCCTATGAAAATTGACATCATTCTCGCTGATGATCATCCGGCACTACTGGCGGGTATTAAGCATGAGCTGTCAGGCATCCCTACCCTGAATGTCGTGGGATCCGCAGGTAGTTCCACCGAACTTGTGCAGCTCTTAGGAAAGCTGTCCTGCGACCTCTTGGTGACTGACTACTCGATGCCTGGTGGAGAGTTCGGGGACGGCATGGCTCTGCTTTCTTTTCTTCGACGCCGCTTTCCCGATCTCAAAATCATCGTATTTTCGATGCTCGACAACCCAGCCATGGTTCGGGAGATGTCAAGGTTGGGCATTAAGTCGGTGTTGAGCAAGGCAGATGACCTCGGTCACCTTATTTCGGCGATTCATGCCGTCTTCGCGGGCTCTACCTACTTCTCCCCATCCACCCGAGCGACTGGTGAGTTTCAGATCAAACAGGAACCTCATCAGGGTATGCGTCAACTCACGATGCGGGAAGCGGAGGTCGTGCGCCTGTTTATCGCAGGCCAGTCGATCAACGAGATCGCGGCACAGTTGCACCGCAGCAAGCAAACTGTCAGCGCACAGAAGATGAGCGCGATGCGTAAGTTCGGCATTGAGCGCGATGTGGACCTCTTTCGCTATGCGCATGAAATGGGCCTCGTAGGTGCCCCGGCGCCAGACCCGACCCAAAAGAACTGACCGGCGAGTTGGAGGCGTGAGAGTGCCGGCGCCACGAACACATGGGCCAGGATCACCAGGTCGATGCGCAGCAAGCTGCTGGCGATGCGCCCCGGCCTTACCCCTGGGCCTTCTCCTGCTCCAGCGCATCGACCAGATCCACCGTCGAATAGAAGCGCACGCGCTTGGCAATTCGCGTGATGCCCGAGCCGCTCAGGGCGGCGGCCAGATGGGTCTTGCGCGTGCTCGGCCCGCGCACCAGCACGGCGCTGTGCGCGGCCTCGGTGAGCTCCATTGTCGCGAGCTGCTGGATCAGCTTCTGGTGCACTGGTGAGGCATCGAAGTCGAAGCCCGCGAGATCCCGATGCACAGAGATGCGCGCCTGACCTGCCCGGTTTCTTCGAGACATTGATTTCTAGGAAGATGGCTCCCGCCCCAAGAGGAGCCCATGAAGAAGAGTCGATTCACAGAGGATGGCATGGACGCCTCCCTGGTCTATTTGACGACGATGGAGGTTCAACTGCAAGGAGACCATCGTGCTCGCCATCATCGGACTGGACATTGCCAAGCGATTCTTTCAATTGCACTCTGTTGAGCCTGCATGGCGCGCCGCTGTTCATGCGCTCGGACAACGAGCCAGAGTTCGTCAGCCAGGCCATCCTGGAGTGGATCTCGGGCTCGGGCATCGCCACTGTGCTCAACGATCCCGACAAGCCCTGGCAGAACGGCACCGACGAGAGCTTCAACGGCAAGTTCCGCGACGAGTGCCTGTCCACCGAGTGGTTCCGCTCGCGTCGCGAGGCCGCCGTCCTGATCGAAGCCTGGCGCAATCACTACAACGAGGTGCGTCCGCACAGCAGCCCGCAATACTCGACCCCGGCGGAGTTCAAACAGCAACCCCGCCAAGACCTGCAACCCGCCGTCTTCCAGGAATAACTGTCTCGACTACACCGGGCAGGTCACGCCGACGTCATCTGGTACTGCACCGAGCGCATGGCCCGGTCTAGGTCTCGGCCTGCAGCAGTGTTTGGCCAACCATCGCGAGGCGTCCAGACCCGAGGCCCGCCCTTGCTCCTGGAGATCGCACCACGCTCCGGCCATGCCGTGCAGGCACAGCGCCTGGAGTTGAACCGTCACGTCACGCATGGTCCACCTCCTGGCCGCGCAGGCTGCAGCGTGGCCTCGGGCAAGGAACGGCTAGGACGCGTCCTATTTGGACAACAGGCTATCCAGACGGGACCTATTGTTCGGGGTTGCTCGTCAAAATAGACTGCATCTCGAATGCTAGGGTTAGGAGCCCTCTTGGGGTCTCCGCCCCACTCACCACTCAACATCTATGCCCACGAAAATGCTTACCGAAGCTCTTGCCGCTCTGCTTGCCGAGGCGCAGCCGGCGGTTGCGCGAAAAGCTCATGCATTGTCCGCGAGCTGGCCCTCCTTTGTTCTATTCTTTTCTTTGAGCGACGGCGCTTACCGAGCTGAAGTTGTCAGTTCAACTGGGGCTACCGTAGATGAGGCCTGGGACAAAGGTGTTCAGCTCGCGAATGAGTTGGTAGCAGCGAGTGGCATGAACGTCGAGTGGCTTCGTGTGGACTGGGTCGACAGCGTCGAAGCCACGACATGGGCTGACTTGCGGCAACGTCTTCGAGAAACCAAGCGCAATTACTTTCGACACGGATTGTCGCTTGACGGGGAGTTCAAGTATGCATTCCTCGAAGCTGAGCTGAACGGAAACGCGATGCTCTACGAGACGACTCCGCACGCCGCTATCAACTCGAAAAACTTCAAGCGCTATGCCCACCTGCGACACAAGCTCGCCGACGTCGATTTCGCCGATGACCTTGCGGTGCACGTATTCTCATCCGCCGGTGTGTTTGCCAGCCGTGCAGAGCCTGGAGCGCATCTTCTGAATGGAAGTGGGCTCAATGCGGGACGTCGAGCGATCGAGCGCTTGGAGCCTAAGCATGTCGAGCGACTCGTGGACACCGGCGGGCGCTACCTAGCCACCCAAGTACAGCCGAATGGTCGCTTCCACTACGGACAACACCCTTGCTTCGGACGATCCATTAATGCCTACAACAGCCTTAGGCATGCAAGCTCGATCTACGCAATGCTTGAGACGTGGGAGGTAACGCGAGATGAACAGCTTAAGGCTGCTATCGACAGAGGTATCGCCTACCTTGTCGATACGCTGATTAAAACTGTTGAGCTTCCCTCGGGCGGCAGCGCGGCGTTTCTACTGGATGAAAAGGACGAACTCAAGCTGGGAGGCAGTGGGGTTTGCCTGTTGGCTCTTGTTAAATACAGCCAACTAACCGGTTCCAGCAAGTATCTTGGCCTGCTCGAAAAGATTGCGCTTGGCATCTTATTCATGCAGGACCCCGCCACCGGCAAATTTGTCCATGTCTTGAATTTCCCTTCCTTGTCACTAAAACAAGCCTTTAGGATCATTTACTACGATGGCGAAGCCGCCTTTGGCCTAATGCGGTTGTATGGGTTAACTGGCGATCCGAGATGGTTGGAGGCCGTGGAAAAAGCATTCAACCACTTCATCGATGCAGAGCACTGGCGCGCACATGATCATTGGCTTAGCTACTGTGTTAATGAGCTAACGCGCTATCGCCCTCTTGAGAAATACTATCGTTTCGGCATAAAAAACTTTGCCGACTATCTGGACTTCGTCACGCGGCGCATCACCACTTTCCCGACGCTTCTGGAGCTGATGATGGCAGCGGAGCAAATGGTCTCCCGGCTTCAGCAAGACCCCGAGCTGCGGCAACTGCTTGTCGAATTGGATTTGCAAAAATTCATGCGCGCGCTGCATACGAGAGCCAACTATTTGCTAAATGGGTATTTTTGGCCCGAATTGGCAATGTACTTTGCCGAGCCAGCAAAAATTGTAGGCAGCTTTTTTATTAGGCACCATGCTTTCCGCATTCGGATCGACGATGTCGAACACTATCTTTCCGGTCTTGTCGCATACTTAAACTATCTGCACAAAACCGAAAATGCGAACAGTGACATAACACATTGGACGCCCTCCAGCATTGTGGAGGCGACTGAAGGCGTTTGGCTTAAGACGCCTCCAGAAAATTGGACGGCGACCGGACTTTGCATCTACGCACCAGCAATGGCGGATGGGAATATGGTCATCGCACAAACGGAAAAGGGAAAGGCAGGAATTCGGATTCCACACATACAAAAGATGCTTCCTCCTCCTGCGGCGGTGATCACCGATTTTCCTGGTCCGCAGGGAGAATTCGGTGACCTACCCGTACTACATGTGCCCGATAGCGGAGAAGCGATCCTGGCCATGGGGAGATACGCCCGTGCGCAGATGAAAGGCAAGGTCATGGCAGTTACCGGAAGTGCAGGCAAGACCACGACCGTTGCCATGGTCGCCGATGCACTAACGGCTTACGGCGACACCGCCAAAAGCTCTCATAACGCCAACCTTCCGCACGGAGTGAGCTGGAATATCGCCTCTGTCAACTGGGCGACCAGGCACGTCGTAATGGAAGTCGCGGTGGGCAAAATGAAGATCAGCGCCCAAATAGTACAGCCAAACATTGCCATCTTTACGAACGTTCAGTCTGCTCATTTGGGGTCCCACAGCACTATAACAGATATCGCGCGCACCAAAAGCTTGATATTCCAAGGCATGACACCGGGAAGCGTAGCGATTCTCAATAGAGATATGCTCGAGTGGGAAACCGTTCACTCAGCGGCGATTGAGCGTGGTCTGAAAGTTGTTCACTACGGAACCACCCCCGAGAGCGATCTTCAATTGATCGAGTACGTCGCTGCCGATGGAGAAGTAAGAGCAAGGATTCATGGCAAAGAAATCAGTTACAAGCTTGCAGCGACCGGAATGCATGCCGCATTGAATAGCTTGGCGGTTCTTGCGGCTGTTGCTGCGCTCGGCTACACACTGGAGCCCGCAATTGAAAAGCTATCTCATTTTGCCGCGCTTCCGGGTCGCGGCGAGGCGCTAGAACTTACCTTTAACGGGCGCCGGATCACTGTATGCGACCACGCGTATAACGCAAATCCAGGCTCAATGAAGGCGGCACTCGAGCACCTGAGAGATATCCGCACGGACAGCCGAAGAATAGCGGTTCTGGGCGAAATGAGGGAACTAGGGCCGAACGCAGAAGAGTTTCATACGCAATTGGAAAGAGTGGTCGCGGATTGCGGGATAGACGCTATCTACGCAGTTGGTAGTCTATACACTGAATTTTGGCAACGTCTACCTGCTGAGCGACGCGGACATCACGCATCTTCTTTGGAAGAATTGAAGATTGCATTGCAAAGAGGACTGGCTGACGGCGACGTCGTCCTTTTCAAAGGTTCGAATAGCACCGGCATCCATCGTATAGTCGCCTGGATAAAGGAAGGCAACGGACAATCTCAGTAATCTTTCACTTGAAGCGAAATATAGTATGTTGCAATAGTCTGTGATTTCCGATGAAGTCATTAAAAAAACTCTTTAGACGTTGTTGGTCCGTTATCCGATGGCAAACGTCACGTTTGATCTTTGCTGCTATTGGTGTCTTCGGTGCATCGGGCGCCTCAAGCCAAGAGTCAACCCTCGGTCCATTTGAGAACCCCACCCCACAACGGCTCAAGGTTCCCCAAGGAAACGAGCGCTTCGACGCGAGAGAAGCCTTGAACGGCGCGTTCAGTTCGCCCGAACAGTGCGCTCATGTGCCAAACGGATTGTGGGTGGAGGTGGACGGGAAAGGTGACTGCGTTCGATATTATTCGCATGGATTGTCTGAGTCAGATAACGCCGTGGCTTTGGTTTACATCGGCGGAGACGTCATGCTGCGTAGCGCCAAGGGCGTCAGGCATATCACACCCATCTATACATCGACCACACCAAGGAAGATTGAGCTAGAGATGGCAGACTGGTCTGCAGCAGCTGGGCGCCCTGCACTCTTCTTGGCTCGCGCCGGTATTTATGGGTCGTCAGGTGATCACAATGCACGGCGCTCGCATCGCGAGATCAATCTTTTGAATCAAGCGCTAGACCTACTTAAAGATCGCCATCATATAACCTCCTTTATTTTGACGGGACATTCAGCCGGCGCGCAAATTGCGGCGGGCCTTCTCAATAGGCGCAGCGATATTTCGGCTGCAATCTATTCTTCCGGCATGCTCTCGGTAAAGCAAGTGACGACATTCTGGGAGCATAGACGCGATATTCCCGGTCGGCTGCTATATGATGCCAGTCGATATTACGACCCAATAGACGAGATCGATCGCATAGATCGACATCAAGCGCCTGAAATTTACGTAATTTCAGATCCCGAAGATCGGGTGGTTCCTTTTTTTAGTCAATTGTTCTATGTGCGTCGCTTGCGAGCGCTGGGGATCCATCCGCACCATATATATGCGCGCGCCCCGGGGCCACAGCATCACTTGTTGGCTGGGCATGCGAAGAAGGTTGCAGCGCTTCTTGCGAGAGAAGCATCGAAGCAAGAAATCTATCGTGCTGTTCTGGAACTGGATTTTCAATCTATCTAGAAATTGCGTTCTCGGGCGAGCACCGCATCCTTGCAACAAGGCCGCGAAGTGGCCCAATCATTTATAAATAGGAGGGCATATGAAAGCCGACCCACCGTCCTTGGGTAAAGTAGCAGTTTTGTTCGGCGGGAGTTCCGCCGAGCGCGAAATTTCCATCATGTCTGGTACGGGCGTGCTGGCAGCACTTCGATCTTGTGGCGTGGATGCGGAGGCTTTTGACCCGGCCGAGCGCGAGCTGACCGATCTCAGCCGCGGCGGCTTTGCTTGCTGTTTCATCGTATTGCACGGGCGCCACGGTGAAGACGGCACGGTGCAAGGCGCGCTGGAATTGCTTGGCATCCCCTACACCGGTTCGGGGGTGATGGCGTCGAGTTTGCTCATGGACAAAGTCATGACCAAGCGAATTTTGCAAGCCGAAGGTCTGCCAACACCTCGCTTCGTGCGCCTGTCCGCCGATCATCAATCTCGCGCTGAAATAGAGGTCGTGCCGGACTTACTCGGGTTACCGTTGATTGTGAAGCCACCGCGTGAGGGCTCTTCTATTGGTCTGTCGAAGGTAGTTAGCTGTTCGCAGATGGACCAGGCAGTTGCGCTCTCGGTTCGCTACGACCCCGATGTTTTGTGCGAGGAATTCATAGAAGGCGATGAGGTCACATGCGCCGTACTGGGAACCGGCAGCGAGGCCGTCGCGTTGCCGGTAGTGCGCATTGCGGCACCGGATGGCGCGTATGACTACCAAAACAAATACTTCACCGACGAGGTTAAATATTTTTGCCCGAGCGGTTTACCAAAATCCGAAGAAGAGGAGATCCAGCGGATTACTCTGGAGGCGTATCACTTGCTAGGATGCCGCGGCTGGGGCCGAGCGGATGTGATCATTCGCGGGAGCGATCGAAAGCCTTTCCTACTGGAAATGAACACTTCGCCAGGCATGACCAGTCACTCCCTAGTACCCATGTCTGCGCGGGCGGCGGGAATCAGCTACGAAGAACTTTGCCTTCGAGTACTTGCCAGCGCGACGCTGGACTCGCGCTGGGCGACGAAATAGTCACCTCGGTCACGGCGCTGTTACGGGTGGGCGCCCGCCCTAAGAAGTTTTACTCAAAGCAAGCGCCCGCGCATTGGCACTGCAGCCGTGCTGCCCGTGCGAGCGGCCTTTCGGATCGGGTAACTGTTGCGACTGCTCATATGAAACCGCCCAAAACGTCGAGTTAGTCGAGCGCCCAGCTTTAGCGCAAGGCAGGGGAATGACGCCAGTACCTCGGTGTCATCCCCGGGCAATCCCTAGGGTGCTGGATTTTGGGATCGGTCTGATTTTTATACCCGGCGAAATTCGTACCCTAAGGAAATCTATAGCTGAAGGATCGGCCTGACGCCCGGGCCCATCTTCCCCTAAAAATGACCCCATGGATACTTGAGCGAAATATGAAAAGCACCGAAGTTCTAAAAGCACGGTCGCTGATTGTCGAATTTGCCACATTGTCCGAAGCAGGAAAAACCCAGTTCTTCAGCTCCATCAATCGTTTTATGCTGGCCTCGCCCAAGAAGAGGCGAGAGATTTTGGAGGAATGGGAGCGGCATTCGGCAACCGCTGCCCAGAAAGCGCAGCGCGCTAAAACCGACAGCCCGCAAGCCTAGGGGGCCGGCGGCGCACCAGCACGCCCGTATGGCGGTAGCGGCCGTATCGCCTCCGTATCACCCCAAGCAAACCCTCAGATCGCGTACCCGCTTGAATCGCCACCAGGCCCGCTGACCTTGCCCCCGGAAAACGTATCCCTTGCTGAGTGTTTCAATACAAGTAAGGAGAGTCGAAATGACGAGGACGACAAGAGCGCGCTACACGCTGGAATTCAAGCAGGAGGCGGTGCGGCTGGTCGAGGGCGGCCAGAGCATCGCGGCGGCGGCGCGCACGTTGGGCGTGGTCGAGCAGACATTGTTCAATTGGGTCAAGGCGCAGCGCCAGGGCAAGCTCGCCGGTGCTGACAGCAAGGCGGTGAGCGCCGAACAGATGGAAATCAGCCGGCTGCGTTCCGAACTGGCACGCGTGAAGATGGAGCGCGACATCCTGGAAAAAGCCACGGCGTACTTCGCGAAAGCGCAGCGGTGAAGTACGCCTTTGTCCAACGCCACCGACGCGTGTGGCCGATCTCGGTGCAATGCCGGGTGCTGCGAATCAGTTTGACAGGGTATCACGAGCACTTCGTGCGCAAAGCCAGCGGCGCGCA
Organism: Variovorax soli NBRC 106424; assembly: GCF_001591385.1. GTDB lineage: Bacteria > Pseudomonadota > Gammaproteobacteria > Burkholderiales > Burkholderiaceae_C > Variovorax > Variovorax soli. The sequence continues at coordinate 10,994 of NZ_BCUU01000137.1, forward strand.
GCGCCGTCACCGAGC
>NZ_BCUU01000138.1 GCF_001591385.1 Variovorax soli NBRC 106424
GGCGGCGGCGGTGCGCCGGCGTCCAGCAGCGCGTGGCGCGCCTTGATCTCGCCGGCGGCGCCGAGCAGTTCCGCATGCAGCGCATTGAGCAGATGCCCGTCGATGCCCGGTTCGGCCAGCAGGTGCACGCGGGCCTGGGTGGGCAGCGACGGTGCCTCCAGTTCCTGGCTGAGGCCCGCGTCCAGCACGATCACGTACTTCAGCGCGCCTTGGTGAAGCCGCGCCTGCCAGTCGGCGGGTGTCTCCTGCGGCACGCCATGTGTCTCGATCCATGCCTTCGACAACCGCTTGGCCAGGACCCCGCCGTCGCGGTCGACCACCACGTAGCGCAAGGCATCCAGCGGCGGCTGGTAGTAGTCCTTCAGCGCCAGCGACATCACGACGATGAACAGCGCCGGCATGAGGAACAGCGCCGCCAGGCCGTGCAGGTCGCGCGACAGTGCGAGCAGTTCCTTGCGGATGAGACCTGGGAGCATCCTCAATCCCGCAGCGAGCGCTGCGTGAGCGCCATGAACAGATGCTCGAGCGTGTAGCGCCCAAACTCGGCCTGCGTGATGCGTGCGCCGCGCGCCTCCACCGCCGCCAGCACGCCGGCCGGCGACTGACCGGGCGCCAGGTGCACCGACCACAGGCCGCCCGGCCCGGGCGCCTGCACCTCGGTGCCGAATTGCGCCAGGAAGCCGGCATCCAGCCCCGCCGCCGCCAGCCGCAGCACGCTGCCGCCCGAATGCAGCAGGCCGTCCAGCGTGTCGTCGCGCAGCACGCGGCCATGGTCGAGGATCAGCACGCGGTCGGCAATGGCCTCGATTTCCTCCATGTAATGCGAGGTGTAGATCACGGCCGCACCGGCGCGCGCCAGGCCGGCGATGGTCTCGAGCAGGAAGGTGCGCGATTGCGGATCGACGCCCACCGTGGGCTCGTCGAAGAGCAGCAGTTCCGGCTCGGCCAGCAGCGTGATCGCGAGGTTGAGCCGGCGCTTGAGGCCGCCCGAGAGCCGGTCGGCCCGCGTGTCGACAAAGCGCTCGAGCTGCGCCACGCGCACGCACTCGTCGATGCGCGCCCGCCTGCGCGCGCCGCGCAGCCGGCAGGCGGCGGCAAAGCAGGCCAGATTCTCGCGCACGCTCAGGGTGGCATAGAAGGCGTGGTCCTGCGGCGCCAGCGCAATGCGCGTGGGCGTTCGCTCGCGCACCCGTGCCAGCGGCTCGCCGTCGATCAGCACCTGGCCCTGGCGCGGCTCAAACGCGCCGCCCAGGTGCGCCAGCAAGGTGGTCTTGCCCGCGCCGTTCGGCCCCAGCAGGCCCAGCACGCTGCCGCGCGAAGCCGTGAGCGAGACATCGTCCAGCGCCGCGTCGGCGGCGCCGGCATAGCGGTGGCTCAGGTGTTGGACGCTCAGCATGCGCGCAGGGGCCGCGGCCCGCTCAGGCCACGGCCTGGCGAAGGTCGCGGAAGAAGCCTTCCTCGGCGTCGGCCTGTGCGCGCAGGCGCTGCGCCAGCGCCGGCGGGTCGAGTGCGTCGCGCCCCTTGACCATGCGTGCCGCCGCCAGGGCGAACAGGCGCCAGCCGTCGCCGATGGCCGTGAGCCGGTCGGCAAAAGGCAGCAGCTGCGGCATCTGCCCGCGCTGCGCGGCCTCCTGCAGGAAGGCGGCATAGATGAAGCGAAAGCCCGCGCCGCCGGTGCCGATCTCTTCCTGCATGCGCACCATGTGGCCGACGAAGTCCAGGCTTGCAGCCTCCTTCACCGGCAGGCGCTCCAGCCGCCGCGCCAGCATGCGCATGCCGCGCACCCCCACGATGGGCACCGGCGCCAGCATGCGCTGTGCCGTCTTGCGGATGGCGCGGCGCAAAGCGTCGGCCGTGACCTCGGTGCGCCCCACCGAGTCGGGGTAGTAGATGAGGCCCCTGGGTGCCAGCAGGCCGCGGGCGAAGCGCGCGCGCGACAGGTCGGGCGCGGCGCAGCGCATGGGCGTCTCGAACACCGGGTCGCTCACCAGGTAGTCGTTGCCGTCGCGCCCGTACACCAGCAGGTTGTGCGCATTGAAGTGAAAGCGCATGTCCGGCGGAAAGTACGGCAGCCAGTACACCGAGGTCTGCATGCCCACCAGGCGGCCCTGGTCCAGCAACTCGTTCAGGCGGCGCTCGCCAGCCTCGGGGCTGCGGAAGGTCTCGAAGCGAAAGCGCGCCGCCAGCGGCGCCAGCATGCCCTTGATGATCGCCTTGGGCGGCATGCGGTACGAGATGAGCGGCTGGCCCGACACCTTGACGAACGGCAGGTAGGCGAAGGACAGCGCCGCCGCCAGTCCGAAGGCCAGGCTCTCGCTCATGTCCACGCCGTGGTGGCGCAGCAGGTTGGAGATGACGCCGCTCTCGCAATGGGCGGCGTGCTGGTGCTCAAAGCTCAAGGCAGGCTCCGCAATTCGGTTTCGGTCAGGCCCAGGGCCTGGGCGTAGCGGGCCAACAGCCCGGCGCGGAGACGGGCGAAGCGCTCGGGCCGCAGGTGGCGCCGCACGCGCCACTGCCACAGGCCCGTGGTCTGCGCCAGCAGCGGCACGTCCATGCGGCGCTTGTGCATCCAGTATTCCAGCGGCGAGGCCAGGCCCTGGCGGGCGAGCTGGAGCGCCACATCCGCCTGCGCATCGATCGCATCGACGGCATGCAGCGTCACGATTTCCTCGGCCTCCCAGCCGGCCGATGTCACGCCGACCACGCGTCCGTCGGCGGCGCGCGCATACATCAGCTTGCGGTGCCCCGCCAGCGTGGCGTTGCCTTCCTGCGGTACGGCGTCGAGGTCCATCGGGAACGGGGCTACACAGCCGTGAGGTGGATGAAGCCGCTGGAGAAGCGCCCGCTCTCGGGCACGAACATCAAGAGGCGCTGGCCGCGCTCGATGCGGCCCGAGCGCAGCAGTTCGTCCAGCATGATGAAAGGCGATGCCGAGCCGGTGTTGCCGCGCGTGGCCAGGTTGGTGAACCAGCGCGAACGCGGCACCGGCAGGCCCGCGTCGGCCAGCGCCTCCTCGGCCGGCTCGAAGAAGTAGTGCGAGGACAGGTGCGGCAGGAACCAGTCGATGTCGTCCGCGCGCAGCTTGCGCCGCTGGACCAGTTCGGCCAGCGGGTCGCGCAGGGTGGCGGCCTGGATGTTCTCGTTGAGCAGGCGCACGTCCTGCTTGATGGCGAACACCGACTGCGAACGCCAGTCCTGCGAGTCGAAGCTGGCCCAGCCCTGCAGCCGGCCCTGCGCATCGAGGTCGGCGCCGCCGTACATGCACACCGGCAGCGCGTGGGCGGCGGACGAGAGCTCCACCCAGTCCACCCGCAGCGGACGCGGCCCGGCGGGCTCGCGCTCCATCAGCACGGCACCGGCGCCGTCGGACAGCATCCAGCGCAGGAAGTCCTTCTCGAAGCCGATCTCGGGGCGCTCCTGCAACTGCACCACGCGGTGCTGCGACTCGGCCTCGAAGTGGCGCGCGGCCAGCAGCGGCGACACCAGCTCGGAGCCGGTGGCCACGGCCCGCTGCGCCTCGCCGGCCTTGACCGACAGCCAGGCATGCTTGAAGGCCGCCGCGCCGGCCAGGCAGATGCCCGCCAGCGACACGACCTCCAGCCGCGGCCAGCCGAGCTCGCCATGCACCATCACGCCGTGATTGGGCAGCAGTTGGTCGGGCAGCGAGGTGCCGGTGGCCAGGCAGTCCACCGGCCCCAGGTCGTCGCCCAGGGCGCGGATCGCCTGCGCGGTGAGCTGGGCATTGCTCATCGTCGCCCGGCCGCTCTCTCGGTCGAGCGCGTAGTGGCGCGACACGATGCCGTTGTTGCGCAGCACGACGCGGCGCGCGCGCGAGGGCTGGCCGCCCACGCGGCCCAGCACGTCCTCCATCTCGTCGTTCGAAATAGCAGGGCCCGGCAGGTGCGCGGCACTGCGGGTCAGAAAAACGTCAGTCCCCATACAGATGGCAGCGATCGGTGGCGCTGCCGGAAGGCAGTTCAAACTGGGCCTGGATTCTAGAGAGCCGCTGCTTGAAAAAAGGGCGCAGCAAGGCCTGCAGGCCCAGGCTGAGCGGCAAGAGCGTGACAATCAGAACGAAAAGAAACACAAAGTAGAGCGCCAGCAGGGGCTTGCGCGCAGCCGCGCCGGGCCCGCCCGCCGCGCGCAGCAGCTTGCCCCACAGGTAGAAGCTGCGGGTGCCGGTCTTCTCGCCGAAATACAGCCGCGGCTGCGCCTGCACGGCGCCCAGGCCAGCCAGCAGCGGACCGGGCCCTTGCTCCTGCCCCTGGGCCAATGCGTCGCGCAGGGCGCGACCGAAACGGCGCGTACCGTCGATCTGTTCGGTGGTCAGGCCTGCGTCGGGCATGCCCCAGAAGCCCTTCTTGCGGCCGCTGAGCATCCAAACGGGCGTGGTGAAGAGCGTGGCCAGCGTCGGGCCGGGGTCGGTCAGCACCACATGGTCGACCAGGCGCGCACCATTGGCGGCCAGCATGCCCTTGAGCTTCTCGAAGGCCAGCATCCACATGTTGCGGCAGGCCACCACCGCGACCACCGGCTTGCCGGCCAGCAGGCGCGGCGCCAGCGGATGCTTGAGGAAGCCGGTGATGGGCAGCGACGGCGCCAGGAACCACACCTGCCAGGGCAGGATGACCAGGTCGAAGTCCTCGTCGCCCTTGAGCGTGAGCGGCGCCAGGGCGGGCGGCACCAGGTGCGCCGATTCGGGGAAGGCGTCGAAAAAGCGCAGGAAGGGCCAGGGGTACGGATACTCCGGCACCGGCCGCAGGCTTTCCACATGCACGTCGACGAGCGGGTCGGCCCGAAGCGGCTCGACGATGCGCTCCATGACGCGGCGCAACTGCCCCGTCTGCGAGTAGTCGACGACCAGCACCCGCTTGCGGCGCGGGCCGGGAATGGCAGTGGTCACCCGCGCAGGCGACGGGCCGGAATCAACGTGGGAGACGGACAAGACGAGAGATGCCGGACGGCAGAGAGCAAACCCTCGACTGTAACCAGTTCTGACAGAGGCACATCCCCAGGAAAGAGCAGCTCGGGCCGACGGCACAATTCGCCGATGCGCCGCACGCCCCTGACCTCCAAACCCCTCGCCCTTGCCTCGCTCGCCTTCGCATTCCTGATCGCCGCCTGCGGCGCGACCGGTGCCTTGGCCGCCAGCCCGCGCAAGGGCGCGCCGCAGTCCGCGGGCAAGAAGCCCGCCGGCACCAAACTCTCCCTGGCGGCCAGCGGCGCCCCCTATGCGACGCGTGCCGACGCCATGGCCTTTGCCGACGAAGTGGCCCAGCGCCAGGGCCTGGACCGCGAGTGGGTGCGCAGCATCATCGGCGGTGCGCGCTTCCTGCCCAACGTACCGCGCCTCATGCTGCCCGCCCAGGGTGGCGCGCCGAAGAACTGGCGTGTGTACCGCGGCCGGTTCATCGACCCGGTGCGCATCGCCGCCGGCGTGCGCTTCTGGCGCGACAACGCAGCGGCGCTGGCACGCGCCGAACGCGAGTTCGGCGTGCCGGCCGAGATCATCGTGGGCATCATCGGCGTGGAAACCATCTACGGCCGCAACATGGGCAGCTTCCGGGTGATCGACGCGCTGGCCACCCTCTCCTTCGACTTTCCGGATGCGCACCCGCGCGCGGCGCAGCGCGTGGCCTTCTTCCGCGGCGAACTGGAGAGCTTCCTCAGCACCGAAAGCCGCACCGCCGAAGACCCGTTCGCGCCACTGGGCAGCTACGCGGGCGCGATGGGCATGCCGCAGTTCATGCCCAGCAGCATCGCCAAGTACGCGGTCGACTACGACGGCAACGGCCGCATCGACCTGGTGGGCAGCCCCACCGACGTGATCGGCTCGGTGGCCAACTACTTCAAGGCCTTCGGATGGGAGCCCGGCCGGCCCGCCATCTTCCCGGTGAGCTTCGACGAAGCCCGGCTGAACAAGCCGGTGCTGCTCGCGCCGGACATCCTGCCCACCTTCAGCGCCGACAGCTTCGGCGCGGCCGGCGCGGTGCTGCCCCCGGCCGTGCGGCAGTACGACGGGCTGCTGGCCCTCATCGAACTGCAGAACGGCTACGACGCCGCCACCTATGTGGCGGGCACCAAGAATTTCTACGTGATCACGCGCTACAACTGGAGCGCCTACTACGCCATGTCGGTGCTGGAGCTGGGCGAAGAGGTCAAGGCCGCGATGCGGGCCGACTGAGGCTGCGACGCCGGCGCCTGGGCCCGCGCGGCGCGCAGTTCGGCCCGCACCACCACCAGCACGCCGGCGATCACCAGCACCAGGCCGGCCAGGGCCATTGCCCCCGGCTGCTCGCCCAGCACCAGCGTCGCCAGCGTGAAGGCCACCACGGGCTCGCCCATCGCGAGCGTGACGCCGGTGGCCGCCGAGATGTGACGAAGCGCCTGGCTGAACAGCAGGTAGGCCACCCCGGCCGTCACCACGCCCACATAGGCCACGGCCCAGTAGTCCGCCGCCACCGGCGCAGGCGCACCCCCTTCGATCCATGCCGCGGGCAGCGCCAGCAGCGCGGCCACGCCGAAGGCGCGCAGCGTGATGCTGGCCGCGCTGGCGTAGCGCACCAGCTGCTTGTTGAGCAGCGTGTAGACCGCATAGGACAAGCCTGACGCCAGGCACAGCGCGATGCCGGGCCAGCTCAAGCCCTGGCCGGCGCTGTTGCTCGACAGTGCCATCATCGCCCCGCCCCCCACGGCCGCCACCGTGCCCAGCCACCAGCGCGCCGAGGGCAGCTGGCGCGTCACCATCGCCTGCAGCACGCCCGCCCACAACGGGCCGCTGCCCAGCGCAATCGCGGTGCCCAGGCCCACGCCGGTCAGGCGCACGCCGGCAAAGAAAGCCAGGTTGTAGACCGCCATGCAGATGCCCGCGCCGAGCACGCCGCTCCATGGCAGCGGGCCGTGCACCGGCTCGAAGGCGCAGCGGCGGTGCGTCGCCCAGGCATAGAGCGCGAAGAAACCGGTGGCCACCACGAGCCGCAGCGCGCCGAACCAGCCGGCGGTGAGCTGGCCGTGCGCCAGGCCTTGCGCGGTGCCGGTGGTTCCCCACAGGGCGGCCGCCGCCAGCACCATGGCGACGCCGAGTCCAGGACGTGTCTGCATGCCGCCATGCTGCGCGCGCGGCACGTGCTGAATGTCGAGAAACTCTCGTCCTGCGCGCGGGCTTGTGTCAGCCGCGCAGGCCGCGCGCGCCCACGCCGCGCTCGCGCCGCAGCGCAAAGGCCAGCGCGCTGGCACTGGCGTAGCCCACCTGCAGCGCCGCCGCCTCCAGCGAGAGGCCCGCGCGCAGCAGCCGCTGTGCCTCGTCGAGCCGGCGCTGGCGCACGAAGGCGGCCGGTGCCATGCCGGTGAGCTCGACAAAGCGCGCATGAAAGCGCTGCGGGCTCAACTGGCACAGGGCAGCCAGCCGCGCCGTGCCCCAGCTGCCGTGCAGCTCGCCGTCGATGTGCGATTCCAGCTTGGCCAGGTCGATGGGCCGGCGCTGCAAGAGCGTGTCCACGCCGGCCAGCTCCTCCATGGCGGCCGAGGCGTCCAGCGCCTGGCGCAGGTCCTTCCAGTGCGCAGGCGGCGCAAAGCGGCGCATGCGCGCCAGGCCGGCGCGCACCGGGCTTTCGATGACCAGCACCTTGGCCGGGCCCGAGGCCTCATAGCCGTGCACGATGCCGGCCGGCACGATCAGCCCGCAGGAGGCGTCGACGTACGCGGCGCGGCCGTCCAGTTCCAGCTCGAGGCGGCCGGCCAGGCCCACCAGCACCTGCACGTGGTCATGTTCGTGCGCGCCGTATTCGCCGGCGTACTGGCGCAGCGAGGCTTCGGCGTGGTCGAGCGTATGGGGGGTCATGAGTGCGGGTAGAGGACTCTAGGCGAAATTGCTTCGCCCCATCACCTTGCCGGCCGTATCCACCAGCACGCCCTCGCCCATGGCGGTGGATTCGCCGATGAAGGCACCGATGTTGACCTGATGGGTCACCCACACTTCGAAGCGCCCGGCGCCGACCCGCGACAGGCGCTCCAGCAGCAGAGGCCGCGCCCGGTTGCGGGCATCGCCGCGGCCAAAGCTCGAGTTCAGCGGCGGCCAGGTTTCGTGGCGCCCGAAAGCCAGCTGTGCGGTGTCGATGCAGCGGCACCAGGCGCTGGTCAGCACGACCGAGGGTTGCAGGCCCCGCTCGCGGAACCAGGCGCCGGCGGCCCGCGCCTGGCTTCGCCCGGCCTCGTTCAGGTTGCGCTGCGTGGCGCATTGCGCCAGGTCGAAATCCGGCGGGTCTCCCACACCAGGATCGGTCTGCGCATGGCGCATGAGGACGACGCAGCGGCCACTGCGCATGCGCGCCGCCAGATCCTGGCCCGGCTGGCCGTGCGCCAGCAGCGGCCAAACCGCAAGGAACAACGCGCCACGCCGGTCGAGCATGACGCGACACTAGCGTTGCCGTGCCGACCCCGGTCCGGAGAGGGTCTCGCCTCCCCGGCCGTCGCGGCACGGCGGCAGGTGCCCCGCCAGCGCTTTAGCGGACCTTGCCTTCCTTCCAGGCCGTCAGCAGCTTGCCGTAATCAATGGTCTCGCCCTTGGGCTTCTCGTTGGCCAGCTTCTTCCACGGTGCGTGCTGGTCGCTCAGCCACTTGTTGGGGTCGCCCTTGGCGTTGAGCTTGGGCGCGCACTTGGCCATGCCGGCGCGCTCCAGGCGGGCCATCACCTGGTCCATCTCCTCGGCCAGGTTGTCCATGGCCTTTTGCGGCGTCTTCTCGCCCGTCACGGCCTCGGCCACGTTCTTCCACCACAGCTGCGCGAGCTTGGGGTAGTCGGGCACGTTGGTGCCGGTGGGCGACCAGGCCACGCGCGCCGGGCTGCGGTAGAACTCCACCAGGCCGCCCAGCTTGGGCGCCATGTCGGTCATGGCCTTGCTCTGGATGTCGCTCTCGCGGATCGGCGTGAGGCCCACGATGGTCTTCTTCAGCGACGTGGTCTTGGCCGTGATGAACTGCGCATACAGCCATGCGGCCGCGGTCTTGTTCTCGTCATGCGCGGCGAAGAAGGTCCACGAGCCCACGTCCTGGTAGCCGTTCTGCATGCCCTGCTTCCAGTACGGTCCGTTGGGTCCGGGGGCCATGCGCCACTTGGGTGTACCGTCCGAATTCACCACCGGCAGGCCTGCCTTCGTCATGTCGGCGGTGAAGGCGGTGTACCAGAAGATCTGCTGCGCGATCTGGCCCTGCGCGGGCACCGGGCCTGCTTCACCGAAGGTCATGCCGGTGGCTTCCTTGGGCGCGTACTTCTTCATCCAGTCCACGTACTTGGTGAGCGCGTAGACCGCCGCCGGCGAATTGGTGGCGCCGCCGCGCGAAACCGAGGCGCCCACCGGCGTGCACTTGTCGTCGGCCACGCGAATGCCCCATTCGTCGATCGGCAGGCCGTTGGGCGTGCCGATGTCGGCCGTGCCCGCCATCGACAGCCACGCATCGGTAAAGCGCCAGCCCAGCGAGGGGTCCTTCTTGCCGTAGTCCATGTGGCCGTAGATGGGCTTGCCGTCGATGGTCTTCACGTCGTTGGTGAAGAACTCGGCAATGTCCTCGTAGGCGCTCCAGTTCAGCGGCACGCCCAGGTCGTAGCCGTACTTGGCCTTGAACTTGTCCTGCAGGTCCTTGCGGGCGAACAGGTCGGCGCGGAACCAGTACAGGTTGGCGAACTGCTGGTCGGGCAGCTGGTAGAGCTTGCCGTCCGGCGCGGTGGTGAACTTGGTGCCGATGAAGTCCTTCAGGTCCAGCCCGGGATTCGTGTACTCCTTGCCCTTGCCGGCCATGTAGTCGGTCAGGTTCATGATCTTGCCGTAGCGGTAGTGCGTGCCGATCAGGTCGGAGTCGGAGATCCAGCCGTCGTAGATCGACTTGCCCGACTGCATCGAGGTCTGCAGCTTCTCGACCACGTCGCCTTCCTGGATCAGGTCGTGCTTGACCTTGATGCCGGTGATCTCCTCGAACGCCCGCGCCAGCGTCTTCGATTCGTATTCGTGCGTGGTGATGGTTTCGGACACCACCGAGATTTCCTTCACCCCCTTGGCCTGCAGCTTCTTGGCCGCCTCGATGAACCACTTCATCTCGGTCTCCTGCTCGGCCTTGGACAGGGTCGACGGCTGGAACTCGCTGTCGATCCACTTCTTGGCTTCGGCTTCGCCGGCCCATGCGGCGTGGCCGATGCAAAAGGCTGCGGCGGCCAATGCCACCGGGGCCAGCGCGGTGCGGCGCATCTTCTTCATAGCAGTGTCTCCTCGTTGGTGCTGCCCCTCCTTGCTTTGGAGTTCAAACGGCCCCGGGGCAGCGGCGGGCCGGATCCCTGTGAATGAATAGATGAAGAAAGCGGGTCGGGCCGTTCAGCCCTTGCGCATCAGCAGCAGCAGCGCGGCCATCGAGAGGCCGAAGCCCCACCAGATGGACGGCTCGGCATCGAGGCTGAGCCATTCCTGCAGCTTGCCGGCCACGCCCACGAAGGCCAGGTTGATGTAGGCCGCCGTGAGCAGCCCGATGAAGAGCCGGTCGCCGCGCGTGGTCTCGATGGGCAGCCAGCCGCGGCGCAAGGTGGTGGGCGATTTCACTTCCCACACGGTCATGCCCACCAGCATGAGCGCGATGCAGCAGAAGAACACGGCCACGGGGGTGGTCCAGACCATCCAGTCGAACATCTCAGCACTCCTTTCTGTCTTGCTCCTTCCCCCTCTGGGGGAAGGTTGGGATGGGGGCTTGCGGCATCTCCAACTCCGCTGCGTTGTTCGACGCCGC
>NZ_BCUU01000139.1 GCF_001591385.1 Variovorax soli NBRC 106424
CGCCGCCCGCGATCAGGCCGTTGTTGTTGTTCACCGTGGCGGTGCCGTTCACCACCGCCCCTGCGCCGCCCTCGCCGCCGCCGCCGCCCGAAGCGTTATAGCGGTCTCCGGGCACTTCCGCGCCGCCGGCACCGCCGGCGCCGCCAGCGAGCGTTCCACCATTGGAAAGCACGCCGGGTGTCGAATCGAAGCCCACCCAGATGCCGGCACCGCCGCTTCCGCCGCCGCCGGCCTGCGAAGACGCATCGCCGCCCTTGCCGCCCGCGCCGCCGGCGACAAGCCCCTGCGTACTGACAGTCGGCTGAACGCCCGGAGCCGAGGTGATGGTCACCAGCGCGCCGTATCCACCAGCGCCGCCGCCGCCGGCTGCCCAGTAGCCATTCCCGCCCGCGCCGCCGTTCCCGCCGTTCACCGGCCCTGAAATATCCGCACTTCCGACGCCGATGGAGGCGCGTCCATGGTTGCCGGCGCCCCCGCCCCCGCCGTAACCGTCGGGCGATGCCAGTGACTGGCCCGGCTCACCATCCTGGCCCGGCAGGCTGCCTGCGTTGCCCCCCTGGCCCGCCGTGGCCGTGCCGCCCGGAAAGCTGCCCGTGACGGCATCGCCGCCGTCGGTCACACCGGAGGAGGTCGCGGATCCGCCCGAGCCGCCGCTGGCCCCGATATCCTGGCTGTTCAAGGCCCCTTCGCCGCCGGAGCCGGCACTTCCACCGGCGCCGCCGTGGTACACGAAGTTGGGGTCCGCTGGCACGCCGCCGGCACCGCCCGCCGCCCAGCCGGGCGCCGCACCCGTCCAAAGGGCCGCGGCCAGCGCAGCCGGCACGGCGACGCTCCTGGCAACAACGCCGCCTTTGCGGCGGCTGCGGGCAGTTTCAGGGGCGGCGACCCAGGCGCCCAGGGCATGGTTCCAGACGGTTCGGTGAATGGTGTTCATCTCAAATGTTCTCAATGAAGAAAGGGCATTCGACGCGTCCCCGGGCACGTCGCGCGGTCCATGGGCGGCAGGAACCGCTGTAACCTTTTACATTACATGATAAACATTTGAAACATACTTTGGTTTGCAAAATTGCGTCGCATGCCCAACGAGCTAGTTCTTTATGGGCATAACCCGCGTGCATCCGCCAAAATGTTGTCAGCTTGTGTGTCAAATTTCCTGGCTATCCGGCGCTAGGCACGGCATGCGCGCGCCGGCATCAAGCCCGACTGAGCGGCGAGGTCAAGCCGCCAGCTTCTCCCGACCCAGCGCCGCCGCCACGAAATCCACGAAGGCCCGCACCCGCGCGGCCAGCTGGTGGCGCTGCGGGTAGACGGCGTACACATCCGCATCGGGCGTGAAGTACTGCGGCAGGATCTGCACCAGCCGGCCGCTGCGCAGGTAGCGCTCGATGTCCCATTCGGCGCGCATCAGCACGCCATGCCCTTCCAGCGCCCACGACACGGCGATCTCGCCGTCGTTGGTGGTGAGGTTGCCGCGCGTCTTCACCGATTCGGTCCTGGCCGAGCGGCCGCGCCCGCTGGACAGGCGCCAAACGCCATAAGCCTCTTCGCCCTGGCGGATGCCGATGCAGTTGTGGCGTGTGAGGTCGTTGGGCACCTTGGGCACGCCGTGCCTGGCGAGATAGGCGGGCGAGGCGCACAGCAGCCGCCGGTTGGGTGCAATGTGGCGCGCGATCACACGCGAATCCGGCGGCGCGCCGAAACGTATGCAGACGTCGTAGGTGTCGTCGGTGAGCGCAGGCGGATTCACCGACAGCTGCAGCTGCACTTGCACCTGCGGATGGCGCTTGACGAACTTCGAGATGAGCGGCGCCACGTGGCTGCGCCCGAAGCCCAGCGTGGCATTCACCCGCAGCAGGCCCTGCGGCGTGGCCTTGCCCACGCCCAGCATCTGCTCCATGCCGTCGATCTCGGCCAGGATGCGCCGCGCATGCTGCAGGTACAGCTCGCCTTCGGGCGTCAGGCTCATGCGCCGCGTGGTGCGGTTGACCAGCGCCAAGCCCAGGCGGCTTTCCATCTGCGCCAGGTGCTTGCTCACGGCCGGGGTGGTCACGCCCAGTTCGCGCGCGGCAGCGCTCAGGCTGCCCGCGCTGGCAATGGCCGAGAAGAATCCCAGGTCGGCCGGCGCAATTCCACTGGCCATGCGGCCTCCTCATTCTTGAATCCAGGTTAACGATGGATTCACTTTAGCGCCGATCCGAACGCCCGTTGCATTTCTACAGTTCGTCCATCGCATCACGCATTTCTCATCACGGAGCAGGCAGCATGAAGACGTACAAGATCGCAACCATTCCCGGCGACGGCATCGGCAAGGAGGTGGTGCCGGCGGGCCGCCAGGTGCTGGAGGCCGTGGCCGCAGGCAGCGGCTTCGGCTTCGAGTTCGAGGACTTCGGCTGGGGCGGCGACTGGTTCCGCGCGCACGGCGTGATGATGCCGGCCGACGGGCTGGACGCCCTGCGCGACAAGGACGCCATCCTGTTCGGCTCCGCCGGCGATCCGCACATTCCGGACCACATCACGCTGTGGGGCCTGCGCCTGAAGATCTGCCAGGGCTTCGACCAGTACGCCAATGTGCGGCCCACGCGCATCCTCCCCGGCATCGATGGACCGCTCAAGCGCTGCGGGCCGCAGGACCTGGACTGGGTGATCGTGCGCGAGAACTCCGAAGGCGAATACTCCGGCGTGGGCGGCCGCGCGCACCAGGGTCACCCGATCGAGGTGGCCACCGACGTGTCGATCATGACCCGCGCCGGCGTGGAGCGCATCATCCGCTTCGCCTTCCGCCTGGCCCAGTCGCGGCCGCGCAGGCAGCTCACGGTGGTGACCAAGAGCAATGCGCAGCGCCATGCCATGGTGATGTGGGACCAGATCGCCAGCGAGGTGGCCGCCGAGTTTCTCGACGTGAAGTGGGACAAGGAACTGGTCGACGCCATGACGGCGCGCATGGTCAACAAGCCGGCCACGCTCGACACCATCGTGGCGACCAACCTGCATGCCGACATCCTGAGCGACCTGGCCGCCGCGCTGGCCGGGAGCCTGGGCATTGCCCCCACCGGCAACATCGACCCCGAGCGCCGCTATCCCTCGATGTTCGAGCCCATCCACGGCTCGGCCTTCGACATCATGGGCCAGGGCCTGGCCAACCCGGTGGGCACCTTCTGGTCGGTGGTGATGCTGCTGGAACACCTGGGCGAGCACCAGGCCGCCGCCCGCGTGATGGCGGCCGTCGAGCAGGTCACGGCCAACCCCGCGCTGCACACGCGCGACCTGGGCGGAAACGCGACGACCGCGGCCGTGACCGAGGCGGTCTGCGCACTGCTCGCAGCCGCGCCCGCGCGCAAGGCCGCCTGAGCGGGTCTCGCCCATCGCACCTGTGCCCCGGCCCGGTACGGGCGGGCAAGTGCACATCTGCAAGCCTGCAAGACAGAAGACACAAGACCCAAGGAGACAAGCATGAGCATCCGCATCACCCGGCGCAGCGCCACCGCCCTGGCCGCCATTGCATGGGTGCTGGCCGCGTCCGGCGTGGCGGCCCAGACCTGGCCGGCCAAGCCCATCAACCTGGTCGTTCCCTTCCCGCCAGGCGGCAGCTCCGACGTGCTGGCCCGATCGCTCGGCGACAAGCTCTCGCAGAGCCTGGGCCAGCCGGTGGTCATCGAAAGCAAGCCTGGCGCGGGCGCCACGGTGGGCGCCGACTATGTGGCCAAGGCTCGGCCCGACGGCTACACGCTGCTGATGGGCGCGGTGCACCACACCATCGCCACCAGCGTCTACAAGAAATTGCCCTACGACTTCGAGACCAGCTTTGTGCCCATCACCACCATCGCCATCGTGCCCAACGTGCTGGTGGTGAATGCGAAGAACCCGGCCACGGATGTGAAGGGCCTCGTCGCGCAAGCCAAGGCCGCACCGGGCAAGCTGTCGTACGGCTCGAACGGCAACGGCACGGTGCAGCACCTGATCGGCACGCAGTTCGGGGCGCTTGCCGGCGTGGAACTGCTGCACGTGCCCTACAAAGGCAGCGCCCCGCTGACAACCGACCTGCTGGGCGGCCAGGTGGACATGTCCTTCGACACGCTCACGCCGGTGGTGCAGCACATCAAGGGCGGCAAGCTGCGCGCGCTGGCCGTGACCACCGCCAGGCGCTCCAGCACCCTGCCCGATGTGCCGACCCTGGCCGAGGCGGGCCTCAAGGGCTTCGACCAGGGCACCTGGTTCGGCATCCTGGCACCCAAGGACACGCCCCGGGGACGTGGTGGCCCGGCTCAACACCGAGATGGTGAAGATCATCCAGTCGCCCGAGTTCAGGAAGCGCATGGAAGACGTGGGCGCCGAACCCGTGGGCGACACCACCGAGCAGATGGCCGCCCGGATCAGGAGCGACACCGCCAGGTACGCCCAGCTGGTGAAGGAGGCCAAGGTCAGCATCGAGTGATGCCGGGCCGCTGGCTCAGCGCAGCTCGAAGCTCGCTTCCTTCACGGCCTGCGAATCCAGCCCCACCTGCACGTTGAACTTGCCCGCCTCCGCGGCGTACTCGAGCTTCGCGTTGTAGAACTTGAGCTTGTCCTCGGTGACGTCGAAGCGGACCGTCTTCTTCTCGCCGGGCT
Source organism: Variovorax soli NBRC 106424 (assembly GCF_001591385.1). Taxonomy (GTDB): domain Bacteria; phylum Pseudomonadota; class Gammaproteobacteria; order Burkholderiales; family Burkholderiaceae_C; genus Variovorax; species Variovorax soli. The sequence goes on from NZ_BCUU01000139.1 coordinate 4,606, forward strand.
GCAGCATCACCTTCTGGAAGTCCTTGAGCTCCTTCACCGGCCGCACGACCGAGGCGGCCAGGTCCTGGATGTAGAGCTGCACCACGGTCTCGCCGGCGCGGTCGCCAGTGTTGGTAACGGTGACGCTGGCCTCCACCTTGCCGCCGCGCTGCATGCTGGGGCTCGACAGCGTGAGGTCGCCGAGCGCGAAGTCGGTATAGCTCAGGCCATAGCCGAAGGGATAGAGCGCACCCTGCGGTTCGTCGAAGTACTGCGAGGTGTAGTTGCCGGGCTTGCCTGGCGTGAAGGGCCGGCCCAGGCGCGGATGGTTGTAGTAGGTGGGCACCTGGCCCACCGAGCGCGGCAGCGAGATGGGCAGCTTGCCCGAGGGGTTGGCATCGCCGTAGAGCACGTCGGCAATGGCATTGCCGCCTTCGGTGCCGGCGAACCAGGTCTCCAGGATCGCATCGGCGTTCTCGCGCTCCCAGTTCAGCGTGAGCGGGCGGCCGTTGAGCAGCACCAGCACCAGCGGCTTGCCGGTGGCCTTCAGCGCCTTGAGCAGCGCCTGCTGGCTCTCGGGCAGATCGAGCCGCGTGCGGCTGGACGACTCATGCGACATGCCGCGCGCCTCGCCCACCGCCGCCACAACCACGTCGGCCTGCTTGGCGGTCGCGACGGCCTCGTCGATCATGGCCTGGGGCGAGCGGCGGTCCTGCGTGACTTCGGGCGCATCCCAGTTCAGGAAGTTGAGGTACTCGACCAGCGCCGGATCGTTGGTGACGTTGGCGCCGCGCGCATACAGCAGCTTGCCGCCCTGGCCTTGCAGCGCATTGGCCATGCCGGTGCGCAGCGTGACGGTCTGCGCCGTCACGGCCTGGCCGGACCACACGCCCATCATGTCCACCTGCGCGTCGGCCAGCGGGCCGACCAGCGCGACGGTGGCGCTCTTCTTCAGGGGCAGCGTCCTGCTCTTGTTTTCCAGCAGAACAAGCGACCGGCGAGCCATCTCGCGGGCCTGCGGACGGTGCAGGCGGCTGTCGGCCTTCGGATCGGCCGGATCGTCCTCGGCCTTGCCGATGCGCAGGAACGGATCGTGGAACAGGCCCATGTCGTACTTGGCGCCCAGCACCTCGCGCACCGCGTTGTCCACGTCGCTCTGCTTGACCTTGCCCGAGCGCACCAGCTGGGGCAGCACTTTGCCGTAGACCTGGTCGGCCATGCTCATGTCCACGCCGGCCTCGATGGCCAGCTTGGCGGCCTCTTCCTCGTTGCTGGCCACGCCATGGCGCGTGAGTTCGATGATGGCGCCGTGGTCGCTCGCCGTCAGGCCGTTGAAGCCCCACTGCTTGCGCAAGAGGTCTTGCAGCAGCCACTTGTTGGCCGCGGCCGGCACGCCGTTGACGGTGTTCAGCGCGATCATCACGGCGCCCGCGCCCGCGTCGATGGCGGCCTTGTAGGGCGGCAGGTAGTCGTTGTACATGCGCATGGGGCTCATGTCGACGACGTTGTAGTCGCGCCCGCCTTCCACCGCGCCGTACAGCGCGAAGTGCTTCACCGACGACATGATGCTGTCGGCCTTGGCGGGCGAGCCGTTCTGGAAGCCCTGCACCATGCTGCGCGCCAGCTGCGACACCAGGTATGGGTCTTCGCCGAAGCCCTCGGAGGTGCGGCCCCAGCGCGGGTCGCGTGCGATGTCCACCGTGGGCGACCAGGTGATGTCGATGCCGTCGGCGCTGGCTTCCACCGCCGCCACGCGCGCCACCTTGCGCACGGCTTCCATGTCCCAGCTCGACGCCAGGCCCAGGCCGATGGGGAAGGAAGTGCGGTGGCCGTGCACCACGTCGTAGGCGAAGAAGATCGGAATCCTCATGCGGCTTTGCTTGACCGCCGCCTCCTGCAGCGGACGCTGCTCCTTGCGGTTGACCGAGTTGAAGGTGCCGCCCACCTTGCCCGCGGCCACCTCTCGCGCCAGTTCCGCGGCCGGCATTTCAGGGCCGATGCTGATGAGGCGAAGCTGTCCTACTTTTTCCTCCAGCGTCATCTGACGCAGAAGATCGGCGATGAACGCCTTCTTGTTGCTCAGCAACGAAGGATTGGGCTGGGCAAAAGCCAACGGGGTGACCAGCGTGCTGGCCACCAGGGCCATCACGGAAGACAACTTGAACGGCGACAAGAATCGGCTCCTTGGGGATTTCTTCGGGGCATCTTAACGTTGGCCCTTCGGTGCGCCGGGCAATGTCCAGGGCTGCCGGCCGGCCAATGCTAAGCTTTGCCGCTCCATGTCATTTCGCCTTGCACGCCCCAGCCGGAGCGCATCGCGCCCGCGCTTTTTCCTCGCCCCTGCCCTGCTTGGCCTGCTGATGGCCCTGCCCTTCAGCGCCAGCGCGCAGTGGTTCTCTTCCCAGCGCACGTTCTCGCTCGACGACGTGACCGAGCGCGCACGCGCGCTGGCCGCCAAGCCCTACGAGGCGCCGGTGAGCAACCTGCCGCCCGTGTTCGCCAACATGCAGTTCGCCGACTACATGAAGATCCAGCCCCGGCAGGACCGCTTCGAGTGGCGCGAGCTCGGCACGCCCTATCGGCTGAACTTCTATCACCAGGGCATGCAGTTCAATGCCCCGGTGCGCATCAACGAGATCAACGGCACCGAGGTGCGCGAGATCGGCTACGAGGCCGAGCGCTTCGACTTCGGCAACCTCAGCTTCGACAAGAACGCCACCAGCAAGCTGGGCTACGCCGGCTTTCGGGTGCTCTATCCCATCAACCAGGCCGGCAAGTGGGACGAGGTGATGAGCCTGCTGGGCGCCAGCTACTTCCGCGTGATCGGCAAGGGGCAGGTGTATGGCCTGTCGGGCCGCGGCCTGGCGCTGGACACCGCGCCGCCGGGCGCCGAAGAGTTTCCGCGCTTCAAGGAGTACTGGGTCCGCCGCCCCGCGCCGCAGGACAAGGAACTGGTGATGTATGCGCTGCTCGATTCGCCGCGCGCCACCGGGGCCTACCAGTTCATCCTCACGCCGGGGCGCGACACCACGCTGGATGTGCAGGCCAACATCATCTACCGCGACAACGTGCCCATGCCCGGCATCGCGCCGCTCACCAGCATGTTCCTGTACGGGCCCAACCAGCGCTGGCCCGAGCACCTGCGCAACTTCCGTCCGGCCATCCACGACTCCAACGGCCTGGCGATCCAGGCCGGCAACGGCGAGTGGATCTGGCGCCCGCTGAACAACCCGCGCGCGGTGGCCATCAGCAGCTTCCAGGTCGAGAACCCCAAGGGCTTCGGCCTCCTGCAGCGCGGGCGCAGCTTCCACGCCTACGAAGACCTGAAGGACCGCTACGACCTGCGCCCCAGCGCCTGGATCGAGCCGCAGGGCAGCTGGGGCAAGGGCAAGGTCACGCTCATGGAGATTCCGACGGCGGACGAGACCAACGACAACATCGTCGCCTTCTGGACGCCCGACGAGCCGGCCACCAAGGGCAAGCAGATGCAGTTTGCCTACCGCATGCACTGGACCACCGACGAGCGCGCGCTGCACGCGGCCGACAACGCCTGGGTGCGCCAGACCTTCCAGACCGAAAGCGAGCAGTACCAGCCCAACCTGATCCGCCAGGCCGACGGCAGCACCGCGCTGATGGTCGACTTCGAAGGGCCCGTGCTGGCGAAGCTCCCGCCGGGCACCGCGCCGGAGACGAAGGTGAGCGTGAACGGCAATGCGCAACTGATCGAAAGCTCGCTGCAGCCCAACCCGGTGACGCAGGGCTGGCGGCTGACGCTGCGCGTGAAGGTGAAGGACCCGGCGCAGCCGACCGAACTGCGCGCCGCGCTTGCCCAGGGCGACAAGGCGATCAGCGAGACCTGGAGCTTCCAGATTCCGCCGCATCCGCAGGCCGCGGCTGCGGCCGCAGCACCGGCCCCGACCCCGGCATCGACTGCCGCAACCCAGCGCTGAAGCGCTAGTCGTCGCTCGCGCCGGCCACGGCCGCGCGCAGCGCCTCGACCGCGACGGCGACCACGAAGCCGGTCAGCACGATGCCGCACAGGCCAATGAACATGGCCAGCGCCCGGGCGGCCCCGCTCTTGGGCACCAGGTCGCCATAGCCGACCGTGAGGCCGGTGACGAAGGCGAAGTAGAGGCCGTCGCCCAGCGGCCAGCGCTCCAGCCCGGCCACCGCCAGGCCCAGCAGTGCCATGAACCCCAGCAGCGCCGACACCACGGGCCAGATGATGCCCAGCCCGCGCCACAGGTCGCGGATGAAACGGCGCCGGATGATTCTCGATGTCTTCATTTTGCAAGCTCCCGCACAGTTCGCCACCGCTCCAGCACCCACACGGTGGCGGTGGCGTAGAAGGCCACGCCGACGAACAGGCCCGTGCGCATGACCGCCCCTTCGATCACGCTCTTGCCGCTGGCGCTGTCTTCGATGGCGGGGCCCAGCAGGATCAGCGCGGTCACCAGCGCATTGCTCCAGAACGACGGCCGAAAGCGCGTGCGCCGCACGCCGAACATGGCCGAGCCCGCCCACAGCGCGGCGGCCATCAGCCACAGCACCAGCATCCACAGGCTGGGCCACAACGACAGCCCCAGCCACGCGAGCATGGCGATGAAGGCGCCCATCAGGGTGGAGCCCACCAGCTCGCGGCCCGCGGCGCCCGCATGCGTTTCGCCAGCCTGCTGGCCCAGCATCGCCGTCTTCATGACCGCGGCCAGGTAGAACGACGGGTTGGTGAGCGCCAGCACGAACACCGGCATGACGATGATCGTTCCGCGCAGGGCGATCCATGCGGCCGTCGTGTCCGAAGCGGCGCGCGGCGCGACCGATTGCGCGGCCTGCGGCGGATCGGGAAAGAGCGCGCTGAACAACGCATTCACCAGCGTGCCCACCACCAGCCCGGCCGCCAGCGTGACGCTGAGCAGCGGCACCAGCGCCTGCTCGGCCACGCCCGCCACCGGAATCATCGCGAACGAAAGCACCAGCGGCGTGACGAGTGCCCCGCTGCCCTTCTGCCCCGCATGGAACACCGTGTAGAGCACCACGGCCGTGAGCAGCACGCCGGCCACCGCATAGTGCTCCAGCAGCGGCACCATCAGCACGCCCGCGGCCACCAGCGCGGCGAAGACGAGCGCCACGATGGCGCCCTTGATGAGCGGCATCGGCGGCCCCGGCTTGCACAGCACCAGCACCGCCATCACGCAGACGACGAAAGGCGCCTGCAGCGCCAGGCCGTAGGCGACGAAGGTCGCCAGGCCCAGGCCGAGGGCCAGGCGCAGGCTTGCCTTGTCGCCGCGCGTCATAGTCGGCTCGTCAATAGAGGTACGACAGCCAGCTCATGACGCGCATGTACAGCGCGCCCAGCGCGTTCATCACCGGGTTGTCGCCGGTGTAGACCAGCACGTCGGCCTGCCCGCCCACCTGCACGCCGCGCAGGCGGCCCAGCTCGGCCGGGTCCAGCTCCACCGCCACCGGAAAGCGCTGGGCCTGGCGCAGCCAGTCGCGGCTGTTCTCCACGGTGGGCAGCGTGCCCGGCGAACCGGGCTTGCCGCTGCTCACGCCGCGGCCCACGCTGCGAACGCGCCCCTTGAGCACCTGGCCGGGCAGCACGTCCAGCACGATGGCCGCCTCGTCGCCGGGGTCGATGTTGCCGAGGTTGTTCTCCGTCATCTCGGCGCTGATCCACAGGTCGTGCATCGCGATCAGCGTCATCAGCGGCGCGCCGGGCTGGGCGAACAGGCCGGTGTCGGTGCGCAGGTCGGTGACCTTGCCGCGCGCCGGCGCGAGCACGCGGGTGCGCGCCAGGTCCAGCTCGGCCTTCTCCACCGCCGCGCGCGCGCTTTGCAGCTGCGCGTTCTTCTCGCCGCTGTCGCCGGCGCCCTCCCGCGCCTTGCGCAGGTCGGCCTCGGCCCGGCTGACCTTGGCACGCGACTCGTCGCGCGTGGACTGGGCGATCTCGAGCCGGCGCACCGAGATGGCGCCGGGGTCCTCGGCGTGCAGGCGCTCGAGCCGGCTGGCGTCGCGC
>NZ_BCUU01000140.1 GCF_001591385.1 Variovorax soli NBRC 106424
GGCACGCCGGGCCCGCGCACCGTGCGCGCCGTCAGCGTGACGGTTTCGCCCGGCGCCAGCCCCTGCGCGGCGATGCGCCGGGGCACATCGATCAGCGCCTCGGCTGGCGTGACGCTCAACCTCGCATCACTGGCCATTGCCACCGACGCGCGACACCTGCATGGCGGTGGTGCGGTCGCTCAGCAGCGGGACCACCTTCAGGCCCTTCTTGGCGGCCCAGATGTTCTGGTAGTGGAACAGCGGGATCTGCCCCACGTCGTCGGTCACCAGCTTGGCGGCGTGGCGGAACACGGCCTCGCGGCGCTTGGCGTCGAACTCCACCGTGGCGGCGTCCAGCGCCTTGTCCACGCTTTCGTTGCTGTAGCGGCCCCAGTTGTTGATGCCGCGTCCGCGCTTCGGGTCGTTGGTGGCCAGGGTCTGCAGCAGGCCGTAGCCGGCTTCGCCCGTGCCGTTGCCCCAGGCGATCACGCTCACCGCATATTCGTTCTTGGAGGCGCGGCCCGAGTAGGCGGCCCACGGCGTGACCTCGACCTTGGTCTTCACGCCCACGCGGGTCCAGAACTGCGCCACGGCCTGCACCGTCTCGGGCGCCTGCGGGTAGCGGTCGCCCGGCACGTGGATGGTCAGCTGGAAGCCCTGCGGAAAGCCCGCTTCGGCCAGCAGCTTCTTGGCCTGCTCGGGGTTGTAGGCGATGTCCTTGATGTCGGGGTTGTAGCCGAAGGTGTTCCTGGGCATCCACTGGTTGGCCTCGGTGGCGGTGCCCTGCATCACGCGGTCGACCACGGCCTTGCGGTTGATCGCCACCGACAGCGCCTGGCGCACGCGCTGGTCCTGCAGCGGGTTCTTCTCCAGCACCTTGCCGTTGTTGTCCTGGATGAAGTCGTTGGGGCCCGGGCGCAGGCTGGGCTGCAGCAGCAGCACGCGCAGGCCGGGGTAGGTGTAGACGCTGACGGACGAGGTCTTGCGCAGCTTCTCCACGTCGGTGACGGCCACCTTGTCGATCACGTCCACGTCGCCGGCCAGCAGCGCGGCGGTGCGGGCCGCGCCGTTGTTGATGTAGCGGTAGGTCACCTTGTCCCACACCGGGCGCGGGCCGTAGTAGGTGGGGCTGCGCTCGAACACGGTGCGGTCGCCCGGCACGTACGAGATGAACTTGTACGGGCCGGTGCCCACCACCGCGCGGCCGGCGTTGTAGTCCTCGGTGCGCGACTTCTCGCCCACATGCTTGCTCACGATGTAGACCGAGGCGATCTCCAGCGGCAGCATGGGGTTGGGCGAGGTGGTCTTGATGATGACCGTCTGCGGATCCTTGGCCGTGGCCGATTCGACCGAGCGGACGGCGCCGGCGTACGAGGCCACCGAGCCCGGCACGCTGCGCGCGCGCTGCAGCGAGAACACGATGTCGTCGGCGGTGAAGGGCGTGCCGTCCTGCCACTTGATGTCGCTGCGCAGCTTGAATTCCCAGGTCTTGTCGTCCAGGGTCTTCCAGCTCGACGCGAGCGCGGGCAGCAGCTTGCCGCCGTCGCGCGACTCGACGATCGAATCCCAGAAGTGCAGCGCCAGCGAGCGGTCGCCGGCATGGTTGTTCAGCTCGGGGTCCACCGAGGACACCGGGTCGGCAAAGCCGATGGCGAGGTCGTTCTTCTGCTGTGCATGCGCGCCGGTGCAAGCCAGCAGCGCAGCGGCGGCAATGGCCAGGGCCGGGAATGCATGTTGTTTCTTCATGTGCTTTCCTTTCTGTGTTCAGGAATCGGTGGAAAAGGCTCAGGCGCCTTCGTTGAGATGGCAGGCGCTCGTGTGGTGGATGGCGATGCCGCGCAGCTTGGGCACCTCGGTGCGGCAGCGCGCCATGGCGTGCGGGCAGCGCGGATGGAAGTGGCAGCCGCTGGGCGGGTCCATGGGGCTGGGGATCTCGCCGCGGATGGCGGAAAAGCGCGCGCGGCGCGCATCGATGCGCGGAATCTCCGCCAGCAGCGCCCGCGTGTAGGGGTGGTTGGGCCGGGCGAACAGCTCGGCCACCGGCGCGCTCTCGACCACGCGGCCCAGGTACATCACGACCACGCGGTCGCACACATGCTCGATCACGCCCAGGTCGTGGCTGATGAACAGGTAGGCCAGGCCCAGCTGCTCGCGCAGGTCCATGAACAGGTTGAGGATCTGCGCCTGGATCGATACGTCCAGCGCCGCCACGGCCTCGTCGCACACCAGCATGGCCGGCTGCACGGCCAGCGCCCGGGCAATGCCGATGCGCTGGCGCTGTCCGCCGCTGAACTGGTGCGGGTAGCGGTGGCGCAGGGACGGGTCCAGGCCGGCGCGCTCCAGTTGCGCGCACACATACTCGTCGGCGCCGGCGGCATCGGTCAGGCCGTGGAACTGGGCCGCTTCGCCCACGATGCGCGCCACGCGCAGCCGCGGGTTGAGGCTGCCGAACGGATCCTGGAACACCATCTGCGTGCGCAGCCGCGCCGCCAGGCGCTCGCGCGCATCGAGCTCATGCGAGGGCTTGCCCTGCACCAGCACCTCGCCAGCGCTCGGCGGCAGCAGGCCGGCGGCGATGCGGCCCAGCGTCGACTTGCCGCAGCCCGATTCGCCCACCAGGCCGACCACTTCGCGCGGGCGCACCGACAGGTCGACGCCGTCGACCGCATGGGTGATGGCGGGCGGCTTGTCCAGGCCCAGGCGCTGCAGCATGCGATGCAGGCGGCTGGGGGCGCGTTCGCCGAAGCGCATGGAAATGCCGCGCAGTTCCACCAGCGGCACGGAAGAAGTGTTCACGTTGTCGATTTCGTTCGATGCACGACCCTCGCCCTGGAGGGTGGCGTCTTCGAGGGGGCGGACCGCGCTCATGCGCCGGCTCCCGGATGCAGGCAGCGCACCGCATGCTGCGGCGCGTTGCTGTTCACCATGGCCAGGTCCGGCATGCCGGCGGCGCAATCGGCCTGCGCGCGGCTGCAGCGAGGCGCGAAGGCGCAGCCCGGTGGCAGCCGCAGCAGGTGCGGCGCCAGCCCCGGAATCTGCTTGAGCCGCGCGCCGCGCCGGTTGGCGCTGGGCAAGCTGCCGATCAGGCCCTGGGTGTAGGGGTGCTGCGGGTCGTCCAGCACCTGGTCGACCGGTCCGATCTCGACGATGCGGCCGGCATACATCACCGCCACATGGTCCGCCAGGCCCGCCACCACCGACAGGTCGTGGCTGATCCAGATGAGGGCGGTGCCGCTGTCCTGCACGAGCTTCTGCATCTCGGACAGGATCTGCGCCTGGATGGTCACGTCCAGCGCGGTGGTGGGTTCGTCCGCAATGATGAGCCCGGGCCGGTGCAGCAGCGCGATGGCGATGGCCACGCGCTGGCGCATGCCGCCCGAGAGCTGGTGTGGATAAGCCAGCAGCCGCTCGTGCGGGCTGGGAATGCCCATCAGCGCCAGCGTGTCGGCGGCCAGCTTGCGCGCGTCGGCCGTGCTCATGCGGCTGTGCGCCTTGACCGCCTCGATCATCTGCGCGTCCACCCGCAGCACCGGGTTGAGCGTGGCCATCGGGTCCTGGAAGATCATGGCGATGCGCTGGCCGCGCAGCGCGCGCAGCTCGCGCTCGGGCAGTCGGGCCAGGTCGCGCCCTTCGAACAGCACCTCGCCGCCGACGATGCGGCCGGGCGCGTCCAGCAGGCCCATGATGGAAAAGCCCGTCACCGACTTGCCCGAGCCCGATTCGCCCACCAGGCCCAGCACCTGGCCGGGCTTGAGCGAGAAGGACACGCCGTCCACCACCGGCAGCACACCGTCGCGGGTGAAGAAATGGGTGCGCAGCTCGCGCAGCTCCAGCACCGGCTTGATCTGTTCGGCACTCATTTCTGCAGCCTCGGATTCAGGACGTCGCGCAGTTGATCACCGACGAGGTTGATCGCGACGATGGTGGCCAGCAGCGCCAGGCCGGGGAACAGGCTGATCCAGTATTCGTTGGACAGCAGGTACTGGTAGCCGTTGGAGATCAACAGGCCCAGTGAAGGCTCGGTGATCGGCACGCCCAGCCCCAGGAAGGACAGCGTCGCCTCCAGCGTGATGGCGCGCGCCACCTGCAGCGCGCCGATCACCAGCAGCGGCGGCAGGCAGTTGGGTAGCACATGGCCCACCAGGATGCGCCAGGCCGGCAGGCCCTGACCGCGTGCGGCGTCGACGTATTCGCGCCGCGCCTCCACCAGCGCCTGGCCGCGCGCGGTGCGGGCGTAGTAGGCCCATTCCAGCAGCACCAGCGTGAGGATCACGTTGCTGATGCCCTTGCCCATGTAGGCCAGGATCATCAGCGCCATCAGGATGGTGGGGAAGGACAGCAGCAGGTCCACCAGCCGCATCAGCAGCGCGTCGACCCGGCCGCCCGCATAGGCGGCCAGCAATCCGACCAGCGTGCCCACCACCGCGGCGATGAGCGCCGAGCCCACGCCCACCAGCAGGCTGATGCGCAGGCCGTAGATGATGGCCGAGTACAGGTCGCGCCCCTGGCCGTCGGTGCCCAGCCAGTAGGTGAAGCCGCCGGCGCTGCTGGCCGTGCCGGGCGCCAGGCGCGCATCGAGCACGTCCAGCTGCATCAGGTCGTACGGGTTCTGCGGCGTGATCCAGGGCGCGGCCAGGGCGGCGAGCACCACCAGGGCCAGCACCACCAGGCCCGCCACGGCGCCGGGGGCGGACATGAAATCGCTGCCCACGCGCCACCACAGCGAGCGTTCGCCGAAAGTGCGGGGCGCGGCAGCGACGGTATTTGCAGCGGGCTTCATCGCGCGCCCTCCAGCCGCACACGCGGATCGAGCAGGCGGTAGAGCAGGTCCACCACCAGGTTGAGCGTCACGAAGATCACCACCACCACCATCAGGTAGGCCACCACCACCGGGCGGTCCAGCGAGTTGATGCTGTCCAAGATGAGCTTGCCGGCGCCGGGCCAGGCGAAGATGGTCTCGGTGACCACCGCGTAGGCGATGGTCGAGCCCAGCTCCAGGCCCAGCACCGTGACCAGCGGAATGAGCGTGTTGCGCAGCACGTGCACCAGCACCACCCGCGTGGGCGACAGGCCCTTGGCGCGGGCGAACTTCACGTAGTCCTGCGGCAGCACCTCGCGCACGCCGGCACGGGTGAGGCGCAGCACCAGCGAGATCTTGAACAGCGCCAGGTTCACCGCCGGCAAGATCATGTGCTGCAGGCCGTCGAGCGTGAGCCAGGACCATTGAATGCCGAACAGTTCGCGCGTGGCGCCGCGGCCGCTGGCCGGCAGCCAGCCCAGCTGCACGCTGAACACCATGATGAACATCAGCGCTACCCAGAAGGCCGGCAGCGAGAAGCCGACGATGCTGCTGGCCATGAGGGCGCGCGACACCGGATGGGAAGGCTTCATGCCGGCGAACAGGCCCAGCGGCACGCCGATGACCACGGCGATGAGCAGCGCACCCACCGCCAGCTCCATGGTCGCGGGCAGGCGCTGCAATATCAGCCGAATCGCGTCTTCCTGGTAGACGAAGCTCTTGCCCAGCTGGCCCTGCACCGCGCCTTCGAGGAAGGCCAGGTACTGGCGCCACAGCGGCTGGTCCAGGCCCAGGCGCGCGATGGCGGCGGCCCGCTCGGCCTGGTTCATGTCGTCGCCGATCAGGATGTCGACCGGGTTGCCGATGGCGTGCAGGCCGATGAAGACGATCACCGTCATCAGCAGCACCACCAGCAGCGCCTGGCCGAGGCGGCGCAGCAACCAGCCCGTCATTGGGCAACCTCCGCCCTGCGGGCTGCGGTATTCGCCTTGGGAGCGGCCCGGCGGCTCATGCGCGTGCGCTCCGCGGGCTGTCTTCTTCCTCGCCCTCGTAGGCGGGGAACTCGGCCGGCTGCCACTCATGGCCTTCCAGCTCGGGCTCGGCGTAGCGCTCCATGGCCGCGTAGTGGTGGGCCACGTCCTCGCCCAGCAGCTGCGCCGCGAGGCCGCGCGCCAGGCGCTGCGCGCCGTCGCTCACCTGCGGGATGTCGCCGGAGCTGGCGCCCTGCGATACGGCGGCCGCGTAGTTGAAGCAGTGCACGCGCTCCAGGCCGGGGCAGCTGCCCGGCGTCTTCTGCTGCAGCTCGAACAGGGTGCCCAGGTCGGGCGACTCGGCCAGTTCGGCGTCTTCCTCGCCCGGCGGCGCGGTGAAGCGGTCCTGCCACACCCGCACATGCGGCTGCAGCGCAGCGAACTCGGGGCGCTGCGACCAGTCGGTGCGAAAGCCGGTGCAGAAGATCACGAAGTCCGCGGCCAGCGGGCCCTTGGCCGTTTCCAGGCGCAGCTTGCCGTCGTCGCGAACCGACGCGCCGCGCACGCCGGCGCCCAGGTGGAAGAAGGCATTGGCATGGCGCGACACGCGCAGCGTGCTGCCCTGCGGCGGCGGCACCTGCTGCACGTTGATGTAGTGGCGAAAGCGCCATTTCCATTCGTCGGGCAGGGCCGAGAAGCCGTGTGCCATGCCCGGGCTGCCGGCGCCCTTGCCCTTGTTGATGCGCGGCAGCTCGCGGCGGCGGATCAGCAGGTCCACGCGCGCAGCGCCGTTCTCCAGCGCGGTGGCGGCCGCGTCCATGGCGGACGCGCCGCCGCCCACCACGGCCACGTGCTTGCCGCGCAGGCTCTCGCCGCGCCAGTGGTGCGCCGAATGCGCCCAGTGCGTGCGGGGCAGGTCATGCACCCACTCGGGCACCCAGGGGCCGCCCATGCCGTCGCGGCCGGTGGCCAGGACCACGTGGCGCGCGAGCACGCGGTAACTGCGCGGCGTGTCGCCGGATTCGTCGACCATCTCCAGGGCCACCACGCCGTCGGCGCGCGGCAGCACGGCCTGCACGCGCTGGCGGTTGCGCACATCCAGGCGCAGCACCTGGCGGTACCAGCGCAGGTAGTCCATCCATTGCAGGCGGGGAATCTTGTCCAGCGCGTTCCACGCGGGCAGGCCGAACTGCGCCTCGAACCAGGCGCGGAAGGTCAGCGCCGGCAGGCCGAGGGCCGGGCCGGTCAGCTCCTTGGGCGAGCGCAGCGTCTCCATGCGGGCGGTGGTGGCCCAGGGGCCTTCGAAGCCCGCGGGCGACTGGTCGAAGATCGGCGCCTGGATGCCCATGTGCGTGAGCGACGCCGACAGGGCCAGCCCCGCCATGCCGCCGCCGACGATGGCGACGTCCAGCACCGGCTGGCCGTCGCGCTGGATGGGCGGCACCCAGGATTTGGCGGGCAGGCACAGCCACTGCAGGTCCTGCCGCAGCCGCTGCTCGAGGTGGGCCAGGCCGGATGGAGAAGAAAGAGATGGGGCGCCCGAGGGCGTTGGCTGGGTCATGTGGGCGACGTCGTTGTTTCGGTGGCCGAGGCGGCGCCGGCCTGGGCGGCCTGCAGCAGATCGGCGTGGGCGGTTGGCGGGTGCTCCACGAAGCCGGGCACTTGCCGGGCCGCGCGGCGCAGCGCCTCGGCCAGAGCCTGCAGGCGCGGGTTCGGCGGGCGGCCTTCCGGCACGATCACACCGAAGAAGAAAGGAATGTCCCGGTCCAGCGGCAGGGCGCGCACACCCTGCATCGGCACGCCGAAGGCGGTGAGCGGGTCCAGCAGCGCCACGCCGAGGCCGGCGCGCACCAGGGCCTGGGCGTTGACCGAGGAATTGGTTTCGATCATGCCGCCCGCCGCGCCGGTGGAGGCCAGGGCCGCGTCGATGCGGTGGCGAAGGCGGTACGGATCGGCCAGCGTGATGATGCGCCGGCTGGCCAGGTCCTGGATGGCGGCCCGCGGGGCGGTGGCGAGCGGATCGCCTTCGGCCAGCACCGCCACGCAGGGCGCCTGGCCGATCCACAGCACCTGCAGGCCGCGGTGTTCCAGCGGAAGGCTGGCCGCGCCCAGCTGGGCACCGCCGGCCATCACGGTCTGCACCACCCGTTCGGGCGAGGCGGTCTGCAGGCGCACCGGGGCGGGCCCGGCGTCCAGCTCGACCTCGCGCAGCGCCTGCGGCAGCAGTCCCACGGCGACGGCCGAGGTGGCGGCCAGCACCAGCGGTTCGCTGTCGCCCTGGGCGATTTCGGACGAGCGGGTCTGCAGCCGCCGCCAATTGGCCAGCAGCTGCTTCACCTCCTCATAGAAGAGAAAGCCTTCCTGGGTGGGCGTGACGCGAGGGCCGTGGCGGGTCAGCAGGGGATAGCCCACGCTGTCCTGCAGCTCGTGCACGAGCCGGGTCACGGCCGGCTGGGACCGGTCCAGCAGGCGCGCGGCGCCCGTCATGCTCCCTGTGGACATGACGGCGGCAAAGGCTTCGAGCTGGCGGATCTCCATGGGCATCATCCGAAAACTGGATGATGACCTACTTTTTATGACAAACGCAAATAATTAAAAAACCAATGCTTATGCGGTGCCGGGCGGGGGCGGCGCCAGCAGGTCGACCCGCCGCACATCGACGGTGGCCTCCATGCCCAGGTACGCGTCGGCGCTGCCGAACCAGCTGCCCGACAGCGGCGAGGCAAAGGCCGGATCGCGCGCCACCGCCACGCGGATCAGCTGGTGGCTGCCCATGATGTTGTTGGTGGGGTCGAAGGCCACCCAGCCCGCGCCCGGCAGGTAGGCCTGCATCCAGGCGTGGGTGGAGCCGGCGCCGCTCACCGGCGTCTCGTTGCCTTCGGCCGTGTTGGCCGGGTCGAGCGCCGCGTCGTAGAGATAGCCCGACACGAAGCGCGTCGCAATGCCCAGGCGCCGCGCGGCCTCCATCATCAGCAGCGCGTAGTCGCGGCAACTGCCGCTGCCGCGCTCCAGCGTTTCCAGGGGCGTCTGCGTGCCTTCCTCGTTGCGCACCTCGTACTTCAGGGTGCTGCCGATGTGGGCGTTCATGCGGGCCAGCACCTCGCGCGTGCGTTTGCTTTCCTGGTCGCCTTGCAGGAACTGGTGGGCCCAGCGGATCAGCACGCCCTCGGGGTCGTCATGGTGCGGGCGCAGGTAGTGCTCCAGGTCCAGCCGCTCCTGCACCGAATAGGCAAAGGGCAGGTACTCGGCCGTCGGGTCGATCTCGAGCAGGGTCTCGACGGGCGCGGGCACCTGCTCGATGCGGAAGGTGCAGACGAACCTGAGTTCGGTGGCGCTGCCCAGCGGCTGCACCAGCGCCACCGAATTGGAATAAGGGTCCTGGATCAGCCGGATGCTGGCCTGCGGGCTGACCTGCAGGTCGGTGGCGAGCACGCGCAGGTCGTGGCTCTCGCGTGGGCGGAACATCACCCGGTGCAGGCCGAAGCCCACCGGCTCCTTGTAGCGGTAGACGGTGGTGTGGGTGATGTCGTAGTGCAGGACGGGCATGGGCGCCATTGTGTGCCCGTGCCCGTGCCCGTGCCGGCCCGGCGATCAGTCGCGCTGCGTCAACCCGACAGGCGGCGCGTATCCAGTGCGCGCGCCATGGTGGCCGGCAGCGGCAGGGGCTCGCCATGCCAGTGCGCGGCCAGCAGCTCCGCGCACAGGGCCGCAAAGCTCAGCCCGCGCGAGCCCAGCGCCGTGCACACCCAGGGGCCCTGCGGCTGCATCGGATCGGCCGGCCCCACCAGCGGGCGCCGGTCGCCGGAGGCGCAGCGCACACCGGCCCATGCCTGCATCTGCCCGTGCGCCTGTCGGTTCTGCAGCGCGCGCGCGGCGGCCGGATGCAGGCGTTCGATGCGCGCCAGGTTGTCCCGCATGTCGTCGTCGCGCAAGGCCGTGCTGCGGCTGTCGCGGTCGTAGGTGGAGCCGGCCAGCCACAACGGGCCGATGCCGTCGGGCACATGGGCGATCAGGTGGCCGTCGCCGTTGATGGGGTGGGGTGGCAGGCCGGTGGCGCCGTGGCCGTACATCACCTGTCCGCGAACGGCCTGCAGCGGCAGTCCCGGCGCGAAGGCCGAGGTGGCGTAGCCCGCGGCGATCACGATGCGGTCGCCTTTCGCCAGGCACCGGCCCTCTGCATCGAAGGCGGACCACTGGCCTTGATCGTTCCCGATGCGGGCCACCTGGGCGCCGGGCAGCAGCCGGATACCGGGCTGCGCCAGCCATGCCGCCACCAGGCGCGACGGCCGCACCCAGGCGGCACGGGCGTGCCACAGGGCCGTGGTGGCGGGGTCGAGTCCGGCCCCAAGAAGCTGGCCGGCAACGGCATGCCACGTCTCGTTGGGGCCTTCGGCCGACCAGGTGTCCGGCAGCCGGGCCTTGAACGCCGTGCGCCGCTCCATCGTCCCCGAGGCCGCCCAGTCCTGTCCTTCGTCGAGCAGGTGCGCGAGCTGCCACCAGGTGGCGCGGATGCCCGCGCGACTCAGGCGCGACAGCAGCGCGTCGTCGGGCGAGACATGGGGCGCCATCAACCCCACGGGCAGGGCCGACGCGCCGGATGCCGCCCGGGGCGCCGCATCGAGC
>NZ_BCUU01000141.1 GCF_001591385.1 Variovorax soli NBRC 106424
CCGCCCCGGCGGTGCAGATTCCCACCGGCGCGCCCAAGACCGCGCTGCCGCAGGTCAGCGCCCCCGCCGCCAAGGAAAACCTGGGCGACCGCCCCGAGCAGCGCGTGCCCATGAGCCGCCTGCGCGCCCGCATCGCCGAGCGCCTGCTGCAGTCGCAAGCCACCAACGCCATCCTGACCACCTTCAACGAGGTCAACATGGCCCCGGTGATGGAAATGCGCAAGAAGTTCCAGGACCAGTTCACCAAGGAACACGGCGTGAAGATCGGCTTCATGAGCTTCTTCGTGAAGGCGGCCGTGCATGCGCTCAAGAAGTTCCCGGTGCTCAACGCCTCGGTGGACGGCAACGACATCCTCTACCACGGCTACTTCGACATCGGTATCGCCGTCGGCTCGCCGCGCGGCCTGGTGGTGCCCATCCTGCGCAACGCCGACCAGATGAGCTTCGCCGAGATCGAGAAGAAGATCGCCGAGTACGGCAAGAAGGCCCAGGAAGGCAAGCTCGGCATCGAAGAGATGACCGGCGGCACCTTCTCCATCAGCAACGGCGGCACCTTCGGCTCGATGCTGTCCACGCCCATCATCAACCCGCCGCAGTCGGCCATCCTGGGCGTGCACGCCACCAAGGACCGCGCCGTGGTGGAGAACGGCCAGATCGTCATCCGCCCGATGAACTACCTGGCCATGAGCTACGACCACCGCATCATCGACGGCCGCGAAGCCGTGCTGGGCCTCGTGGCCATGAAGGAAGCGCTGGAAGATCCCGCTCGCCTCCTCTTTGACATCTAAGGAGAGGCGTCATGGCTGACAAGCAATTCGACGTCGTCGTCATCGGCGGCGGCCCCGGCGGCTACATTGCCGCCATCCGCGCGGCCCAGCTGGGCTTCAACGTGGCCTGCATCGACGAATGGAAGAACGCCAAGGGCGGCCCCGCCCTGGGCGGCACCTGCACCAACGTGGGCTGCATTCCCTCCAAGGCGCTGCTGCAATCGTCCGAGCACTACGAGCACGCCGGCAAGCACTTTGCCGACCACGGCATCAAGGTCGAAGGCCTGGGCCTGGACGTGGCCAAGATGCTCGCCCGCAAGGACACGGTGGTCAAGCAGAACAACGACGGCATCCAGTTCCTCTTCAAGAAGAACAAGGTGGCGTCGTTCCACGGCCGCGGCTCCTTCGTCAAGGCAACCGACGCCGGCTACGAGATCAAGGTCAGCGGTGCCTCCGAAGAGACCATCGTGGGCCAGCACGTCATCGTGGCCACCGGCTCCAATGCCCGTGCCTTGCCCGGCGCGCCGTTCGATGAAGAGAACATCCTCAGCAACGACGGCGCCCTGCGCATCGGCAGCGTGCCCAAGAAGCTGGCCCTGATCGGCTCGGGCGTCATCGGCCTGGAGATGGGTTCGGTGTGGCGGCGCCTGGGCGCCGAGGTGACCGTGCTCGAAGCGCTGCCCACCTTCCTGGGTGCGGTGGACGAGCAGATCGCCAAGGAAGCCAAGAAGGCCTTCGACAAGCAGGGCCTGAAGATCGAACTGGGCGTGAAGGTGGGCGAGGTGAAGTCGTCCGCGAAGGGCGTGAGCATCGCCTACGAAAACGCCAAGGGCGAAGCCCAGAGCCTGGACGTCGACAAGCTGATCGTCTCCATCGGCCGCGTGCCCAACACCATCGGCCTGAATGTCGAGGCCGTGGGCCTCAAGCTCGACGAGCGCGGCGCCATCGTGGTGGACGACGACTGCAAGACCAACCTGCCCAAGGTCTGGGCCATCGGCGACGTGGTGCGCGGCCCCATGCTGGCGCACAAGGCCGAGGAAGAGGGCGTTGCCGTGGCCGAGCGCATTGCCGGCCAGCACGGCCACGTCAACTTCAACACGATCCCGTGGGTGATCTACACCTCGCCCGAGATCGCGTGGGTGGGCCAGACCGAGCAGCAGCTCAAGGCCAGCGGCCGTGCCTACAAGGCCGGCACCTTCCCGTTCCTGGCCAACGGCCGCGCACGGGCGCTGGGCGACACCACCGGCATGGTCAAGTTCCTGGCGGACGCTGCCACGGACGAGATCCTGGGCGTGCACATCGTCGGCCCGATGGCCAGCGAACTGATCTCCGAAGCCGTTGTCGCGATGGAGTTCAAGGCAAGCAGCGAGGACATCGCCCGCATCTGCCACGCCCATCCGAGCCTGAGCGAAGCGACCAAGGAAGCCGCCCTGGCGGTCGACAAGCGCACGCTCAACTTCTGAGAAGCAAGAAGGCGTGGACCTTCAGAGCGTGACGGACGGCACCCGCATCCACTCGGTGCGCGCCGTCTACGAGGCGGAGCTGAAAGCGCGGGGCTTCCAGAGCGACCCCGCGCAGCTTCGCGCCATCGATGCGCTGGAGCGCTGCTGCCAGGACTGGGTGGCGTACAAGGCGCAGCGTTCCAACGCCTTCAAGAAGCTGATCAACCGGCCCGACATCCCGCGTGGCGTGTACATGTACGGCGGGGTGGGGCGCGGCAAGAGCTTCCTGATGGACTGCTTCTTCTCGGCCGTGCCGGTCACGCGCAAGACGCGGCTGCACTTCCACGAGTTCATGCGCGAGGTGCACCGGCAACTGGCCGAGCTGCAGGGCACGGTGAATCCGCTGGACGAGTTGGGCCGGCGCATGGCCAGGCGCTACCGGCTGATCTGCTTCGACGAATTCCACGTGGCCGACATCACCGACGCGATGATCCTGCATCGGCTGCTGGTGTCGCTGTTCGAGAACGGCGTGGGCTTCGTCACCACTTCCAACTTCAAGCCCGACGACCTGTATCCGGGCGGCCTGCACCGCGACCGCATCCTGCCGGCCATCCAGCTGCTCAACGAGCGGCTGGAAGTCATCAACGTGGACAACGGCACCGACTACCGGCGCCGCACGCTGGAGCAGGTGCGCCTGTACCTCACGCCCAATGGCGCCGAGGCCGACAAGGAGATGCGCGACGCCTTCCGCCGCCTGGCCGAGAAGGCCGACGACGAGGACCCGGTGCTGCACATCGAGGCGCGCGAAATCCGGGCGCGGCGCAAGGCCGGCGGCGTGGTCTGGTTCGACTTCAAGACGCTGTGCGGCGGGCCGCGCTCGCAGAACGACTACCTGGAAATCGCCAGCCAGTTCCACACGGTGCTGCTGTCGGATGTGCCGCACATGCCGGTGCGCATGGCCTCGGAAGCCCGCCGCTTCACATGGTTGGTGGACGTGCTGTACGACCGGCGTGTCAAACTCATCATGTCGGCGGCCGTCCCCCCGGAGCAGTTGTACACCGAGGGACCCCTGGCCCACGAGTTTCCGCGCACGATCTCGCGGCTGCATGAAATGCAGTCGGCCGAGTTCCTGGCGCTGGAGCCGCGATCGGTCGACACCCGCATTACATGAAGTCAAGGTTCATTCTTTCCTGTCTCCTGGCCGTCGTGGTCTGGCCCGCTTGGGGCCAGGCACCCGCGAGCCAGGAGGATCGGGACGCCATCGAAAAGTCGCGCATCGCTGGCGAGCGCACGGCGATCGAATCGCGCTACGACCAGGACCGCGCCGTCTGCTACCAGAAGTTCGCGGTGCAGGACTGCCTCAACGATGCCCGGCGCAAGCGCCGCGCGCAGGTGGAAGTCCTGAATCGGCAGGAGGCCGCCATCAACGACGCCGAGCGCAAGCGGCGCGGCGCGGCCGAGCTGGAGCGGCTCGAGCAGAAGGGCGCGCTGTCGGCCGAAGACGCCGCCAAGCGCGAACAGGCGCTGCAATCGCAGCAGGACCGCGAGCAGCGAGCGGCGGAACATGCCGCCGACCGACGCGCGAAGGAGGCGGAGGCCGCTGCCAACCGCCGCGCCTTCGAGGACAAGCAGCGCGCTCATGCGCAGGAGCAGGCCAAGGCGGCCGAGCGCCGCACGCAGGATGCAGCGGAGCGACAGCGCTACGAAGAGCGGTTGAAGCAGGCTGAGCAGGACCGTGCGGAGCTCGAGGAGCGCAACGCCAAGCGCACCAAGCCGCGCGCGGCGCCGCTGCCGACGCCGCCTTGAGGCCTTCGTAGCGAAAGACTCGGCTCAGCCTTGGCCCTTGGGCAGCGGCTCGAGCTTGAGAATGGCCACGGAGATGTTGTCGCCCGTACCCCGGGCGCGCGTGCGGGCTTCTTCGATCAGCAACTCCACCGATTCGCGCGGGTTGCGCTCGGCGATCAAGGCGCCCATTTCTTCCGGGGTGAAGTAGTGCCAGAGGCCGTCGCTGCAGGCCATGATGGCATCGCCCGGCCGCAGGTGGTCGATGGTGTGGATGTCAATGGGCGGCTGCGTCGTGGACATGCCCAGGCAGCCCAGCAGGATGTGCGACTGCGGGTGCTCATCCATCTGGTCTTCGGTGATCTCGCCGCGATCGACCAGCGCCTGCACATACGAGTGGTCGAGCGTGCGCTTGACCAGCCGGCCGTTGCGAAACTGGTAGATGCGCGAGTCGCCCACGTGGATCCAGGTGCATTCGCCGCGCGGGTTCATCACGAAGGCCGCCACCGTGCTGTGCGGCTCCTGCTCGGCCGACACCGCCGTGAGCTTGATCACCGTGTGGGCATCTTCCACCACCTGCTTGAGCAGCTGGCTCGCGCTGTCGGTCTCGGGCGAGTATTTGGCAAAGAGCTGGCGCGCCGTCATCAGCACCTGGTCGGAGGCCTTGCGGCCGCCGCTTCGCCCGCCCATGCCGTCCGCCACCACGGCCAGCAGGCAGCCTTTGGCATGCGGGTGGCCGATCATCATGACCTGGTCCTGCTGGTAGGGGCGGTCGCCGCGGTGCAGGCCGCTGGCGGCAGCTAATCGAAAGCCTCGTGTCATCGGTGCGGCAGGCGCCGGTGGCGCTGAGTGCCTTTCTTGCGTCAGGGTGATTGGACTATTATCAAGCGAACAGGGTCCGCGCCTCACCCCAGTGTGAGCGCGGCGCAACTTTGGATTCCAATCTCCACTCCACCGCTCGCCAGTTGATCGAATGCCGCATGGAACATGCGGACCTGGACGCCACCATCGATCGCCTGGCCGAGACCGTTCCGCCGGACGAACTGCTGCTGCGGCGGCTCAAGAAGCGCCGTCTCGCTCTGCGAGACCAGATCGCCCGGCTCGAACGCGAACTGGACCCGCAAGAGCCCGCTTGATGATTTCTCTGGAAGACCGTGTGCGCGAAGTCTTTGCGCAGGGAGGCGCACTGTCTCGTGCCGCGGATCAGTTTCGCGAACGGGACGGGCAGACGCGCATGGCGCTGGCGGTGGCGCAGGTTATCGAAGAGGGCGGCCCGCTGGTGGTGGAGGCGGGCACCGGCGTGGGCAAGACCTTCTCCTACCTGGTGCCAGCGCTGCTGAGCGGCGAACGGGTGCTGCTGTCCACCGCCACCAAGGCGCTGCAGGACCAGCTCTTCGGGCGCGACCTGCCGCGACTGGTCGAAGCGCTCGGCCTGCCGGTGCGCACGGCGCTGCTCAAGGGACGGGCCAGCTACCTCTGCCTGCATCGCCTCGAGCTGGCCCGGCGCGATGCGTCGCCCGAGCGGGTCTCGCAGCGGGCCCTGGCCAAGATCGAACAGTGGTCGCAGGCGACCCGCACCGGCGACCTGGCGGAACTGCCGGGGCTGGACGAGCGCTCGCCCATCATTCCCCTGGTCACCTCCACCCGCGAGAACTGCCTGGGCGCGCAGTGCCCGCAGTTCCGCGCCTGCCACGTCAACCTGGCGCGGCGCGAGGCACTCGCGGCCGACGTGGTGGTGGTCAATCACCATCTCTTCTTCGCCGACCTGTCGGTGCGCGAGTCGGGCATGGCGGAGCTGCTGCCGTCGGTGCGCGTGGTGGTGTTCGACGAGGCGCACCAGCTCAACGAGACCGGGGTGCAGTTCCTGGGCGTGCAGCTGGGCAGCGCGCAGGCGCTGGATTTCTCGCGCGACCTGCTGGCTGCGGGGCTGCAGCATGCGCGCGGCCTGGTGGATTGGCAGACCCTGGCAGCGGGCGTCGAGCGCGCGGCGCGCGAGCTGCGGCTTTCGGCAGGCAGGCAATGGCCGGGCACCAAGCTGCGCTGGACCGATGCGGCGCCAGAAGGCATCGACCCCGGGCCTTGGCAGAACGCGCTCGAAGCGCTCCAGCAGGCTTTCGAGCATGCGGCCGACGGCCTGGCGATGGTGAGCGAGCTCTCGCCCGATTTCGTGCGCCTGAACGAGCGCGCCATCGAACTCGCCAGCCGCGGCCAGCGCTTTGCGCAGCCCTGTGCGCCGGAGTCGGTGCGCTGGGTGGACGTGGGCAATCAGCTGCGGCTGGTGGAGTCGCCGCTGGACATCGCCCAGGCGGTGAAGCGGCGCATGCTCAAGAGCGATGCGCCCAAGGAGGAGGGCGCGCCGAATCGAAGCTGGATCTTCACCTCCGCCACCCTGGGCGACGAGCCGCAGCTGCGCTGGTTCACCGAACCGTGCGGTCTGGAAGACGCCACCGTGCTGCGCGTGTCCAGCCCCTTCGACTACCTGGAACAGGCGGCCCTCTACGTGCCGCGCAACTTTCCCAAGCCCAACGACCCTGCGCACAGCGCGCAGGTGGCCAGGCTGGCCGGGCGGGGCGCCGCATTGCTCGGCGGCCGCACCCTGGTGCTCACCACCACCCTGCGCGCCTTGCGCGCCATCGGCGACGACCTGCGCCGGCAGTTCGAGCAAGGCGATGCGGCGCATGCGCTGGAAGTGCTGGTCCAGGGCGAGCTGCCCAAGCGCGTGCTGATGGACCGCTTTCGCGAAGGCGCGGACCACGGCCGCCCGGGTTGCGTGCTGGTGGCCTCGGCGTCCTTCTGGGAGGGCTTCGACGCGCCCGGCGAAGCGCTGCAGCTGGTGGTCATCGACAAGCTGCCTTTCCCGCCGCCGAACGACCCGCTGGTGGAGGCCCGTTCCAAGCGCCTGGAAAGCCAGGGCCGCAGCGCCTTCAACGAGTACTTCATCCCCGAGGCCGCCGTGGCGCTCAAGCAGGGCGCGGGCCGCTTGATCCGCACCGAACGAGACCGCGGCGTGCTCGCCATCTGCGACACCCGCCTCACGGCCATGAGCTACGGCAAGCGCCTCCTGTCGGCCGTGCCGGGGATGAGAAGACTCGAAAGCGAAGCAGATTTCGACGCCGCCCTGGCCGATCTCCAGCACGGCTAGGAGTTCATGCCAGTCCCGGACCAAGGAACCGGCTTTGCCGGGCCTTAGGTGGGGTCTCCCCCTCGGGGCGTGGAGTTACACGGAGCGAAGCACAGTGAAAAGCCGGGGGGCTACCAAAGCTTCCACCAGGGGTCGTCCTTGGAACGGAATCCCTTGCTGAGGTACTGGCTCTGCGGATAGTTGGTGGTGAGTACGCGCTGGGTGTCGTCGCGCAGTTGCGTCATGCCCAGGGCGTCGTAGGAGCGCACCATGATGTAGAGCGCTTCTTCCACCGCCGGAACCTCGCGGTAGTCGGAAATCGCCAGCTGCGAACGGTTGATGGCCGCCAGGTAGGCGCCGCGCGAGTAGTAGTAGCGCGCCACGTGCACTTCGTACTGCGCCAGCGAATTGACGATGTAGTTCATGCGCGCCCGTGCGTCGGGTGCGTAGCGCGATGCCGGGAAGCGGGTGACCAGTTCCTTGAACGACTCGAAGGATTCCTTGGCCGCCTTCTGGTCGCGTTCCGACAGATCTTGCCGGGTGAAGGACGAGAACATGCCCAGGTCGTCGTTGAAGTTGACGATGCCGCGCATGTACAGCGCATAGTCGTACGCCGGACTGGCCGGGTGCAGCTTCATGAAGCGGTCGAGCGTGGCGATGGCCGCAGGGCGCTCGCCGCCCTTAAACTGCGCGTAGGCCTTTTCGAGCTGTGCCTGCTGGGCCAGGGGCGTGCCGGCGGCGCGGCCTTCCAGCTTCTCGTACAGCGGCACGGCCTTGTCGTAGGCGCCGGAGTCTGCTTCGTCCTTCGCCTCGGAGTAGATCTTGTTGGGGCTCCAGTTGGCCGTCTTGTCGACGTTGTCGCTCGCGCATCCGGCTGCCAGCAGCGCCGTCGCAGCCAGCGCGATCCAGCAGGGGACAGCCGATAATTTGGTGCGAAACATCACTAGAAGCTTTCGTGAATCAGGAGCCCTTAATTATATCGACCGACCCCCTGGACGAAGGCGCCGACGCCTGGGCCCAGGGCGATCCGGAGCAGCCCAGCGAAATCCGCGAATTCAGCATTCCGGCCACACACCACAAGGACCGCCTGGACCGGGTGCTGGCCGAACTGATCCCCGAGTTCTCGCGCAACTACCTGCGCCAGCTCATCGAGGCCGGCGCCGTGCAGTTGAAGGGCCGCGTGGTCACCAAGCCTTCGGCCTCAGTGCTGGCGGGCGAATCGGGCCAGATCGAACTGCGCCCCACGCCGCAGAGCCAGGCGTTCAAGCCGGAGGCAATGGCCCTTTGCGTCGTCTACGAGGACGCGCACCTGCGCGTGATCGACAAGCCGGTGGGCCTGGTGGTGCACCCCGCGCCCGGCCACTGGAGCGGCACGCTGCTCAACGGCCTGCTGGCGCTCGACCCGCAGGCAGCCGCCTTGCCGCGTGCGGGCATCGTGCACCGGCTCGACCGCGACACCAGCGGCCTGATGGTCGTGGCGCGCACGCGGGCCGCCATGGATGCCCTGGTCCAGATGATCGGCGCGCGCACCGTCACCCGCCAGTACCTGGCGCTGGCCCAGCGGGCCTGGCAGGGGGCCGCCACCCGTCATGTCGACGCGGCGATCGGGCGCGATCCGCGCAATCGGCTGCGCATGGCGGTGGTCGACCTGGCGCGCAACGCAGGCAAGCCGGCGCGCACCCTGATCGAGCGGCTGGACGGCTGCGACGAGGGTTGCCTGGTGCGCTGCACCCTCGAGACGGGGCGAACCCACCAGATCCGGGTGCACATGGCTTCCATCGGGCATCCGCTCGTGGGCGATGTCCTCTACGGCGGCGCGGTCACCCCCGAGCTGGGGCGCCAGGCGCTGCATGCGTACCGGCTGGCTTTCGAGCATCCGGTGACGCACGAGGCCCTGTCCTTCAGCTCGCAGCCGCCCGCCGATCTGCTGGCCGGCATGCGCGCCTGGGGGCTGGACTACAATCGCGCGTGACAGGCCCCCTGGGCCTTGGCGGCCCTTGCAGGCCGGCCCCCGCGTTGCACACACGCCCCGGGCGGCGGCAACGCCTCCCTCGTCCTTCCATCTGACCGCGCCGCCTGTCGGCGCTTATCCTGGATCCACGCGAACCATGAATACGGCGGATGCCAAGCGCATTCTCGAAACCGCCTTGATCTGTTCGGCCCAGCCGCTGCCGGTGCGCGAGCTGCGCGTGCTGTTCGACGACGAGCTCGGCGCCGACACCATCAAGACTCTGCTGGGCGAACTGCAGGAAGAGTGGACGCAGCGCGGCATGGAACTGGTCAGCGTGGCCAGCGGCTGGCGCTTCCAGAGCCGCCCCGACATGCGCGACCACCTGGACCGCCTGCACCCCGAAAAGCCGCCGCGCTACACCCGCGCCGCGCTCGAGACGCTGGCCATCATTGCCTACCGGCAGCCGGTCACGCGGGGCGACATGGAAGACATCCGCGGCGTCACCATCAACTCGCAGATCCTCAAGCAGCTCGAAGACCGCAACTGGGTCGAGGTCATCGGCCACCGCGAGACGGTGGGCCGGCCGGCCCTGTATGCCACCACCAAGCAGTTCCTGGACGACCTGGGGCTGGAGTCGCTCGACCAGTTGCCGCTGATCGAATCGCCGGCGCAGCAGGGCGGCGGCTATGCCGAATCGCTGGCCGGTGCCATGGTCGCCGAGCAGGCGGCGCTCCCGATCGAGGAGCCGAGTGCCGAGGCCCAGGCGGCGCCGGAATCTTTCGGCGAAGCCGCCGCGCAAGAAGAACCGGGCGTTCCCGCCGAGCCTCCCGCCACTTCGTTCGAAGAACACACCCCAGAACCCATCCCCGCCGGCGTGGCGACAGACGCGCTGGCCTCGAACGACCCGGCTTTGCCCGAGTCGTCTGACGAAGAAGACGACGACGGCGCCTCGGGCGTCGCGCCCTCCGGAATTCCATCATGACCCCAGAAGAACCCGTCGTTCCCGAGTCGGTGCCCGAGCAACAGGCCGCGCCGCAGGCCGAACCCGCACCCGAAGAGGTGTCCGCTGCCGGCGAGGCCGCCGCGCCCAAGCGCCGGCCG
>NZ_BCUU01000142.1 GCF_001591385.1 Variovorax soli NBRC 106424
GGGGCCGGTGCCGCGGCAGCCGGTGCAGGCGCTGCAGCAGCCGGCGCCGGCGCGGCGGCCGCATCGGATTCGAGCACGAGCACCACGCTGCCCTCGCTCACCTTGCTGCCGACCTGGACCTTGATCTCCTTGACCACGCCGGCGGCCGACGACGGAATCTCCATCGAGGCCTTGTCCGACTCCACGGTGATGAGCGACTGCTCGGGCTTGACCGTGTCGCCCACTTTCACCAGCACCTCGATCACTGCGACTTCATCGAAATCGCCGATGTCCGGCACCTTGACTTCCACCATAGCCATGTTCGTGTCTCCCGCCCGAAAGCGTGTTGTTGGTTGTTGGACAGCGCCTGTCGATCAGGCGTAGAGCGGGTTGATCTTGTCGACGTTGATGCCGTACTTCTTGATGGCCTCCGCCACCTTGGTGGCCGGCAGCACGCCGTCCTCGGCCAGCGCCTTGAGCGCGGCCACGACGATGTAGTGGCGGTTGACCTCGAAGTGCTCGCGCAGCTTGCTGCGGAAGTCGCTGCGGCCGAAGCCGTCGGTGCCCAGCACCTTGTAGTTGCGGCCCTTGGGAATGAAGGCGCGCACCTGGTCGGCATAGGCCTTCATGTAGTCGGTGGAGGCCACCACCGGGCCCGTGCTGGCCGACAGCTGCTGGGCGATGAAGGGCACGCGCGGCTCTTCGGTGGGGTGCAGCAGGTTCCAGCGATCGCAGTCCAGGCCGTCGCGGGTCAGCTCGTTGAAGCTCGGGCAGCTCCACACGGCGGCGGCAACACCCCAGTCCTTCTCGAGCAGTTCCTGCGCGAAGATGCTCTCGCGCAGGATGGTGCCGCTGCCCATGAGCTGCACGCTGGGCGCTTCCTTGCCCTTGGCGGCCTTGATTGCAGGCGCCTGCTTGCACAGGTACATGCCCTTGATGATCTGCTCCTCGGTGCCGGGCTGCAGGCCGGGCATCGCGTAGTTCTCGTTGAGCAGGGTGATGTAGTAGAAGACGTTGTCCTGCTTCTCCACCATGCGCTTCAGGCCGTGGTGCATGATCACGCCCACTTCGTGCGCGAAGGTCGGGTCGTAGCTCAGGCAGTTGGGGATGGTGTTGGCCAGGATGTGGCTGTGGCCGTCCTCATGCTGCAGGCCTTCGCCGTTGAGCGTGGTGCGCCCCGAGGTGCCGCCCAGCAGGAAGCCGCGCGCCTGCATGTCGCCCGCCGCCCAGGCCAGGTCGCCGATGCGCTGGAAGCCGAACATCGAGTAGTACACATAGAACGGGATCATGATGCGGTTGTTCGTCGAGTACGACGTTGCCGCGGCGATCCACGAGCTCATGCCGCCCGCTTCGTTGATGCCTTCCTGCAGGATCTGGCCGGCCTTGTCTTCCTTGTAGTACATGACCTGGTCCTTGTCGACCGGGGTGTACTGCTGGCCATGGGGGTTGTAGATGCCGATCTGGCGGAACAGGCCTTCCATGCCGAAGGTGCGCGCCTCGTCCACCAGGATGGGCACCACGCGCGGGCCGATGGCCTTGTCGCGCAGCAGCTGCGTGAGGAAGCGCACGTAGGCCTGGGTGGTGCTGATCTCGCGGCCTTCGGCCGTGGGCTCCAGCACCGCCTTGAAGGTGTCCAGCGACGGAACGGTGAAGCTCTCGTCGGCCTTCACGCGGCGGTGCGGCAGGTAGCCGCCCAGCGCCTTGCGGCGCTCGTGCAGGTACTTCATTTCCGGCGTGTCGTCGGCCGGCTTGTAGAACGGCAGTTCGGCGATCTGGCTGTCGGGAATCGGGATGTTGAAGCGGTCGCGGAAGGCCTTGATGTCCTCGTCGTCCAGCTTCTTGGTCTGGTGGACCGTGTTCTTGCCCTCGCCGATCTTGCCCATGCCGAAGCCCTTGACGGTCTTGACGAGCAGCACGGTGGGCTGGCCCTTGTGGTTCTGGGCGGCGTGGAAGGCGGCGTACACCTTCTGCGAGTCGTGGCCGCCGCGGCGCAGGTCCCAGATCTCCTGGTCGGTCATGTTCTCGACCATCTTGGCGGTGCGCGGGTCGCGGCCGAAGAAGTGCTTGCGAACGTAGGCGCCGTCATTGGCCTTCATGGCCTGGTAGTCGCCGTCGTTGACCTCCATCATCAGCTTGCGCAGCGCGCCGTCGTGGTCCTTGGCCAGAAGCGCGTCCCAGCCCTTGCCCCAGATCAGCTTGATGACGTTCCAGTTGGCGCCGCGGAACTCGCCTTCCAGTTCCTGGATGATCTTGCCGTTGCCGCGCACCGGGCCGTCCAGTCGTTGCAGGTTGCAGTTGATGACGAAGATCAGGTTGTCCAGGTTCTCGCGCGCGGCCAGGCTGATGGCGCCCAGCGATTCGGGCTCGTCCATTTCGCCGTCGCCACAGAACACCCACACCTTGCGGTTGGACGTGTCGGCGATGCCGCGGGCGTGCAGGTACTTCAGGAAGCGCGCCTGGTAGATGGCCATCAGCGGGCCCAGGCCCATCGACACCGTCGGGAACTGCCAGAACGAGGGCATCAGCTTGGGGTGCGGGTAGCTCGACAGGCCCTTGCCGTCCACTTCCTGGCGGAAGTTCAGCAGTTGCTCTTCGGTCAGGCGGCCCTCGAGGTAGGCGCGCGCATAGATGCCGGGCGCCACGTGGCCCTGGATGTACAGCAGGTCGCCGCCGTGGTTGTCGCTCTCGGCATGCCAGAAGTGGTTGAAGCCGGCGCCGAACATGCTGGCCAGCGACGCGAAGGAGCCGATGTGGCCGCCCAGGTCACCGCCTTCGGGCGGGTGGATGCGGTTGGCCTTGACCACCATGGCCATGGCGTTCCAGCGCATGTAGGCGCGCAGGCGCTGCTCGATCTCCAGGTTGCCGGGGCTGCGGGCTTCCTGGCTGGGTTCGATGGTGTTGATGTAGCCGGTGTTGGCCGAGAACGGCATGTCGATGCTGTTCTGGCGCCCATGCTCGAGCAGTTGTTCAAGCAGGAAGTGGGCGCGGGGAGCGCCCTCGCTCTGGATCACGGCGGACAGTGCGTCCATCCATTCGCGCGTTTCCTGCGCGTCCGCATCGTTTGCTGCAGCCGAGCCGAGGCTCTCGGGGTTTGCCGACATGCTGTGTCTCCTTGATGGGTGTGGCCTTAATTTAGTGCCGGTTGAGGTTGCGCGGCAGTGTCCCACAAAAAAGTTTGAATTTCAAATGGTGCTTGTTGATATCGTAATGTGAAATATCGAAATCGGCCGACTGCATTTGTGTCTTACTGCAAAGCAGTCTGAAGCCTTCCCCTACACTCGGCCGATGCCTCCGCCCCCCCTGCTGCCCAAAGACGCTCGCGCCACGTCTGCGCGTTCGTCATCTTCGCCCTGGGCGGTCTGGCGCCGCTGGTGGCGGCGGCAAACGCCCGTGCTGCAGGACGCCTTCGCCATGCTTGCGCCCATGGCGGCGGTGCTGCTCTTCCTGGCCGCCATCGTCGCCGCTTTCTGGTACTTGCGGGCCGAGGAACTCGAGCGCGAGCAGGAGTCGGTGCGGCGCGACGTCGAATACGCGCAGCAGCGCGTGCGGCTGCGCCTGCTGGAGCGGCAGGAACAGCTGATGCGCATTGCCCGCGACGCGGGCAACCGGGAAATCGACGCCAACGAGTTCATCAGCCGCTCCGAGTCGCTCGTCAGCCAGTTTCCGGAGCTGCAGGCCATCAGCTGGATCGACGACCGCCGCCGCTTCCAGGCCAGCTACTCCGCGCCGAGCGTGCACCCCTCGCAGCAGCACCTGGTGGGCGACGTGCTGCGCCCGGGCGATGTCGAAACGCACTACGCGCTGGCGCGTGAGCTGCGCCAGCCCGTGTTTTCGCGGCCCAGCCAGGGCGGCGACCTGCCGCCGGTGCTGCAGTTGCACATCCCGCTGTTCGACCAGGGCCTGTTCGCCGGCGTGGTGCTGGGCGAGTTCTCCATCGACGGACTGCTGCGCTACGGCATTCCGCCCGAGGTGGCAGCGCGCTATGCGGTCTCGCTGCTGGACGGCGACGGCCGGCTCATCGCGGGTAACGCCATGAGCCCGCCCGAGCCCGGACAGCGCCTGCTGCCCTGGCACAAGCAGATCAACGAATACGAGGTGCCGGTCTCGCCGGTGGGCAACAGCCTGCTGCTGCGGGCGCAGGCCTACCGCACATCGCAGGGCCTGGTCGGCAACGGCCTGTTCTGGCTGGTGGTGGCGCTGTCGGTGCTGACCAGCTGGATGCTCATCGGCACCTGGCGCCATACGCGCCGGCGCCAGCAGGCGCAGCAGGCGCTGGTGGCCGAAACCAACTTCCGCCGCGCCATGGAGAACTCCATGCCCACCGGCATGCGCGTGCTCGACCTGGAGGGCCGCATCACGTACGTGAACGCCGCCTTCTGCGCCATGACCGGCTGGAGCGAGGACGAGCTGGTCGGCCAGTCGCCGCCCTTCCCCTACTGGCTCGAGGCCGACCGCGAGATCATGAACGAGCGGCTGGAGGAAGAGCTCCATGGCCGTTCGCTGCCCGGCGGCTTCCAGGTGCGGGTCAAGCGCAAGAACGGCAGCGTCTTCAACGCGCGGCTGTACGTGTCGCCGCTCATCGACGCCCGCGGCCACCAGACCGGCTGGATGACCTCGATGACCGACATCACCGAGCCCACGCGCATCCGCGAGCAGCTGTCGGCTTCGTACGAGCGCTTCACCACCGTGCTGGAGGCGCTGGACGCCGCCATCTCGGTGGCCCCCATCGGCAGCGAAGAACTGCTCTTTGCCAACAAGCTCTATCGCCTGTGGTTCGGCTCGGACACGGTGGGCCACCTGGGCATGGTGGCCCAGGCGGGCGTGCCACCGGCCGCCGCCCATGACGAGGGGCTGGACGACGTCGACGCCTTCGCGGGCCTGCCCCTCGATTCACTCACCGGCGCGCAACCGGCCAACAACGAGATCTTCGTGCCGGAACTGGGCAAGTGGCTCGAAGTGCGCTCGCGCTACCTCACCTGGGTGGACGGCCGCCTGGCGCAGATGGTGATTGCCACCGACATCACGCAGCGCCGCGATGCCGAGGAACAGAACGCCGCGCAGGCCGACCGCGCGCAGGCCGCCAGCCGCCTGATCACCATGGGCGAGATGGCCTCGAGCGTGGCGCATGAGCTGAACCAGCCGCTGACCGCCATCACCAACTACTGCAACGGCATGGTCTCCCGTATCCGCGGCCAGCAGATCGATTCGGACGCCCTGCTCTCTGCGCTGGAAAAGACCTCCAAGCAGGCCCAGCGCGCCGGCCAGATCATCCAGCGCATCCGCACCTTCGTGAAGCGCAGCGAACCCAACCGCACGCCGGCCGAGGCCACCGTCATGGTGAGCGAGGCGGTGGAGCTGGCCGGCATCGAGCTGCGCCGGCGCAACGTGCGCCTGAACCACTACGTGGCAGCCCGCCTGCCGGTGCTGCAGGTCGACCCGATTCTGATCGAGCAGGTGCTGGTGAACCTGTTGCGCAACGCGGCCGAAGCCATCGACGTGGCCAAGCGCCCGCCGGCGCGGCGCAGCGTGGAGCTGCGCGTGCTGCCGCGCGTGATCGACGGCAACCCGGCGGTGGAGTTCTCGGTGCAGGACACCGGCATGGGCCTGGCGCCCGAGGTGATGGAGCGCCTGTACGAGGCCTTCTTCTCCACCAAACCGGAAGGCATGGGCATCGGCCTCAATCTGTGCCGCACCATCGTCGAGTCGCACAAGGGCCGGATGCAGGCGGAGAACATCTACAATGGTTCGGAAGTGGTCGGGTGCCGTTTTTCGTTCTGGATTCCGGTACTCGATGCTATGAAATCAATAGCAAGCGACGAGGCAAAGGTAAGCGCATGAGTTTGATTCCCAAGAAGGGCACCGTGTATGTCGTCGACGACGACGAAGCCGTTCGAGATTCGCTGCAATGGTTGCTTGAAGGCAAGGACTACCGCGTTCGCTGCTTCGACTCCGCCGAATCGTTCCTCTCGCGCTACGACCCCCGCGAAGTGGCCTGCCTCATCGTCGACATCCGCATGGGCGGCATGACCGGGCTGGAGCTGCAGGACAGGCTCATCGAACGCCGCTCGCCCCTGCCCATCGTCGTCATCACCGGCCACGGCGACGTGCCCATGGCGGTCGACTCCATGAAGAAGGGCGCGATGGATTTCATCCAGAAGCCCTTCAACGACGAAGAGTTGGTGGCCCTGGTCGAGCGCATGCTCGAACATGCCCGCGGCACCTTCGCCCAGCACCAGCAGTCGGCCAGCCGCGACGCGCTGCTGTCCAAGCTCACCGGCCGCGAAGCCCAGGTGCTCGAGCGCATCGTCGCCGGCCGCCTGAACAAGCAGATCGCCGACGACCTGGGCATCAGCATCAAGACCGTGGAGGCGCACCGCGCCAACATCATGGAAAAGCTCAACGCCAACACGGTGGCCGACCTGCTCAAGATCGCGCTGGGGCAGGCCTCCTCCGCCAAGGCCTCCTGAACACCGCCTCACACCCCCCCAAAAAAATACGCCTGCGCAAGCGGGCGTTTTTACTTGTCAGAGAAGCTTCGACCCATGACTGCCCAACTCATCGACGGCAACGCCCTCGCCCGCACCATCCGCGCCGAAGTCGCCGGCCGCACGCAGGCCCTGACGGCCCGCGGCGTCCAGCCGCACCTGTCCATCATCCTGGTGGGTGACGACCCCGCGAGCCAGGTCTACACCAGGCACAAGGTCAACGACAGCACCGAGACGGGCCTGTCGGCCACGCTGGAGCGCTACCCGGCCGACATGAGCGAGGCCGACCTGCTGGCGCGCATCCGCACGCTCAACGACGACCCGAAGGTGCACGGCATCCTGGTGCAGCTGCCGCTGCCCAAGCACATGGACAGCCAGAAGGTCATCGAGACCATCTCGCCGGCCAAGGACGTCGACGGCTTTCACATCGCCAGCGCAGGCGCGCTGATGATCGGCGCCAAGGGCTTCTGGCCCTGCACGCCCTACGGCTGCATGAAGATGCTCGAGTCGATCGGCTACCAGCTGCGCGGCAAGCACGCCGTGGTCATCGGCCGCAGCAACATCGTGGGCAAGCCCATGGCCATGATGCTGCTGGCGCAAAGCGCCACCGTCACCATCTGCCACAGCGCCACCGCCGACCTGGGCGCCATAACGCGCCAGGCGGACGTGATCGTGGCGGCCGTGGGCAAGCGCAATGTGCTCACCGCCGACATGGTCAAGCCCGGCGCCGTGGTCATCGACGTGGGCATGAACCGCAATGACGAAGGCAAGCTGTGCGGCGACGTCGACTTCGAAGGCGTGCGCCAGGTGGCCAGCTGGATCACGCCCGTGCCCGGCGGCGTGGGCCCCATGACCCGCGCCATGCTGCTGGTCAACACCATCGAGGCAGCCGAGCGGCAATCCTCGTAGTTGAGGCCTGATTGATTTTTCCGGCCTTGCGCATTCCCTCCTCCGGCCCCAGTTACGCACCATGACCACCAATCCGCTGCTCGATTTCAACGATCTCCCCTTGTTCGACCAGATCCGTCCGGAGCATGTGGCACCGGCGGTCGACACCTTGCTGGCGGAAGCCGAGGCCGCCCTCCAGAGAGTCACGGCGCCGGAATTCCCGGCCGACTGGAACGCCATCGCCAGGGAACTGGACGTGGCCACCGAGCGCTTCGGCCGTGCCTGGGGCGCGGTGGGCCACCTCAATGCCGTGGCCGACACGCCCGAACTGCGCGCCGCCTACAACGAGGCCATGCCGCGCGTCACCGCCTTCTTCACGCGCCTGGGCGCCGACGAGCACCTGTATGCCAAGTACAAGGCCATCGACCCGGCCACGCTCAACCCGGAGCAGCGCCAGGCGCACAAGAATGCCGTGCGCAACTTCGTGCTCGGCGGTGCGGAGCTGCAGGGCGCGGCCAAGGAACGCTTTGCCGCCATCCAGGAGCGCCAGGCCGAGCTGAGCCAGAAGTTCAGCGAGAACGCGCTGGATGCCACCGACGCCTTCGCCTACTACGCCCGCCTGGACGAACTCGACGGCCTGCCGCAGGACGTGGTTGCCGCCGCGCTGGCTGCCGCGCAGGCCGAGAAGAAAGAGGGCTACAAGTTCACGCTGAAGATGCCCTCGTACCTGCCGGTGATGCAGTTCGCGAAGAACGGCCGGCTGCGTGAGGCGCTCTACCGCGCCTACGTCACCCGCGCCAGCGAACTGGGTGATCCGGCCCTGGACAACACCGAGCTCATCCGCGAGATCCTGGCGCTGCGCCAGGAAGAAGCCCAGCTGCTGGGCTACCGCAACTTCGGCGAGCTCTCGGTGGTGCCCAAGATGGCCGACTCGCCGCAAGAGGTGCTGAAGTTCCTGCGCGACCTGGCCGGCAAGGCCAAGCCCTTTGCGCAGCAGGACCTGGACGACCTGCGCGCGTTCGGCGCCAAGGAACTGGGCATTGCCGATCCGCAGCCCTGGGACTGGAGCTACATCGGCGAGAAGCTCAAGGAAGCGCGCTATGCCTTCAGCGAGCAGGAGGTCAAGGAATACTTCACGGCGCCCAAGGTGATGGCGGGCCTGTTCAAGATCGTCGAGACCCTGTTCGAGGTGTCCATCCGCCGCGACAGCGCGCCGGTGTGGAACCCGGGCGTCGAGTTCTACCGCATCGAGCGGGGCACGCAGCTGGTCGGCCAGTTCTATCTCGACCCGGCGGCCCGCGCCGGCAAGCGCGGCGGCGCCTGGATGGACGACGTGCGCGCCCGCTGGCTGCGGCCGGACAACAAGAAGCTGCAAACGCCGGTCGCTCAGCTGGTGTGCAACTTCGCCGACGGCGTGGACGGCAAGCCGCCGCTGCTCACGCACGACGACGTCACCACCCTCTTCCACGAGTTCGGCCACGGGCTGCACCACATGCTCACGCAGGTGAAC
Source organism: Variovorax soli NBRC 106424 (assembly GCF_001591385.1). Classification (GTDB taxonomy): domain Bacteria; phylum Pseudomonadota; class Gammaproteobacteria; order Burkholderiales; family Burkholderiaceae_C; genus Variovorax; species Variovorax soli. The sequence goes on from NZ_BCUU01000142.1 coordinate 8,863, forward strand.
GAGCGCGACGTGTCGGGCATCAGCGGTGTCGAGTGGGACGCGGTGGAACTGCCCAGCCAGTTCATGGAGAACTTCTGCTGGGAATGGGATGTGCTGCGCCACATGACCGCGCATGTCGACACCGGCGAGCCCCTGCCGCGCGCGCTGTTCGACAAGATGACCGCGGCCAAGAATTACCAGAGCGGCCTGCAGACGGTTCGCCAGATCGAGTTTGCCCTGTTCGACATGCTGCTGCACACCGAGTACGACGCCGCGACCGCCCAGCCGGGCGGCGTGATGGCCCTGCTGGACAAGGTGCGCGCAGAAGTCGCCGTCATGCCGGCCGCCCCGTTCAGCCGCACGCCCAACACCTTCACCCACATCTTCTCGGGCGGCTACGCTGCCGGCTACTACAGCTACAAGTGGGCCGAGGTGCTGAGCGCGGACGCCTATGCGGCCTTCGAGGAAAGCGCCGGCGCCGACGGCAAGCCCAGCGTGGAAACCGGCCGGCGCTATCGCACCGCCATCCTGGAAGCCGGCGGCAGCCGGCCGGCCATGGAGTCCTTCAAGGCCTTCCGCGGCCGCGCGCCGCAGCTCGATGCGCTGCTGCGCCATCAGGGCATGGCGCCCACTGCGGCCGCCAGTACAACTTCCGCCTGAGTGGCGTTTTCGCATCGGCCTGCGGGGCCAGGGCGGCGCTCCGGCGCCGCCCTTGGCATACTTGCCTGTCGTTCGTTCGCAACCTGGAGCCCGCAATGAAGTTGGATGGCCGCCTCGGCTTGATCGCCCTGGCCTGTGTGGCAGGCACCGCCGCCTTCGCCCAACAGGTCTATCGCCAGGTCGATGCCAACGGCAAGGTCACCTACTCGGACCAGCCCCCCAGCGCCCGCACCGCCCAGCCCGTGCAAGGCGCAGGCGGCGGCGCGGTGAATTCGCTGCCCACGGACTCGGCTCTGCCCTACGAGTTGCGCCAGGTGGCGCAGCGCTATCCGGTCACGCTCTACACCGGCAACGAATGCCAGCCCTGCGATGCAGGTCGCAGCCTGTTGTCCACGCGCGGCGTGCCCTTCACGGAAAAGACCGTCCAGACGGCGCAGGACGGCGAAGCGCTGCAGCGCCAGAGCGGCAAGACCTCTCTGCCGCAGGTGTCCATCGGCTCGCAGCAGCTGGTGGGTTTCCAGGACAGCGAATGGACGCGCTACCTGGACGCGGCCGGCTACCCCGCCAGCTCGCGCCTGCCTGCAGGCTACAAGAACGCCCCCGCGACGCCGCTGGTGGCGCAGGTGAAGGCGGCCCCGCCCGCCGCAGCCGCGGC
>NZ_BCUU01000143.1 GCF_001591385.1 Variovorax soli NBRC 106424
GGCGGGCCTCGGCCTCGTCCTGCTCGGCCGTGTTGCGCTGCGTCTTCGAGACGAAGGGGATCGGCACCTTGGTCACGTACACCGCAATGCCCAGCGCGGCACCCAGCCCGAGCACGATCCCGATGATCAGCCCGATGAAGGTGTTGCCGCCTTGGCGTTTCGTCTTGGTCGACTTGGTCGACTTTGTCGTCTTGGTCTTCGCCATCTACTTTTTGCCTACATCTTGCGCGGCGCGCTCACGCCGAGCACCGCCAGGCCATTGTGCAGCACCTGCGCGGTGGCGGCGACGAGCGCCAGGCGCGCCAGCTTGAGCTTCTCGTCGTCCACCAGGATGCGCTCGCTGTCGTAGTAGCTGTGGTAGCTGGCGGCCAGCTCGCGCAGGTAGAAGGTGACGTCGTGCGGCGCGAAGTCGTTGGCCGCGGCGGTGAGCATGGTCGGGAATTTGGCCAGCATCAGCATGAGCGCCTGCGCGGCCGGGCTGTCCAGCACCGACAGGTCGGCGCTCTTCAGCGTCGCCTCGTCGCCGCCCCAGGCCGCCAGCACCGAGCAGATGCGGGCATGGGCGTACTGCACGTAGTACACCGGGTTGTCGTTGTTCTGCGCCAGCGCCAGGTCGACGTCGAACATGTACTCGGTGTCGGGCTTGCGCGAGAGCAGGAAGAAGCGCACCGCGTCGGTGCTGGTCCACTCGATCAGGTCGCGCAGGGTGACGTAGCTGCCGGCCCGCTTGCTGATCTTCACCTCCTCGCCGCCGCGCATGACGCGCACCATGGTGTGCAGCACGTAATCGGGGTAGCCCTGCGGGATGCCCTCGCCGCTGGCCTGCAGGCCCGCGCGCACGCGGGCGATGGTGCCGTGGTGGTCGGTGCCCTGGATGTTCACCACCTTGTGGAAGCCGCGCTCCCACTTGGCGATGTGATAGGCCACGTCCGGCACGAAGTAGGTGTAGCTGCCGTCGCCCTTGCGCATGACGCGGTCCTTGTCGTCGCCGTAGTCGGTCGACTTGAGCCACAGCGCGCCGTCCTGCTCGTAGGTCTTGCCCGCGGCCACCAGCTGCTTGACGGCGGTCTCGACCCGGCCACTGGTGTAGAGGCTGGACTCGAGGTAGTAGTTGTCGAAGCGCACCCGGAAGGCCTTCAGGTCCAGGTCCTGCTCGCGGCGCAGGTAGGCCACCGCGAACTGACGGATGGAGTCCAGGTCGTCGATGTCGCCACTGGCGGTGTATTCGCGGTCGTCCGACTTGACGGTGGCCTTGGCCAGGAAATCCCTGGCGATGTCGGCGATGTACTCGCCGTTGTAGGCCTGCTCGGGCCAACCGGGATCGCCGGGCTTCAGGCCCTTGGCGCGCAGCTGCGTGCTGTTGGCCAGCGTCTGGATCTGCACGCCGGCATCGTTGTAGTAGAACTCGCGGAACACCGCCTTGCCCTGCGTTTCCAGCAAGTTGCAGATGGCGTCGCCCAGCGCCGCCTGGCGGCCGTGGCCCACGTGCAGGGGGCCGGTGGGGTTGGCCGAGACGAACTCGACCAGCACGCGCTCGGCGCCTTCGGCCGGCGCTGGCTGGCGGCCGAAGCCGGCGCCGGCTTCCAAAACCTCGCGCACCACCTGCTGCTTGGCGGCCGTCTTGAGGCGGATGTTGAGGAACCCGGGCCCGGCGATCTCGATGGCGTCGACCCACTTCTGGTAGGCGGGCGTGGCCAGCAGGGCGTCGCTGATGTCCTGCGCCAGCTCGCGCGGCTTGCGCCCGAGCGGCTTGGCCAGTTGCATGGCGGCGGTGCAGGCATAGTCGCCGTGGGCCGCCACCTTGGGCGATTCGAAGGCCGCCTTGGCGCCGGCGCCGGGCGAGAGGGATTCGAGCGTGCCGGCCAGTGCGGCGAGCAGCTCCTGTTTGACCAATAGCATCGCCGGATTTTATCGGGGGCGGTTCAAACCCCTATCCAGCGTGTCATCCGCACGCGTTCCCGCCCCGTTACGATGGGCAGCCCCACTCTGGGCAAGCTTTTTTTGCAAACCTACCCTTCGAGGACACAACTGATGAAAAAGCTCCTTCCCCTCTTCGCGATGGCAGCCTTCCTGGCCATGGGCAGCGCGCACGCGGCCGACGGCTGCGACGCCAAGGCGGTCGACAAGAACGGCAAGCCCCTGGCGGGCGCCGCCAAGACCAGCTTCATGAAGAAGTGCCAGAAGGACACCGCGGCTGCGGCCTGCGAGCCCAAGGCCGTGGACAAGAACGGCAAGGCGCTGGCCGGCGCGGCCAAGAACAGCTTCATGAAGAAGTGCGAGGCGGACGCGGCCAAGGGCTGATCCCTGATCCCCTTTTGCACCGCCAATGCAGAGAGGCCCGCCGCGCGCGGGCCTTTTGCTTTTCTGGGGAGCCGGCTACTTGCCGAAGCCGCGTGCCAGGAACACGGCGAACAGCGGGATCAGCACCAGGATGTGCGCTTGGATCATGACCAGCTTGCGGGTCTTGCGCACCTCGGCATCGGCCGGGAGCGCCCCGCCGGCGCGCAGCTGCTTGCGCCAGCGCAGATAGGTCATGGTCGGAACGATGGACATCAGGCCGACGATGATGAAGAGCGTGAGCTTCACGTGCAGCAGCGGGTTGGTCCAGTACCAGGCCGGGCCCTTCACGCCCCACACCGTGCGCGCGATGCCGGTGGCCAGCACCACGAGGGCGGCCATGCCGTAGATGGCGTCGACGCGCGCCAGGCGCTCGACCACCGCCTTGTTGATCCACTCCACGCGGCACAGCGCCGCCTCGCTGGAGATGAAAACTACCATGGTCAGGATGGCCAGGAGATGCACGTAGGCCAGGATCGCTTCAAGAGTCATCGTGTTCGCTTTCTTGTGATGGGTTGGGGCAAACGGGGGGACGAAGGCGGGGCGACTGTACCGCCCACGCCGCCGCTCGTACCGCCCCAGTACTCCGGCCGCCCATATTCGCTCTTGAGAAAGTCCAGCCAGAGACGGACCCGCAAGGGCAGGTGCTTGCGTTGCGGAAATACCGCGTAGATGCCGTTGGGCGGCGCCGCGAACGCGTCGAGCACGGGCACCAGCAGGCCGGCGTCGATCTCGGCCTCCACCTCCCAGGTGCTGCGCCAGGCGATGCCGTGGCCGGCCAGGCACCAGTCGTGCAGCACCTGGCCGTCGGAGCAGTCGAGCGGGCCGGTGGGCTTGAGGTGGATCACCTCGTCGTCGTTGTCGCCCGCGGCGGCATCGGCGCCGGTGCGGGGGACCCGGAACGCCCAGCCGCGGGTCTGCGACGCGTCGCTCGAGAGCGTCAGGCAGGCGAAGCGCGCCAGGTCGCTGGGGTGCTGCGGCGTGCCGTGGCGGCGCAAAAAGGCGGGCGTGGCCACGCAGCGGCGCCGGTTGTCGGCCAGGCGCATGCTCACCAGCGAAGAGTCGGGCATGTCGCCCACGCGCACCGCGCAGTCGAAGTTCTCGCCGGCCACGTCGATCACGCGGTCACTCAGGTTCAGCGAGATGGTCACCTCGGGGTGCATCGCATGAAAGCGCGGCACCAGCGGCGCCACGTGGCGGCGCCCGAAGCCGGCCGGCGCCGTCACCCGCAGGTGGCCGCTGGCCTTCACGCGGCCGGCGCTCACGCTGGCCTCGGCATTGGCCAGTTCCACCAGCAGGCGCTGGCAGTCCTCCAGGAAGGCACTGCCCTCGTGGGTGAGGCTGATGCGCCGCGTGGTGCGCACCAGCAGCTTCACGCCCAGGCGCTGCTCCAGGCCGTCGAGCCGGCGCCCCATGATGGCCGGCGCCACGCCCTCGGCCTTGGCGGCCGCGGTCAGGCTGCCGCGGGTGGCGATGGCGACGAAGGATTCGAGCTGCTTGAGGCGGTCCATCGGGCGCGGTCAGTTCCGGGCGCGGGCCTCAATCAACCCGGGTGGTGATGCCCTGCGCCACCAGACCAGCGATCTGCTCGTCGCTGTAGCCCGCTTCACGCAGCAGCTGGGCGCCGTGCTCGTTCAGCGTCGGCGGTTGCAGGCGGATGCCGGGGCGCTCGCCGCCCACCGTGAAGGGCATCAGCGGCACCTTGGAGGTGCTGCCGTCGTTCATGCGCACCGGCGCCAGCCCGCCCGTGGCGTTCAGGTGCGGGTCGTCGAACAGGTCCTGCGGCTTGGTGATGGGCGCGAACGGCAGTTCGTTCTCCTCGAACACCCTGGCCAGCTCGGCCGCGCCGAATTCCGCCAGCCGCGAGCGCAGCTGCGGCATGAGCCATTCGCGCGCGCGGACCCGGTCGTTGTTGGTGGCCAGGCGCGGATCGGCATGCATGTCCATCAGGCCGAAGGCCTTGCAGAACACCGCCCACTGCTTGTCGCTCACCACGGCCAGGAAGATCTGCTCGCCGTCCTTCACCGTGAACACGTCGTAGATGCCCCAGGCCGAGATGCGGCTGGGCATGGGGTCGGCGGCCTTGCCGGTGGCGGCGAACTGCATCATGTGCTGGGCCACCAGGAACACGTTGTTCTCGAACAGGGCCGACTGCACCTCGCAGCCCTTGCCCGTGATCTCGCGCTGGCGCAGCGCCGCCATGGCCCCGATGGCGCCGAACATGCCGCCCATGATGTCGTTCACGCTGGTGCCCGCGCGCAGCGGATCGCCCTGGCGGCCGGTCATGTAGGCCAGGCCGCCCATCATCTGCACCACCTCGTCCAGCGCGGTGCGGTGGTCATAGGGGCCGGGCAGGAAGCCCTTGTGGCTCACGTAGATCAGGCGCGGGTTGATGCGGCTGAGGCTTTCGTAGTCCAGCCCCAGCTTCTTCATGGTGCCGGGCTTGAAGTTCTCGCTGACGATGTCGGCGCTGGCGATGAGGCGCAATGCGGCCTCGATGCCCTCGGGCTTCTTCAAGTCGAGCGCGATGCTCTTCTTGTTGCGGTTGAAGGTGGGGAAGAAGCCGGCGCCCGAACCCAGCAGGCGGCGCGTGCTGTCGCCCTCGATCGGCTCGACCTTGATGACTTCGGCACCCAGGTCGCCCAGCAACAGGCCGCAGGTGGGGCCCATCACCATGTGGGTGAATTCGACGACGCGCACGCCGGCATAGGGCAGCGGCGCAGCAGAGGAAGAAGTGTTTTCGTTGTTCGTCATGGCTGAAGGTGGGTGGTGGGCACGAAGCCCAGGGGCAGGCCGGCCTCGGCCGTCATGCCGTAGACCGGCTCGCCCGGCAGGCCGGCCATGAGCGGCGCGCGCGCCGCGACAAGCTTGTGGATGTCGATGCCGGTGGCGATGCCCATGGCCTCGAACATGAAGACCAGGTCTTCGGTGACCACGTTGCCCGAGGCGCCCGGCGCGTAGGGGCAGCCGCCCAGGCCGCCCAGCGAGGCATCGAAGGTGCGTACGCCCTCGTCCCAGGCAGCCAGGCAGTTGGCAATGCCCAGGCCCCGCGTGTTGTGCATGTGGGCGGCGCCGGCATGCTCGCCGATCTCGGCGCGCAGGCGCCGGAACAGGCGCCGCACCTGCGCGGGGTTGGCATGGCCGACGGTGTCGGACAGGCCGACTTCGTCGGCGCCGGCCTCCACGCATTGGGCGGCCAGGCGGATCACGTCGTCTTCGGGCACCAGGCCCTGCAGGGTGCAGCCGAAGGCAGTGGACAGGCCCACTTCCAGGCCGGCGCCCGGCGCCAGTTCGCGGCGCATCTCGGCGATGGCGCGCACCTCCTCGACCATTTCGGCCGGCGTCTTGCGCACATTGGCCTGCGAATGGGCGCGGCTGGCCGACACCGGCATGGTCAGCTTGTGCGCCCCGGCCTCGAGCGCGGCCTGCGCGCCCTTGCGGTTGGGCACCAGCGCCATCACCGTGAGGCCGGGCAGCTGCACGGCATGGCGCACCACCTCGGCCGCGTCGGCCATCTGCGGCAGCAATCTGGCGGGCACGAAGGAGGCCACCTCGATCTCGCGCAGGCCGGCGGCATGCAGCGCGCCGATCCAGCGCAGCTTGTCCGCGGTGGGCATGGTGGTCTTGACCGATTGGAGGCCGTCGCGCGGCCCGACTTCGCTGATGAGGACGGAGGGCTCCATGGGCGTGGGGTCCATAGGCATTGGAGGGCTCCTTGATAGGCGGGGAAATCGAACCCATTCTGGCACCGGGCCCCTCGGAGGCGGACTCGATTAGGTGCAATTTTGTCATCAATCAATCGCTTACAAGGCTCTTAATACTTCGCCCGGTATCAAATACAGTACTGGTTCGAGCGCATTGGCGCCGCCGTGCCCCTCGCGTCCGGCCTGTTTTCCCGCCGGACCCGCCCCACGCGCCGCCTCCTTCAGCGCACGCGATCTCTATCTTCTGGAAGAAACGCCCCATGACTCAACGCACCACCGTCCATGGCCTGCAAGTGGCCACCGAACTGCACCGCTTCATCGAAGAGCAAGTGCTGCCCGGCGCCGGCATCCAGAGCGCCTCGTTCTGGAAAGGCTTCGACGCCATCGTCAGCGAATTCGCGCCCAGGAACGCGGCCCTGCTGGCCGAGCGCGACCGCCTTCAAGCCGAGATGGACGCCTGGCACAAGGCCAACCCCGGCCCGATCACGCCCGCGGCCATGCCCGGCTACCGCGCCTTCCTGGAAAAGATCGGCTACCTGCAGCCGCAGCCCAAGGGCGTGAAGACCACCACCGCCAACGTCGACGCCGAGCTCGCCCTGCAGGCCGGCCCGCAGCTGGTGGTGCCGATCCTCAATGCCCGCTACGCGCTCAATGCCGCCAACGCCCGCTGGGGCTCGCTGTACGACGCGCTGTACGGCACCGACGCCATCTCCGAGGAAGGCGGCGCCGAGAAGGGCAAGGGCTACAACCCGGTGCGCGGCGCCAAGGTGATCGCCTTTGCACGCGACGTGCTCGACCAGGCCGCCCCCCTGGCCAGCGGTTCGCACAAGGACGCCACCGGCTACAGCGTGAAGGACGGCCAGCTGGCCGTCGCTCTCAAGGACGGCAGCAGCACCGGCCTGAAGGACGCGACCGTGTTCGCCGGCTACCAGGGTGATGCGGCATCGCCCTCGTCGGTGCTGCTCAAGCACAACGGCATTCACCTGGACATCCAGATCGACCGCAGCACGCCCATCGGCAAGACCGACGCCGCCGGCGTGAGCGACGTGGTGGTCGAATCCGCCCTCTCCACCATCCTCGACCTGGAAGACTCCGTGGCCGTGGTGGACGCGCAGGACAAGGTGCTGGCCTATAGCAACTGGCTCGGCATCCAGCTGGGCACCCTCACCGAAGAAGTGACCAAGGGCAACACCACCTTCACCCGCCGCCTGAACGCCGACCGCGTCTACACCGCGCCCAGCGGCAAGGGCGAAGTGAAGCTGCACGGCCGCTCGCTCATGTTCGTGCGCAACGTCGGCCACCTGATGACCAACCCGGCCATCCTGTGGGCGAACGGCAAGGAGATTCCCGAAGGCATCATGGACGCGGTCATCACCACCGCCATCGCCATGTACGACCTGCAGGGCAAGGGCGCCAACGGCATCCGCAACTCGCGCACCGGCAGCATCTACATCGTCAAGCCGAAGATGCACGGCCCGGCCGAAGTGGCGTTTGCCAACGAGCTGTTCGGCGCCGTCGAGAAGGTGCTGGGCCTGCCGGCCAACACCGTGAAGCTGGGCATCATGGACGAGGAGCGCCGCACCAGCGTGAACCTGCAGGCCTGCATCGCCGCCGCGCCGGCGCGCGTGGCCTTCATCAACACCGGCTTCCTGGACCGCACCGGCGACGAGATGCACACCGCCATGCAGGGCGGCCCGATGCTGCGCAAGGGCGACATCAAGAACACCAAGTGGATCGCCGCCTACGAGCGCAACAACGTGCTCACCGGCCTGAACTGCGGCCTGCGCGGCAAGGCGCAGATCGGCAAGGGCATGTGGGCCATGCCCGACCTGATGGCCGACATGCTCAAGGCCAAGATCGCCCACCCCAAGGCCGGTGCCAACACCGCCTGGGTGCCCTCGCCCACCGCCGCCACGCTGCATGCGCTGCACTACCACCAGGTGAACGTGGCGCAGGTCCAGCAGGAGCTGGAGAAGATCGACGCCGAAGCCGAGCGCGAGGCCATCCTGGCCGACCTGCTGCAGCCGCCCATTACCGCCACCCCCGACTGGAGCGACGCGGAGAAGCAGGCTGAGTTGGACAACAACGTGCAGGGCATCCTGGGCTACGTGGTGCGCTGGATCGACCAGGGCGTGGGCTGCTCCAAGGTGCCCGACATCCACAACGTGGGCCTGATGGAAGACCGCGCCACGCTGCGCATCTCGGCCCAGCACATCGCCAACTGGCTGCTGCACGGCGTGGTCACCAAGGACCAGGTCAACGCCACCTTCGAGCGCATGGCCGCCGTGGTGGACAAGCAGAACGCGGGCGATGCGCTCTACAAGAACATGGCCGGCAACTTCAAGACCAGCGCCGCCTACCAGGCCGCGCAGGACCTGGTCTTCAAGGGCATCGAGCAGCCCAGCGGCTACACCGAGCCGCTGCTGCACGCCTGGCGCCTGAAGGTGAAGGCCGGCGCCTGATCCGCCAGCCGCTCGGCACGGCCAAAGCAAAAGCGCCCTTCGGGGCGCTTTTTTTTCACGCTATGGCCGTTTGAAAGATGGCCGTTACGCCATTCTGGGGATGGCAGCAGCGCCCGCGGCGGGAACAATCGCAGGCATGTCACACGTCCCCACCCCGCTGCCGCCATCCTCCCATCCGCCGCCCGCACGGCTGAACAGCGCGCAACTGCGCGAGCTGAGCCAGCAGTGGCGACAGCGGGTGGACGAGGACCCCGAGAAGGTGCAGCGCGTGGCCGCGGTGCTCGAATGGCTGGCCGCGCAACGGGAGGCGCCGGCGCCCACGCCGGCACGCATGCCGCAGCGCACGTTCTGGCAAGGGCTGGCTTCCTGGCGCGTGCGCCTGTCGCGCCTGTCCCGCCTGCATCTGGCGCCCTGACGGCGCCTCGCTCCTTTTTCGCAATTGCGGGGCCGCAAGCGCCCCGCTATGCTCGCCCGCACGGTGCGCCAAGGGGGCCGCGCCCGGCCATCGCCGGCACCCGGCGGGGTCACAACAAAGGAGCTTTCATGTATCGACTGGCTTCCCGGTTCATGCGAACGCTGTTCGCCACGTTCCTGGCAATGAGCGCATCACTGGCCATGGCGCAGCAGACCTTCAGCAAGGAGCAGATCGACCAGATGATGGCGCCCATCGCGCTGTACCCGGACTCGCTGCTGTCCCAGGTGCTGATGGCCGCCACCTATCCCGCCGACGTGGCGGACGCGGCCAAATGGTCCAAGGCCAATCCCAAGCAGTCGGGCGATGCCGCCGTGAAAGCGGTGCAGGACCAGACATGGGACCCGAGCGTGCAGTCGCTCGTCGCCTTTCCCCAGGTGATCCAGATGATGGGCGACCAGCCCGACTGGGTGCAGAACCTGGGCGACGCCTTCCTGGCTTCTTCCAAGGACGTGCTCGATTCGGCCCAGCGGCTGCGCGCCAAGGCGCAGCAGACCGGCAACCTCAAGACCACCGAGCAGCAGACCGTGACGGTGGAGCAGGAGCCGCAGACGCAGCAGACCGTCATCAAGATCGAGCCCACCAACCCGCAGACGGTCTACGTGCCGGCCTACAACCCGACGGTGGTCTACGGTGCCTGGCCCTATCCGGCCTACCCGCCTTACTACTACCCGCCGTATGCGGGCTGGTACCCGGGCGCGGCGCTGGCCACCGGCATCGCCTTCGGCGTGGGCGTGGCGGCGGTGGGCGCCCTCTGGGGCGGCTGCAACTGGGGCGGCGGCGACGTGAACATCAACACCAGCCGCTACAACAGCATCAACACCAACCGCCAGATCTCGGCCAACCAGACCAAGTTCCAGCACAACGCGGCCAACCGGCGCGGCGTGCCCTACCGCGACCAGGGCAGCCAGCAGCGCTTCGGCAACAACCGCGCCGGCGACCCGTCGCAGCGCGCCGACTTCCGTGGCCGTGACAACGCCGGCCGCGACGCACAGCGCGAGCGCGCCGAGGG
>NZ_BCUU01000144.1 GCF_001591385.1 Variovorax soli NBRC 106424
CCGGCGGCTGCTGCGCAGCGGCAGGCCGCGGCTCCTCGGGCGGCGCCGCGTCGCCCTGCATCTTGCGGCGCGACCAGCGGTGCAGAAAGCCTTCGTCAGGCATCGCCGGCTCCCGATCCACGCTTCTTTTCGGTGCTGACGCTGGCGGCATTGCCGAAGCGGTCCACCAGCGGCTTGAAGCTTTCCGGGCGCTTGCGGCGCTTGGGCTCGGCCCGGTAGTGCTGGTCGACCCAGTCGCGCAGCCACTGCACCACCTCGGGCTGGGCCGGCACCTGCTCGACCATTTCCTGCGCGTCGAGCAGGCGGCCGGCGTCGTGGTAGCTCAGCGAGACCAGCGCGGGCCTGGCGATGGGCTCAGGGGCGATGCCGGGCATTTCCTCCATGCGCCACATCACGAACCAGCACGGCGCGTCGGTGGTGGCGTTGAGGAAGTAGCCCTCGGCGTCGTCGCTGAACAACTCGACGACGAAGCCCGGATGCAGCCAGCGCTGCTCGCCGCCTTCGGTCTGGTGCACCAGCCTCGGCTGGCTGCCGGCACCGGCCTCGTCGGGCAGCACGCTGTCGAACACCCAGCGCCACTCCTGCCAGCGCGCGGCCGGGCCCTGCACGCGCTCGCGGCGCATCAGCACCGCGACGTCGAGGTGGGGACGGGTGTGGGAGTCGGTCGTGTCGTGTTGCGCCGCGTCGTCGTCGGGCATGGTCTCTTCAAGGGGTGGTTGCCTGCACCTCTCGAGAATAGCCTGCAACCGCGGCGGGCGTGCCGCCCCGGGTCAATCGCACTGCGCAGTACTTGAATTCGGGAATCTTGGCCGTTGGGTCCAGCGCGGCGTTGGTCATCAGGTTGGCCGCCGCCTCGTAGTAGGCGAAGGGCACGAACACCGCGCCGGGCGGCGTGCCGTCGTCGCGGCGCACGTGGATGGCCACCTCGCCGCGGCGCGACTGGATGGTGATCACGTCGCCGGGCGAGAGGTCCAGCCGCTGCAGGTCCGCCTGGCACATCGATGCCGTGGCGATGGGCTCCAGCGCGTCGAGCACGGTGGCGCGGCGCGTCATGCTGCCGGTGTGCCAGTGCTCCAGCTGGCGCCCGGTGATCAGCACGAAGGGGTAGTCGGCGTCGGGGCGCTCGGCGGCCGGGATGATGTCGGCGGGCACCAGCTTCACCCGGCCGTCGTCGGTGGGGAAGTCGTCCACGAAGACGATGGGCTGGCCCGGGTCCTCGGCGCTCAGACAGGGGTAGGTCACGCTCGACTCGCGCTGCAGGCGTTCCCAGGTGATGCCGCTGATGGCCGCATGCATCGCTTGCCGCATTTCGTCATAGACCTCGGCCACGCCGCATTCCTCGCCCTGGTAGTTCCAGGGCAGGCCGATGCGCTTGGCCAGCTCCTGGATGATCCACAGGTCGGGCTTGGCGTCGCCCGGCGGGTTGAGCGCGCGCTTGCCCAGCTGCACCATGCGGTCGGTGTTGCTCACCGTGCCGGTCTTCTCGGGCCAGGCGCTGGCGGGCAGCACCACGTCGGCCAGCCAGGCGGTCTCGGTCATGAAGATGTCCTGCACCACCAGGTGCTCCAGCGCGCCCAGGGCGTGCCGCGCGTGGTTCAGGTCGGGGTCGCTCATGGCGGGGTTCTCGCCCATCACGTACATGCCGCGGATCTTGTGCGGGTCGCTGTCGTCGGCCAGCGCCTTGTGCATGATCTCCACCACCGTGTAGCCAGGCGTCTTGTCCAGCCGCGTGTCCCAGAACTTCTCGAACCAGTCGTGCACCGCCGGGTTGTCCACGCGCTGGTAATTGGGGAACATCATGGGGATCAGGCCCGCGTCGCTGGCGCCCTGCACGTTGTTCTGGCCGCGCAGCGGGTGCAGGCCGGAGCCGGGCTTGCCGATCTGGCCGGTGACCGACACCAGCGCGATCAGGCAGCGCGAGTTGTCGGTGCCGTGCACATGCTGGCTCACGCCCATGCCCCACAAAATCATCGCGCCCTTGGCGGTGGCGAACTCGCGCGCCACTTCGCGCAGCGTGACGGCCGGAATGCCGCAGATGGGCGCCATGGCCTCGGGGCTGTAGCCCTTCACGTTCTCCTTGAGCGCCTCGAAGTTGCTGGCGCGCTCGCGCACGAAAGCCTCGTCCACCAGGCCTTCGTCGATCACCGTGTAGATGAGCGCGTTGAGCATGGCCACGTCGGTGTCGGGCTTGAACTGCAGGTTGCGCCAGGCATGCTTGCTGATGTCGGTGCGGCGCGGGTCGGCCAGCACGATCTTGGCGCCGCGCTTGGCCGCGTTCTTCATCCAGGTGGCGGCCACCGGGTGGTTGGCCGTGGGGTTGGAGCCGATGATGAAGATCAGGCCCGCGTTCTCCACGTCGTTCACCTGGTTGCTCACCGCGCCGGAGCCCACGCCTTCGAGCAGCGCCGCCACGCTGGATGCGTGGCACAGCCGCGTGCAGTGGTCGACGTTGTTGCTGCCGAAGCCCGCGCGCACCAGCTTCTGGAAGAGGTACGCCTCTTCGTTGCTGCCCTTGGCCGAGCCGAAGCCGGCCAGGCTCTTGGCGCCGTAGGTGTCGCGCAGCTGCGCGAGCTTGCCGCCGGCCAGGTCCAATGCCTCTTCCCACGTCGCTTCGCGGAACACCTCGCTCCAGTTGAGCGGCTGGCCGTCGTCGATGCTCTTGGGAATGCCGGGCTTGCGGATCAGCGGCTTGGTCAGGCGCTGCGGATGGTGCGCGTAGTCGAAGCCGAAGCGGCCCTTCACGCACAGGCGGCCATGGTTGGCCGGGCCGTCGCGCCCTTCGACGCTGACGATCTGCTCGTCCTTCACGTTGTAGGTGATGAGGCAACCCACGCCGCAGAAGGGGCAGACCGAATCGACCTTGCGGTCCACCGCCTGCGAGCCGATCTGCGTCTTGGGCATGAGCGCGCCGGTGGGGCAGGCCTGCACGCATTCGCCGCAGGCCACGCAGGTGCTCTCGCCCATCGGATCGTCCAGGTCGAACACGATCTTCGAGTCGCCGCCGCGCATGGCGTAGCCGATCACGTCGTTCACCTGTTCTTCGCGGCAGGCGCGCACGCAGCGGTTGCACTGGATGCAGGCGTCGAGGTTGACCGCCATGGCGGGGTGCGACACGTCGTGCGCCGGCTGCTCGCGGCGCAGCGCCTTGAGCTCGGGGCGCACCTCGATGTCCAGGCGCTCGGCCCATTCGCTCAGTTCGCCGTGCTGGCCGCACTGCCCGCTGTTGCAGTCGGCGCCGGCATCGGCGTCGTTCCACTTGTAGCCCACGTCCGGCATGTCGGACAGGAGCATCTCAACCACCATCTTCTGGCTCTTGACGGCGCGGTCGCTGCAGGCCTGCACTTCCATGCCGGCGGTGGCGGCGCGGCAGCAGCTGGGGGCCAGCACGCGCTCGCCCTTGATCTCGACCACGCAGGCGCGGCAGTTGCCGTCCGGGCGCAGGCCCTCCTTGTAGCAAAGGTGCGGAATGTCGACGCCGGCGCGCTTGGCGGCCTGCAGGATGGATTCGCCTTCGTAGGCCTCGACGGTCTTGCCGTCGAGCTGGAACTCGAGCGTCTGAGGCAACAGCTCTTGGAGCTTCGTGGGGGCGTTCATGTTCTTGTTCTCCTGGCCTCAGGCGATTTCGTGCGGGAAGTACTTCTGGATGCTGCGGATCGGGTTGGGCGCCGCCTGGCCCAGGCCGCAGATGGAGGCGTCGCCCATCACCTGCGCCAGGTCTTCCAGCGTGGCGTTGTCCCAGACCTTGTCCTGCATGAGCGCGGCCGACTTGCCGGTGCCCACGCGGCACGGCGTGCACTGGCCGCAGCTTTCGTGCTCGAAGAAGCGCATCACGTTCAGCGCCGCGTCGCGCGCCTTGTCATGCTGGCTGAGCACCATCACGGCGGCCGAGCCGATGAAGCAGCCGTAGGGCTGCAGCGTGTCGAAGTCCAGCGGAATGTCCGACAGGCTGGCCGGCAGGATGCCGCCCGACGCGCCGCCCGGCAGGTAGGCATACAGCTCATGCCCGTCCAGCATGCCGCCGCAGTATTCGTCGATGAGTTCCTTGATGGTGATGCCCGCCGGCGCCAGCTTGACGCCCGGGAACTTGACCCGGCCGCTCACGCTGAAGCTGCGCAGGCCCTTGCGGCCGTGGCGGCCGAAGCCGGCAAACCACTCGGGCCCCTTCTCGACGATGTCGCGCACCCAGTACAGGGTTTCGAAGTTGTGCTCCAGCGTGGGCCGGCCAAAGAGGCCCACCTGCGCGATGTAGGGCGGGCGCATGCGCGGCTCGCCGCGCTTGCCTTCGATGCTCTCGATCATGGCGGACTCTTCGCCGCAGATGTAGGCGCCGGCGCCGCGGCGCAGCTCGATCAGCGGCAGCTCGTACGGCGGATCGGCCTGCAGCCTGGCCAGCTCCTGCTCCAGCAGCGCGCGGCAGTCGTGGTATTCGTCGCGCAGGTAGATGTAGCAGGCGTCGATGCCCACGCAGTGCGCGGCCACCAGCAGCCCTTCGAGGAAGCGGTGCGGATCGCGCTCGAGGTAGGTGCGGTCCTTGAAGGTGCCGGGCTCGCCCTCGTCGATATTCACGGCCATCAGCTTGGGCGCCGGCTGGTCGCGCACGATGCGCCACTTGCGCCCCGACGGAAAGCCCGCGCCGCCCAGGCCGCGCAGGCCCGAGTCTTCCATGGCCTTGATGACGTGCTCGACCTCGCGGATCACCTCGCCCGCTTCCACCTTGCCGGTGACCAGCGCCTTGGCCAGGCGGTAGCCGCCGTGCTCGCGGTAGGTGTCGTAGTCGGTGTAGGCCGGCAGCACGTCGATGGCCGCCAGCTCGGGCGACACGCTCTGCTCGGCCAGCTCGGCCGGCTTGAACACCGTCTGGTCGCGCAGCGCTTCTTGCCTGGCCGGCGTCGGTTGCAGTGCCTGCATCACGCTTTCAGGCGTGGCCAGCGGCACGGCCTGCTGGTTCACCGCCACGGCGGGCGCCTGCTCGCAGCGGCCGATGCAGGGCGCGGCGATCACGCGCACGTCATCGCGGCCGGCCAGGCCCAGCAGTTGGGGCAGGCGCTCGAGCAGGTCGCCGGCGCCGGCCAGGGAGCACGAGAGGCTGTCGCACACGCGGATGGTCACGGCCGGCAGCGACTCGTCGCCGCGAAGGATCTCGAAGTGGTGATAGAAGGTCGCGACCTCGTACACCTCCGCCATCGGGATGTTCATGAGGGCGGCCAGTGCCACCAGGTGGCGGTCGCGCAGGCCGTTGTGCGCGTCGTTGACCTTGTGCAGGAACTCGATCAGCAGGTCGCGCCGGTAGCCGCCCTGCGGCTTCTCGCCGATGAGTTCGCGCACCTGCTCCATCGCGTCGCCTTCGGGCTGGCGGCCCTTGAGCTTGCTCTTCTTGCGAATGCGCTCGCGCATGTCGTCGACGGTGCCGAGCGGAATCGTCGTCGTGGTGGTGGCGGTCTTGCTGCTGGCTGCCGTGCCTGGGTTTCTCTGCATCTGCCTTGGCCTCTTGCGCCGGCGCGTGGGGTGGCCGGCGCTTGTCTCGATTTCTGGATCATCTTCTTTGCCAAGGCCCTTGTTCTCCCAGGGAGAAAGGGCACCTATGCAAATTGATTCCAGTGTCCGTGCAGCCGCTGCAGTGCGTCAAATTCAATCGGCGAACCGATTGATTAGCAACTTGAATGGATCAGGTGTTCTTGCTGACGGTAATCGTCGGGAACTTGGCCGAGAAGTCCTTGGCCTTTTCCGCAATGCCCACCGCCACCTTGCGCGCCACGGCCTTGTAGATGGCGGCCACCTCGCCGTCCGGGTCGGCCACCACGGTGGGCTTGCCGCTGTCGGCCTGCAGGCGGATGTTGATGTCCAGCGGCAAGGCGCCCAGGTAGGCCATGCCGTTGGTCTCGGCCATCTTCTTGCCGCCCAAGGCGCCGAAGATGTGCTCCACGTGGCCGCAGTTGGAGCACACGTGCACCGCCATGTTCTCCACGATGCCCAGGATCGGCACGCCCACCTTCTCGAACATCTTGATGCCCTTGCGCGCGTCCAGCAGGGCGATGTCCTGCGGCGTGGTGACGATGACGGCGCCGGTCATGGGCACGCGCTGGCTCAGCGTGAGCTGGATGTCGCCGGTGCCCGGGGGCATGTCGACGATGAGGTAGTCCAGGTCTTTCCAGTTGGTCTGGCGCAGCAGCTGCTCCAGCGCCTGCGTGGCCATGGGGCCGCGCCAGATCATGGCTTCGTCCTGGTCGACCAGGAAGCCGATGGACATGACCTGCACGCCGTGGTTCTCCAGCGGCTCCATGGTCTTGCCGTCTTCGCTTTCGGGACGGCGGTTGATGCCCAGCATCATGGGCTGGCTGGGGCCGTAGATGTCGGCATCGAGCAGGCCCACGGCCGCGCCCTCGGCCGCCAGCGCCAGCGCCAGGTTGGCCGCGGTGGTGCTCTTGCCCACGCCGCCCTTGCCCGAGGCCACGGCGATGATGTTCTTCACGTTGGGCATGAGCTGCACGCCGCGCTGCACCGCGTGCGAAATGACCTTGGTCGTGATGTTGGCCGAGACGTTGTCGACGCCCGGCACCGTCTTGGCCGCGGCCACCAGGGCCTTGCGAAGCGCCGGGACCTGGCTCTTGGCCGGGTAGCCCAGCTCGATGTCGAAGGACACGTCGCCTTCGCTGATCTGCACGTTCTTGAGCGCGCGGGTGCTGACGAAGTCCTTGCCCGTGTTGGGGTCGAGGACGGATTTGAGCGCTTCGGCGAGCGCTTCCTTGGTAGCTGCCATGGTGGGTCCGAGAAACTGGATGGGATGGCAGCTAGTCTAGGGCCTGAACGGCCGGCCGGCCGGCGGCGGCACTGCAATGCACCGCCGGCCAGGCGGGTCATCCTCAGGCAAACAGCACTTGCGCGTCGGTGTATTCGCGCAGCCCGTCCTCCGTGAACTCCACCCCCAGGCCCGAGGCCTTGGTGCCGCCGAAGGGCGCATTGGGCTGGATCATGCCGTGCTTGTTGATCCACACCGAGCCGCATTCCATGCGCATGGCCACGCGCCGCGCCTGCACCGGGTCGCTCGACCAGACCGAGCCGCCCAGGCCGTTGGGGCTGTCGTTGGCGGCGGCAATGGCGTCTTCCACATCGCTGTAGCGGATGACCGGCAGCGCGGGGCCGAACTGCTCCTCGTCCACCAGCGCATCGCCGTTGTTCAGGCCCGCGATGATCGTGGCCGGGAAGAACAGGCCCGCGCCCGGCTCGCCGCCCAGCAGCACGCTGCCCTTCTTCCGGGCATCGGCCACCAGCCGTGCCACCTTGTCGAACTGCATGCGGTTCTGCACCGGGCCGAGCTGGCTGCGCTCGTCCAGGCCGTCGCCCATGGGCACGCGGCGGGCGTAGGCCACCAAGTGCTCGCACACGTCGTCGTGGATGCGCTCGTGCACGTACAGCCGCTTCATGGCCGCGCAGGTCTGGCCGTTGTTGATGAAGGCGCCCCAGAACAGGCCCTCGGCAATGGCCTTCGGGTCGGCATCGGGCAGCACGATGCCCGCGTCGTTGCCGCCCAGCTCCAGGGTCAGGCGCTTCATGGTGGCGGCGGCCGACTGCATCACCCGCTGGCCGGTGGCGCACGAGCCGGTGAAGACGATCTTGCGGATGAGCGGATGCGCCGACATGGCCGCGCCCAGGTTGCTGCTGCGGTCGTCGCAGCTCACGCTGTTGACCACGCCGGGCGGCAGCACTTCGCCCAGAAGCTCCACCCAGCGCAGCGTGGCCAGCGGCGTGTAGGGCGAGGGCTTGATGACCACCGTGTTGCCGCTGCGCAGCGCCGGCAGCACATGCCACACGGCAATCAGCGCCGGAAAGTTCCACGGCGTGATGGAGCCCACCACGCCCAGCGGCTTGCGGTGCAGTTCCACCCGGCCGGCCGCGTCGTCCTGCAGCACCTGCACGGGCAGTTGCAGGCTGGCGGTGTGGCTGGCCCAGGCCGCGGCGGCGCCCAGTTCCCAGCGCGAGCCCAGGCCGTTGAGCGGCTTGCCCTGCTCCAGGGTGGTGAGCAGCGCCAGCTCTTCGGCATGGGCCTGGATCTTCTCGGCGACGGCGCGGCAGGCCTGCGCCAGTTCCTCGTCGCTCTGGCGCGACCAGCCCTGGAAGGCGCGGTGCGCCGCGGCGACGGCAGCGTCCAGCTCGGCCTGGCCGCCGTTGGGGGCCAGGCCGATGACTTCACCGGTGGAGGGGTTGCGCACCTCGAAATGGCTGGCGCCGCGCACGGCGCTGCCGCCGATGGTCATGGCGGGTTGATGCATGTGAAAGGGTCTCCTTTGGATGACTCGAAAAAAAATGACTCAGGCCGCCAGCAGCGGGCTGCGGCGCCGCGTGTAGCCGCTGGCCTGTTCGTAGGCATGGCCCACCTGCAGCACCGAGAGGTCGGCCTGCGCCGGCCCCATCACCTGCAGGCCGATGGGCAGCCCGCCGGGGCCGAAGCCGGCCGGCACGCCCAGCACCGGCACGCCGGCCAGCGTGCCGCCCACCACCACTTCCATCCAGCGGTGGTAGGTGTCCATCGGCTTGCCGTCGATGCTCCTGGGCCAGGTCAACTTGGCGTCGAAGGGGAGCATCTGCGCCGAGGGCAGCACCAGGTAGTCGTAGCGGGTGTACAGCCTGGCCAGGGCCTGGTACCAGGCGGAGCGGTCCATCGACGCGCGGTAGACGTCGCCGGCGCCCAGCTTCAGGCCCTGCTCCACCTCCCACACCGCCTCGGGCTTCATCTGCGCGCGCAGCTGGGGGTCGGCATACATGCCCCCGGCAATGCCGGCGACGAAGAAGCCGCGCAGCACCAGCCAGGTGGACCACAGCTTCTTCATGTCGAACTCGGGTTGCACCGCCTCCACCGTGCAGCCGATGGTCTCGAAGTGCTTGAGCGCCTGGGTGCAGGTCTGCATCACGCCGGGCTCCATCGGCAGGTAGCCGTTGAAGTCGCCCATCCAGCCCACGCGCACGCCCTTGAAGTCGCGCTGCAGGGGCCGGGTGAACTGGGCCGGGTCCTGGTCGATGGACAGCGGCGTGCGCGCATCGAAGCCGGCCTGCACCGACAGCAGCATCGCCAGGTCCGCCACGCTGCGGCCCATGGGGCCTTCGTAGCCCAGCTGCTGCATGAAGACCTCGCTGGTCGGCCCGTAGGGCACGCGGCCCGACGAGGGGCGGAAGCCGAAGACGTTGTTCCAGCCGGCCGGGTTGCGCAGCGAACCCATCATGTCGCTGCCGTCGGCCACTGGCAGCATGTTCAGCGCCAGCGACACCGCCGCCCCGCCGCTGCTGCCGCCCGCGCTCCTGCCGGGGTCGAAGGCATTGCCGGTGGTGCCGAACACCGCGTTGTAGGTGTGCGAGCCCAGGCCGAACTCGGGCGTATTGGTCTTGCCGATGAGCACCGCGCCGGCCTTGCGGGCGCGTTCGACGACGATCGAATCGGCCTTGGGCATGTAGTTCTTCAGGATCGGCGAACCCTGCGTGCTCGGAATGCCCACGGTGTTGGCCAGGTCCTTGGGGGCCTGCGGAAAGCCGTGCATCCAGCCCACCGCGCGGCCCACGCGCCGGGCGGCGGCCAGCTGTTCGTCGCGCTGCGCCGCCTGGGCCATGAGGCCGTCACGCGGCTGCAGCGAGACGATGGCATTGACCTTGGGGTTCATCCGGTCGATCTGGGCGAGGTAGGCGCTCATCACCTCGGTGCACGAGACCTCGCGTGACTGGATGGCCTGCGACAGGCGAATGGCGCTCCAGCCGGTGATTTCGCCCTGCGCCGGCTGGCTGCCGGCCGCGGCGCCGGCCGGTGCGGCGCAACCGGG
>NZ_BCUU01000145.1 GCF_001591385.1 Variovorax soli NBRC 106424
ACGCCCGCACCGGGCAAGGGCCTGCGCCCCAGCACGACCCTGGGCGGCAGCGGGGGCAGCAAGTGATCGACCGCGCCGGAATCGACATCGACGACGCGGGCGGCAACGGCCGCAACGGGGGCAGCCGCCTGCAGGCGCGGGGCCTGAAGAAGAACTACGGCAGCCGCACGGTGGTCAAGGACGTCTCGCTGGACGTTCAAAAGGGTGAAGTGGTGGGTTTGCTGGGCCCCAACGGCGCCGGCAAGACCACCTCGTTCTACATGATCGTGGGCCTGGTGCGTGCCGACGACGGGCAGATCAGCATCGACGGCGAGCCCATCGAGCACATGCCCATCCACCGCCGTGCGCGCATGGGCCTGAGCTACCTGCCGCAGGAAGCCTCGATCTTCCGCAAGCTCAACGTGGCGGACAACGTGCGCGCCGTGCTCGAGCTGCAGCGCGAGCCCGACGACAAGGGCGTGCTGCAGCCGCTGTCCAAGGCGCGCATCGAGGAGCGGCTGGACGAACTGCTGGCCGACCTGCGGGTCGAGCACCTGCGCGATTCGCCCTCGCTGGCGCTCTCGGGCGGCGAGCGCCGCCGGGTGGAAATCGCCCGCGCCCTGGCCACGCAGCCGCGCTTCATCCTGCTGGACGAGCCCTTCGCCGGCATCGACCCGATCGCCGTCATCGAGATCCAGCGGATCATCAGCTTCCTGAAGGAGCGCGGCATCGGCGTGCTCATCACCGACCACAACGTGCGCGAGACGCTGGGCATCTGCGACCACGCCTACATCATCAGCGACGGCCATGTGCTGGCGCAGGGCACGCCCACCGAGATCGTCGACAACGCCGACGTGCGCCGGGTCTACCTGGGCGAGCACTTCCGCATGTAAGGGCCTGGCGAGCACGGTCATCATGAAGCAAGGTCTGTCGCTGCGGGTTTCGCAGCATCTGGCGCTCACGCCGCAGCTGCAGCAGTCGATCCGGCTGCTTCAGCTGTCCACGCTGGAGCTGTCGCAGGAAGTCGAGCAGATGCTCGACGAGAACCCCTTCCTGGAGCGCAGCGCGGACGAGGCGCCGCGCGAGGAATTCGGCCTGGAGAGCGAGGACGCCGCCGGCGCGCGCGACGTGCGCGACGAGGAGGCGGCCGGCCTGGCGCTGATGAACGGCGCGGACGGCGTGAGCACCATCGCTTCGCAGGACGTGGAGGTCACCGCTGCCGATGCGCCGCCCGAATCGGCCGATGCCGAACCGGACTGGGAAGGCGACGGCACCATCGACCTGGCGCCCGACGACAGCGAATGGGGCGGCGACGCGCCCCCGCGCACCAACAACATCGACGACGACGAGCGCTCCGATGCCACCGAACTGGCACGCAGCCAGGAGTCGCTGCAGGACTTCCTGCATCGGCAGGCGCTGGGCCTGCGCCTGTCCGACGTGGACAGCGCCGCGCTGCGCTTCCTGATCGAGTCGCTCAACGAAGACGGCTACCTGGAAGATTCGCTGCCCGCGCTGGCCTCGGGCCTGGCGGGCGACGACAACGACCAGTTCGACGAGCTGGTGCACCGCTTCCAGATGGCGCTGGGCCTGCTGCAGAGCCTGGAGCCGGCCGGCGTGGGCGCCCGCGACCTGGGCGAATGCCTGGCGATCCAGCTGCGCGCCCTGGCGAGCGAGGACGAGGACGAAGAAGAGGCCGAGGTCCGCAAGACCGCGCTGGCCATCTGCAAGCAGCCGCTGAACCTGCTGGCCCGGCGCGACTTCAAGCGCCTGGCCACGCTCACCCGCAGCAGCGAAGAGAAGGTGCGCGCCGCCATGCAGCTCATCGCCCGGCTCGAACCCAAGCCGGGCCGCCGCTTCGTGAACGTGGAGCGCAACGTGGTGGTGCCCGACGTGATCGTCACCCGCACCGGCAGCGGCGCCAACGTCAAGTTCCGGGTGCAGCTCAACCCCGACGTGATGCCGCGCCTGCGCGTGCACGACATCTACGCCGGCGCGCTGAAGGCGCACAAGGGCGAGGGCAGCCAGGCGCTGAGTCAGCGCCTGCAGGAGGCGCGCTGGTTCATCAAGAACATCCAGCAGCGCTTCGACACCATCCTGCGCGTGTCCAACGCCATCGTGGAGCGGCAGAAGAGCTTCTTCGTGCACGGCGAGCTCGCCATGCGCCCGCTGGTGCTGCGCGAAATCGCGGACGAGCTGGGCCTGCACGAATCCACCATCAGCCGCGTGACCACCGCCAAGTACATGGCCACGCCCTTCGGCACGGTGGAGCTCAAGTACTTCTTCGGCTCGGCCCTGGGCACCGAGACCGGCGGCAACGCCTCGAGCACCGCGGTGCGCGCGCTCATCAAGCAGTTCGTGGGCAGCGAGGACATGAAGAAGCCGCTGTCGGACAGCCAGCTGTCGGACATGCTCAAGGAGCAGGGCATCGAATGCGCCCGCCGCACCGTCGCCAAGTACCGCGAGGCGCTGCGCATCGCGCCGGCGAATTTGCGCAAGGCGCTTTGAGGCGGATGGCCGCCATGCACAGCGCAACTGGCAGCTGAAGCGCTGCGGATATGTCGCTGGCGAGAACATGTCGGGAAAACGTGTTCGATTTTTCCGGTTTTGGCGACATGTCCATTATGTGAGCACATACAAACTTTAAGCAGACGCCGCGGCCAGCACCGCCCGCAGCGCCCCCGGCTGCACCGGCTTGCGCAGCGCATGCCAGCCGCGTTCGCGGGCCAGGGCGCTGGTGGCCTCGTCGATATCGGCCGAAACGAGCGCAATGGCCAGGCCCGGCTTCCAGTGCTGCAATTGCCTGGCCAGGGCCACGCCGTCCGTCCTGCCGGGCAGGCGGATGTCGCACAGCGCCACGTCCACGCCGTGCAGGTCGGTGCCGTTCATCATCAACTCGTCCGCGCTGCCGTAGACGCGCGGATGCGCGCTCCATTGGCGCAACAGCGCCGCCAGGCCTTCGGCCACCACGGCGTTGTCTTCCACCACCAGCACCGACAGGCCGGGCCGCAGCTTGGCCGGCGCCGGTTCCGTCACGACCGCGCGCGGCGGTGCGGAAGATGATGAAGCGCCCGGCGGCAAGGCATCGGCCGGCGCCGCCGCCAGCTCGAAGGAGAACACCGAGCCGCGCCCGGGCTGCGAGCGCAGCGCCACCTGCGTGCCCAGCCGCTGGGCCAGGCGCCGCACGATCGACAGGCCCAGCCCGTGGCCGCGCCGCAGGTTGCGCTCCAGGTTGCCGATCTGCTGGAAATCCTCGAACACCCGCGCCTGGTCCTCGGCCGCGATGCCGATGCCGTTGTCGCGCACCTCGATGCGCCAGCGCCCGCCGCGCCGCCGGCAGGCCACCAGCACCCGGCCGCCGAAGGGCGCAGAGAACTTGAGCGCGTTGTCCACCAGGTTGCCGACCATGCGGCGCAGCGCCACCGGGTCGACCTGCGCCACGGCCTGCGCAGGGCAGCGCACCATCACCCGCTGCCCCTCGCCGCCCGGCCGCGCGAATTCGCCCAGCAGCGATGCCAGCGCCACCGGGCTGGGCGTGAGCGGGTCGGCCGCGGCCTCGATGCGGCCGATTTCCAGCAGCTGCTGCGTCAGCCCTTCCAGCGCAGCCTGCGCGCGCGCCAGCGCAGCGAGGGTGACCTGCAGTCGCGCCGGGCCCGCGCCTTCATGGAGTTGCTGGCGCAGCACCTCCGCCTGCAGGCCGATGGCCATCACCGGCTGGCGCAGGTCGTGGTTGGCAGCGGAGAAAAAGCGCAGCCGCTCGGCCTGCGCCTGCTGCGCCGCCTGCAGGCCGGCCAGGGCCTGGGCGCGCAGCGTGCTCTCGTTGCGCCGCTGGCCGATGGAGTCCTCGAGCTTGCGCGAGCGCTCGGCCACCAGCTTCCACATCAGCACCAGCAGCGCCGCGCCCAGGGCCGCGAGGCCCTTCATGGGCGGCGCGCCGAAGAACAGGCCCATCACGATGATCGGCACCAGCAGCAGCCCGATGCCCATCTGCATGGTCCGGGCGACGTAGGACACCGAAAACACCGACGACAGCGTCATCCCCAGCATCACCATGCCCAGCAGCAGCTGCGCCACCGGATCGGTGGGATGGAACAGCAGCACCCCCGCCAGCCCGTGCGCGCCTTCGTGGACGCCGATGCGCAGCGCATGGCCGCGCAGCTCGGCCGGCAGCTGCGCCGGCGGCAGCGGCTCGGGCAGCACCTGCTTGAAGAAGGCGCGCCAGCTGGTGGTGACAGCGATCAGTGCGATCCACAGGGCCGCCATTGCCGCGGAGTACTGCCAGGCAAAGAGCGCGGCGACGCCGCAGTCGAGCAAAAACTGGAAGGCCAGCATCGCAGCGCTGGGCTGGGTGCTCAGGCGCAGCAGTTCGCCTTGAATGGCCGCGCGGTCCGCTTCGGGCGAGGAAGCAGCGGTGGCCGCGGGTGCGTGCCCGCCGGCCTTGGCGGGCTCTGATGAAAGCGAAAGGCTCATCGGCAATCGACTATAGAGGAGGCGGGCGACAATCGGCATGATGAATTCGCTGCAATTGTTCCTGCCCTGCGCCGCCGGCGTCGAAGACCTGCTGGCCCAGGAAGTGCACCGCCTCACCGGCCTGGCGGGCGACGACCTGATGGTGGCGCGCGCCGGGGTCTTCGCCCGGGCCAGCTGGCGCGACGCCATGCAGCTGAACCTGCATGGGCGCCTGGCCCAGCGGGTGCTGGTGCAGCTCTCGCACACGCCCTACCGCAGCGAAAACGACCTGTACCAGGCGGCCAGCGCGGTGGCCTGGGAAAACTGGTTCACCCCGCGCCAGACCTTCAAGATCGAGACCACCGCCCAGCACAGCCCGCTGACCAGCCTGAACTTCGCCACCCTGCGCATCAAGGACGCGATTGCCGACCGCTTTCGCGCCAAGGCCGGCGGGGTGCGGCCCAGCATCGAGACGCAGTGGCCCGACGTGCGCGTGTTCGCGCACCTGTCCACCGACCAGCTGACGCTGTACATCGACACCAGCGGCGAGCCCCTGTTCAAGCGCGGCTGGCGCACCGACAAGGGCGACGCGCCGCTGAAGGAGACGCTGGCCGCCGCCATGCTTGCTGCCAGCGGCTGGTGGAACCCCGAGACCGGCGAGGTGTCGCAGGAGCCCCTGTACGACCCCTGCTGCGGCAGCGGCACCATCCCCATCGAGGCCGCGCAGATCGCCAGCGGCATGCCGGCCGGCGGCCAGCGCCGCTTCGGCTTCGAGAAGCTCGCGCCGTTCCAGGCCCATGTGTGGCAGGGCCTGAAGCAGGCGGCGCAAGAGCAGGCCCGGCGCGATCCGGTGCCTGTGTTCGGCTCCGACGTTTCGCACCGCATGGTCGACTTCGCGCAGCGCAATGCGGAGCGTGCCGGCGTCGCCGACATGGTGCAGCTGCGCGGCGGCGATGCCTTGCAGCGCATGCCGCCGGCCGAAGCGGGCGTGATCGTGCTCAACCCGCCCTATGGGGAGCGCATCGAGGTGGGCGGGGTGGCGCGCGCGGGTGCGCGCACGCGCGGCCCCGCGGCCCATGGCGCAGGCGGTGGCCGCGAGGCGGCCCAGACCGAGGGCGGCGGCGAATTCTTCGAGCAGCTGTCTTCTCATTGGAAGAAGAACTACGCCGGCTGGACGGCCTGGGTGCTCACGCCCGACATGAAGCTGCCTTCGAAGATGCGCCTGAAGGAATCGCGCCGCGTGCCGATGTGGAACGGCCCCATCGAATGCCGGCTGTTCCGCTTCGAGCTCAAGGCCGGCACCTTCCGGCCGCGCGAGGCATGACGACAGCGGCCCTGGTCGTCCTGGACACCAACCTGGCGCTGGACCTGCTGGTGTTCGACGACCCGGCCTGCGAGCCGCTGCGCGCCGCCCTGGCGCGCAGCGAGCTGCGCTGGATCGCCACCGCGGCCATGCGCGACGAACTGGCGCGCGTGCTGGGCTATCCCCTGATCGTGGCGCGCCTGGCCCGCATGGCGCGCAGCGCGCAGCAGGTGCTGGCCGCCTTCGACGCTCAGGCGCAGGCCATGCCCGCTGCGCCGGCGGCCACATGCCGCTGCGACGATCCGGACGACCAGGTCTTCATCGACCTGGCGGTGGCGCACGGCGCGCGCCTGCTCAGCAAGGACCGCGCCGTGCTGGTGATGCACCAGCACCTGGCCGGGCTGGGCGTGGTGGTCTCGGCGCGCTACGAGATCGGCGCGGGCTGAATCGGCCGGCCTCAATGGCGATGGCGCTGCAGCAGCTGCGCCTGCGGCTCGTCGCGCTCGGTGTCGTAGTCCCAGTCGTCCCACGCGCTGGAGGAGGTCTGCAGGTTGGGCGCCGTGAGCAGGCGCAGCGCCTCGTCCTCGCTCAGCACCTCGTCCAGGGCCACGTAGCGCATCTCGACCGTGCCGATCTCGATCGAGTCGCCGTGCGCGAGCTGGTGGCGGTCGATCAGCTCGCCGTTGACGAGGGTGCCGTTGAGGCTGTGCAGGTCGACGATGAAGGCCTTGGGCCCGTCGACTTCGATCAGTGCGTGCTCCCGGCTGGCGCGCTTGGAGTCGAGCACGACGTCGCTGCCGGGGCTGCGGCCGAGCGAGACGGTGGGCGGTGCGAGCGGAATCTGGCGGATCCGTCCGGTCGCATCCATGAGAAGCAATTTGGACATGGTGATGGCCTCCCTGCACACCCACGTGCGGTGGGCAGAGGCGGCATCTTCCTTGCGGCAGTGCCGCAATTCAATCCACCATATTGGGTAAGCACCCGGTGATTTAGTAACGAGTTGGTGCAGCGAAGATCTGGCCGTTCAGGCTGTACCAGCGCGCCAGCAGGCTGGCGGCGGCGCGCACGCGCTGGGTGTCGCGGCCCCAGCGCCGGCTCTTGGGCAGGCGCCGCAGCCAGCGCATGTGGCGCGCGGCCTGCAGCAGCCGTTCGCGCACGGCGTCGCTGGCGTCGGCCAGCACCGCATGCCAGTGGGCGCCGGCCTGCTGCGGCGCCGCAGCATGCAGCAGCATGGCGGTGGAATGCAGGTAGCTGAGCCAGTCGCGCGTCTGGCACTCGTCCAGGCCCAGGGTCTCGCCCGGGTCGTCCTCGAAGTCGATGTAGCCGATCACGCCGTCGGGGCACACCACCAGGTTGCGGTCGAAGGCCTGGCTCAGGTAGCAGCCCTGGGCATGCACGAAGGCGATGGCGTCCAGCCCTTCGCGCCATGCCGCCACCAGCGCGGCCGGGCCCGCGGCGGCGGCCTGTTCCAGGCGCTCGAGCAGCACCACGGTGTTGCGCCCGCTCTCGCCCAGGTCGGAGATCAGGAGGCCGTCGCTTTGCTGCGCCAGCACCTGCGGCACCCGCAGGCCGGCCTCGGCCAATTGGCGTAGGCGCCGCGCCTCGATGGCAATGGCCGCTTCGCCGCCCGGGTTGGGCACCGGCTTGAGGACTTCGAGCCGGAACAGCGCGGCCAGCAGCGCCATCGCCCGGTAGCGCGCCATGCCGTGGCGCGGACCGGCCTTCTTGAGCCAGACGCGCTCGTCGCCCAGGCGGTGGCTGGCCACCGGCTTGTCCTGTTGCGGCAGCGTGACTTGCAGGAAGCCGGCGTAGTCGACGGGGCCGGGCAGGGGCGCCTCGCCTTCAAGCGGGGCCGGGGCGGAAGCCACGCCTTTGCGCGATTGCAGGCGCGCGGCGCCCGGACGGGAAGTAACGGTCATACGCGCGGGAAGCCGGCGCAAAGCGGGCTGCGCATGGGGCGCAGGGAGCGTCGAAAAATATGGAATCGGATGGTCACGGTGCAGGGCCTCGCCCTGCTGCATCATAGAGGGCTTAGCCAGTGCATCCCGATGACAACGACCTCACCCGCTCCTTCTTCCCCCGATTCCAACCTTCTCGGCCCCGAGGATTTCGACGCCCTCGACGCCGAACTCGACGCCATGCGCGAGCATGACGAAGAGGTGCCGCAGTGGGAATTCTGCGAGGGCTTCATGGCCGCCCTGGTGTGCACGCGCCGCGAGGTGCCGCCCACCGAGTACTGGCCCGTGCTGTTCAACGATTTCGCGCCGGCGCAGCACATGGAGTTCGTCTGGCGCTGGAAGCGCCGCTGGGCCGAGATCGAGCACAGCCTGGACGCCAAGGTGGAGTCGCTCGACGACGAGCACTGCTATCAGCCCGAGGTGCTCGACACCCGCGGCGCCATTGCCGCGCTGCCGCCCGAGGAGCGGGCCGACCTGCCCGGCGAGGCCGTTCCTTCGTACGCCCAGGTCTGGGCGCTGGGCTTCATGTATGCCGTGGAGAACTGGCCCGCCGACTGGGCCGCGCCGCGCGACAAGGACGCGGCCGACATGCTCGACGCCGCCCTCGAGGACATCGTGGCCCTCACCGAGGACGACACCGGCACGCCGGCGTTCTCGATGTATGCGGAAGACGGCCCGCCCACGGTGAGCCAGCAGCGCCTGGACGACCTGGGCGCCGCCATCTGGGCGGTGTACGACCTGCGTCAGCTCTGGCGCAGCCTGGGGCCCAGGGTGGAAACCATCCGCAAGGAAGCCACGCCGGGGCGCAACGACCCGTGCCCCTGCGGCAGCGGCAAGAAATACAAGAAGTGCCACGGGGCCGGCACGGCCTGAGCAAGACGTGCAATAAAAAAATCGGCCCGGCCTGTCGATTTCGCGCCGGGTCGTTCGACGTGGGTACAGGACGCGCGAAATCTGCGCGTCCTTTCAACCAGAAAGGATGACCCCATGCGATTCATGATGCTGATGATCCCCAAGGGCTACGAGAGCGCCGCGCCCGGCACCCTGCCCAGTGCCGAGGCCGTGGCCGCGATGAGCCGCTACAACGAATCCCTGCAGAAGGCCGGCGTGCTGCTGGCCCTGGACGGGCTGCACCCGCCGTCGATGGGCGCGCGGGTGAGCTTTGCCGGCGGCAAGCCCAAGGTCACCGACGGCCCCTTCAGCGAGGCCAAGGAAGTGCTGGGCGGCTATTGGATGATCCAGGTCAAGTCCAGGGACGAGGCCATTGCCTGGGCCTCGCGCTGCCCCGCCGGCGAGAACGAGGTGATCGAGGTGCGCCAGGTGCAGGAGATGGACGACTTCCCGCCCGACGTGCAGGAAGCCTTGCGCCCGTCAGCCGGCGGAGCCGCTAGATCTTGAAGGCCCGCTGCACGTCGGGCCGCACCAGGTCGGCGTACTGCTCGCGGTGCTTGCGGATGTAGCCGGCGATGAACTGGCACACCGGAATCACCTGCTTGCCGCGCTGCCGGGCCTCGGCCAGCACATGCTTGGCCAGGGCCGAGCCCACGCCCTGGCCCTCGAAGGCTTCGATCACCTCGGTGTGGGTGAACATCAGCGCCTCGCTCAGCACGTTGTATTCCACATAGCCGGCCAGCACGCCGTTCTTCGTGGCTTCGAAGCGGTGCTGCTCGGGCTTTTCCTGGATGACCAGCGGGGCGTTGGTGATGCTGCTGTCGTTGTTGCTCATTGCGACGGGTTCCTGATGAAGTGGACGAGGGACTGCAGGGCGTAGTGCACGGTGGCGGCGCGCACTGCGGCGCGGTCGCCGTCGAAGCGGCGGCGCTCGGTGCGCACCTGGCCGCCGACCGACCAGCCGAACCACACGGTGCCCACGGGCTTGTCGGCGCTGCCGCCGCCGGG
>NZ_BCUU01000146.1 GCF_001591385.1 Variovorax soli NBRC 106424
CATGACCATCACCACCAGCATCACGAACATCATGAACACGAGGATCTTGCGCCGCGACGAATACAGCGCCTGCCCCAGCGCGCCGAACTCGTCCACGTACTCGGCCAGCTTGAAGATCCGGAACACGCGCAGCAGCCGCAGCACCCGCACGTCGATCAGCGCCGACATGCCCGGCACCAGAATCGCGAAATACGTCGGCAGCACCGCCAGCAGGTCGATCACGCCGTAAAAACTGCGCGCATACCGCAGCGGCCGCCGCACGCACACCAGCCGTGCGATGTATTCGGTGGTGAAGGCGGCCGTGAAGATCCACTCCAGCACCGTGAACAGCGTCTTGAAGCGCGCATGCACCGACTCGATGCTGTCGGCGATCACCACCGCCACGCTGGCCACGATGAAGCCCAGCAGCACGATGTCGAACAGGCGGCCTTCTCGCGTGTCGGCCTCGAAGATGATGGTGTACAGGCGAAGGCGCCAACCCGTCTCCGGTCGGCCGAAGCGCTGTCCGTCGCGCAGTTGCATGGTGTCCGGCATGGCCGGGATGGTAGTTCAGGCGCTGCCGGCGGCGAGTCCGCCCACGCGCTCGACCCGCCGCGCGGCGGCAGCCAGCACCATCTCGGGCGGCGCCGCCAGCGTGAACCAGTGGCGCGCCCGGGTGATGCCGGTGTACACCAGCTCGCGCGTGAGCACCGGGCTCATCTGCTGCGGCAGCAGCAGCGCCGCGTGGCTGAACTCCGAGCCCTGCGACTTGTGCACCGTCATGGCGAACACCGTGTCCACCGACCGCAGCCGGCTGGGCAGCACCCAGCGGATGCCGCCCGGCTGCCCGGTCGCCGGAAAAGCCACCCGCAGCCGCCGCTGCATGCTGCCGGAGGCGCCCGCGCCATCCGCGGTGACGGACATGCCAGACGGCACCGACAAGGCCACGCCCACATCGCCGTTCATCAGGCCCAGCGCATAGTCGTTGCGCGTGACCAGCACCGGCCGGCCCGCATACCAGCCGCCCTGCTCCGCCTCGATCAGCCCCTCTGTTCGCAGCAGTGCCGCGATGCGCGGATTGAGCCCGTCCACCCCTTGCGGTCCCGCGCGCAGGGCACAGAGCAGCTGGAACTGGCCGAGCGCATGCAGCACCTCGCGTGCCCAGGCATCCAGCGCCTCCTGCGGCGCGTCCGCCTCGGGCTGCCGTGCACGCATCAGGCGCAGGTAGTGGCCGTAGCCGACCGGCGGCGCCACTGCGCGGCCGTTGTCCTGGCGCCCCTGGCCGCCGCCGGCGAAGGCATCGGGTGCGCCGTCCACCACCAGGCGGCGCAAGGCCGCATCGTCCAGGCCGGCCGGCCCCGCGCGCTGCAGCGTGGTCGACAGGTCGGCATGGCCGCCCGCCAGCAGGCGCTTGAGCTTGTCTTCGTCGCCGGCATTGACCGCTTCGGCCAGCAGGCCGATGCCGCTGTCCGCGCCGAAGCGGTAGCTGCGGCGCAGCTTGACCACCGCCTGGTCCAGCGGGCGGCCGGCGTCGTCGCGCAGCGATGCATCCACCTGCTGGCCCGTGACGGCCTGCAGCCACTGCACCGTGCGGCTGTCGTAGTGGCCGGCGTCGGCGCGCTGGCACAGGTCGCCCAGCACGGCGCCGGCCTCCACCGAGGCCAGCTGGTCCTTGTCGCCCAGCAGGATCAATCGCGCCTGCGGGCGCAGTGCGGCCAGCACGCAGGACATCATCTCCAGGTCGAGCATGGAGGCTTCGTCCAGCACCAGCACGTCCAGCGGCAGCGGGTTGCGCGCGTCGTGCCTGAAGTGCCGCGTGTCGGGGCGGCTGCCCAGCAGCCGGTGCACCGTGCTCACCGTGGTGGGGATGGCGGCGCGCAGCGCATCGCCGCCCTGCAGCCGCTCGAACGGCAGGCTCGCCACCGCGCCGTCGATCGACTCGCCCAGGCGCGCCGCGGCCTTGCCGGTGGGCGCCGCCAGGCCGATGCGCAAGGGCGCGGCATCCGAACCGCCAGAAGACGGAGATAGGGCCAGCTGCTGCAGCAGCGCGAGCAGCCGCACCACCGTGGTCGTCTTGCCGGTGCCCGGCCCGCCGGTGACGATGGAAAAGGCCTGCCGCGCCGCGAGCGCGCAAGCCACCTTCTGCCAGTCGGTGCCTTCTTCTGACCGCTTCGGAAACAGCACATCGAGCGTGGCCGCCATCGCGGCTTGCGCCTCGGGCGCCGCTGCGGAGGTGGGCGTGCCCACGCGGCGCGCGACTTCGGCGCGAACCGACTGCTCATACTGCCAATAGCGCCGCAGGTACAGCCGATGGCCCACGCGCACCAGCGGCGTGGCGCCCGGTCCGTGGCCGACCAGCGCGGGCTGCGCATCGAGCGTGGCGATCCATTGCGCAGGGCTCACGCCACGCAGCCATTGCGAGGGCGGCTCGACCGGCGAGGCGGCATCGTCCAGCGGCGGTGCGCCCTCGGGCGGCAGCGCCAGCGCACGGCCGGCATCGTCCAGCGTGGCGGCCAGGTCCAGGCAGGCATGGCCGCGGCCGAGCTGGTGGCTGGCCAGCGCGGCGGCCAGCATCACCAGCGGATCGGCGCCGGGTGCCAGGCGCGAGAAGAAGGCGGCGAGGCTGCGGTCCAGTTCGCGCAGCCAGCCGGCCTGCACCCAGCGATCGAGCGCACCGAACACGTCCGCATGTGCCGGCGGCAAGGGGCCGAGGAAGACCGGTGCAACGTGGTTCGCGCTCACAGGTCCAGCTCCATCTGGCCCTTGGGCAGCGGCGGCTTGGGCGGGCGGCGGATGCCGCGGAACAGATCGTCCAGCGCGTCCATCAGCGCAAGCGGCGGCCGCTCCAGGTGCAGCCCCTGGCCGGCGCCAGCATGGCCGCGCAGGAAGATGTAGACGGCGCCGCCGATGTGGCGCTCGTAGTCGTAGCCCGGCAGGCGCGAGCGCAGCAGCCGGTGCAGCGCGAAGATGTACAGCACGTATTGAAGCTCGTAGCGATGGGCCAGCACCTGCTGGCGCAGTGCATCGGCGCCGTAGTCGGCGTCGCCGGGGCCGAGCCAGTTGGACTTGTAGTCGGCCACGTAGTAGCGGCCTTCATGCTCGAAGACCAGGTCGATGTAGCCCTTGAGCATGCCGTTCACCTGCTGGGGCAGCAGCGGCGCGCGGGCCGCGCCGCCCAGCGTATGGCGGCACACCAGGGCGTCGAGCGCCAGCGTGTCCACCTGCTGCGCGGCCAGCAGGAATTCCATTTCGATCTGCACCCGCGCCAGCTGCGCCGGCGCCACCGGCGCCGATGCGCCCAGGCGGCGCAGGTCCAGCGGCTGGGCCAGCCAGCCGAGCAGCCAGGCCTGCAGGGGCGCAGCCCACTCGCCAAAGCCGCCGAGCTGGCAGCGCCGCTCCACCTGCACCGCCAGCTCGGCCTGCAGGGCCGGGTCGGCATGCACGCGTGCAAAGCCATGGCGGCCCGCCAGTTCCAGCAGGCCGTGCAAGAAGCTGCCCGGCGCAGCGCCGCGCGGAAAGCCGTGCAGGCTGCCGCCTGCCAAGGCTTGGGCCGCTGCCGGCTGGCGGTCGGTGCCGGCTTCTTCGGCCTGGCCGCTGTCGGCATAGATGTCTTCCTGCGCGCTCGCGGGCGCGGCCAGCTCCAGCGCCGGATCGGTCTGCACGCCTTCTTCCGTGACCTGCACCGCGTCCGCGCGCCGCAAGGCGGAGTAGCTCGCGATCCACCAGCGCTCGCGCGGGCCCGAAGGCAAGGGCGGCGCCGGCAAGGCCTGCAGCTGCTGCCGGGGCGGCTGGTAGGCCGTCGGCTGCGCCTCTGGCGCGGGCCGCACGGCGATGGCCTGGCAGCCCTGGGCCAGTTCCTCCAGCGCATGCTGCAAGGCGGGCGGCGGCAAGGGCTCGCCACCGGCCAGCAGGTAGCCCAGCGCACTGCGCTCCACCTCGGCCTGCGGCAGCACGCCGACCCAGGTGGCGTAGCGGGCGCGGGTCAGCGCCACGTACAGCTTGCGCAGGTCTTCGCCAAGGCGCTCGCGGTCCATGCGGGCCACGGCCCGGTCGTCGGCTTCCAGCGCCACCACCAGCGTGCCGTCGTCCTCGTGCCATTTCAGCGGCAGCCTGTCGCCCTTGCTGGCCATGAAGCTCGTGGCAAAGGGCAGGAAGACCAGCGGAAACTCCAGGCCCTTGGACTTGTGCACGGTGATGACCTTCACCAGCTCGGCATCGCTTTCCAGGCGCAGCCGGCGTGCATCGGTATCGGCGCTGGCGAACTCGCTGTCGGCGCGCTGCTCGGCCAGCCAGCGGATCAGCGCATGCTCGCCGTCCAGTTGCAGGCTGGCCTGCTGCAGCAGCTCGGCCAGGTGCAGCAGGTCGGTCAGGCTTCGCTCGTCCTGGCGGGCCAGCAGGTGCTGCGGCACCTCGAAGTCGTGCAGCAGGTGGCGCAGCATGGGCAGCACGCCCTGGCGGCGCCAGGTCTGCTGGTAGCGGCGGAACTGCAGCACGCGCGCTTCCCATTGCAGCTCGTCGCGGCCCAGCTGGTCCAGCGCATGCAGCGGCAGGCCGAGGGTGGCGCTGCCCAGGGCGGCGCGCAGCGGGCGGTCGTCTTCCGGCTCGGCGCAGGCCAGCAGCCAGCGCTGCAGGTCCGCCGCCACACTGCTCTGGAACACCGAGTCCTGGTCCGACAGGTACACGCTGCGCAGGTTGCGCTCGCTCAACGCTTCACGCACGGCGCGCGCCTCGCGGCCGCTGTTGACCAGCACGGCAACGTCGCCGGCCTGCAGCGCGCGCATCCGCCCCGCCTCGTTGGCAAAGCCGGCCTGCCCCGCCGCACCGGCATTGAGCAGCCGCACGATCTCGGTGGCGCAGGCGGCGGCCATGGCGCGCTGCGCGTCGGTCTTGTTCTTCGCGTCGTCGGCTTCCGGCAGGGTCCAGCAGACCAGCGCGGGCGCCTCGCTGCCGTCCACGCACCACCGGTCGCCACGGCCGCGTGCCTGCACGCTCACGAAGGGCACCGGGTTGTGGCCGCGCGCATCGCGGAACAGGAAGGCGCCCTGCCCCGTGGCGCGATCTTCCGCCCGCTGGAACACGTGGTTCACCGCGTCGACCATGCCGCGCGTGGAGCGGAAGTTGGTGCCCAGCGTGCTGTGCCGGCCCTCGGTGTCGCGCCGCGCGGCGAGGTAGGTGTAGATGTCGGCGCCGCGGAAGGCGTAGATGGCCTGCTTGGGGTCGCCAATGAGCACCAGCGCCGTGTCCGGCGCGTTCGAGGCCGCGCGGTAGACCGCGTTGAAGATGCGGTACTGCAGCGGGTCGGTGTCCTGGAACTCGTCGATGAGCGCCACCGGAAACTGCCGGCGGATCAGCGCCGCCAGGCGCTCGCCGTTGGGGCCCTGCAAGGCCGCATCCAGACGCGTGAGCAGTTCGTCGAAGCCCATCTGCGCGCGGCGCGCCTGCTCGGCATCGAAGCGCTCGGCGGTCCAGCGCACGGCATGGCGAAGCAGCGCGGCACGGCCGTCGGGCAGCGCGGCAATGCGCGCCTGCAGCGTGAGCATGTCGTCCAGCGCGGGATGCGATGGCACGGGCATGCCGGGCTTGAAGCATTCGGCCAGGCCCGCGGGCGTGAGGCGCTCCCAGCCCTTGTTGCCGCCCGCCAGCGGCTCGCGCGCATCACCGGCGGCCCACAGGCGCAGCGCATCGAGCCAGGGCTGGTAGTAGCGCGCCTGCAGCTTGCGCCCGTCGACCTGCTTGGCGGCGACGGCGCGGTCCAGCATCTGCTGCAGCTCGTCGGCCCAGGCCAGCCACGGCGTCTTCATGCCGGCGAGCGCGCGCTGCGCCTCTTCCATGGCCTCGCCCAAGGCCTGCTGCGGCGGCAGGCCGGGGCCCAGTGCATCGCCCAGCAGGCGCAGCTTCTCGACGTCGGCCTGCAGCCGGCCGGGGCCGGGCCACCAGGCGCGCACCTGCTCGGCCTGCTCGCGCGCGAGCGGGGTGAAGAAGGTGCGCCAGTAGTCGCGCACGCTTTCGGCCAGCAGCTCGCGCTGGTCGGTTTCCAGCGTCTGGCTGAACAGCGCGCCGCTGTCGAAGGCGTGCTCGCTCAGCATGCGGTTGCACCAGCCGTGGATGGTGGACACGGCGGCCTCGTCCATCCATTCGGCGGCCAGGCGCAGCGTGCGCGCGCAGCCCGGCCACTCGTGAGGCGCGAAGTCGGCGCGCAGGTCGTGCAGCAGGTCTTCGCCGCGCGGCCTGGGTGCGACGTCGTCCGGCTCCGCCAGGAAGGCCTGCGCGGCCTCGGCGAGGCGCGCGCGGATGCGGTCGCGCAGCTCCTTGGTGGCCGCCTCGGTGAAGGTCACGACCAGGATTTCGGGCGGCGTGAGCGGGCGGCCGAAGGCCACGCCATCGCCGCCATGGCCCAGCACCAGCCGCAGGTACAGGGCAGCGATGGTGAAGGTCTTGCCGGTGCCGGCGCTGGCCTCGATGAGCTGGCTGCCCACCAGCGGCAGGGTGAGCGC
Source organism: Variovorax soli NBRC 106424 (assembly GCF_001591385.1). Taxonomy (GTDB): domain Bacteria; phylum Pseudomonadota; class Gammaproteobacteria; order Burkholderiales; family Burkholderiaceae_C; genus Variovorax; species Variovorax soli. The sequence continues at coordinate 6,474 of NZ_BCUU01000146.1, forward strand.
ATCCAATAGCTTGGGCGCGCTCATTCCACCTGCTCCTTCGGCGGCTTGCCCACGGCTTCGCTCAAGGGCTTGACCAGCTGCTCCGCCCAGCGGGCGAACTCGCCGCCATGCCACAGGGCGTCGAAGTCGGCAAAGGCGCGGGCAAGGTAGTCGTTGTCCTCGCGCTCGGCGCGGCGGCCGAAGCGTGGGTCGTGGTCTTCGAAGATGCCGCGGGCGGTTTCGAAGGCCTCCTGGTTCACGGCATCGGCGCTGCCGCCCTTGTCGACCCAGGCGAGCGCCGTCTGCAGCGCCAGCGGCAGGGGGCGGCGCAGCCCTTCCTGCCATGCACGCAGCAGCCGTTGCCAGTGCGCCGCGGCCACGTCGGGCGGCAGCGGTGCCAGCTGGACCTTGCCCGCCTTGCTGATGATGAGCGTGGTGAGCGGCTGGCCAGCCACGTGCGCGGCCAGGTGCGCCACCCAGAACGGCACCACCCGGTCGCGCCGGTAGCTGCGGCCCTTGACCAGGCTGCCGCTGTCCAGCAACAGCCGGCAGCGCTCGCCCGCGTCGTTGGCGCGCAGTTGGCCCAGCCAGTCGACCAGGCGCAGCGCCTCGTCGGATTCGTCCGGCGGCAGATGGTCCAGCGCGGCATCGGGCACGGCATGCGGCCACTGCGCCAGCGCCTTGGCGTATTCGTCGAACATCTTCTCCATGGGCGCGGCCAGGTCGTCCTGCACCAGGCCGCCGAAGGCGCCCTCGGGCAGGTCGCCGCGCCGGGCCATGCGGGCCAGCTCGGCTTGCAAGGCCGCATCGCGGTCATCGGCAGGGGCCGCGGTCTGCGCGCGGATGAGTTCGTCCTGCAGGCGCCAGTTCTGCAGGCCATCGAGCTCGAAGGGCTCCTGGTCTTCCCCGGCGGGGTCGTCGCTTTCGAGGTAGATGGACAGGCGCAGGCGGAAGAAGCTCCGGGCCGGGTTGCGCAGGAAGTCGCCCAGCAGGCGCAGCGTGAGCGGCCCTTCGAAGTTCCACTCGGGCAGCGGCGGTGCGCCCGCCGCATCGGCTGCCACCGGCTGCGCCGTGTTGCGCCACTCGTGCGCATGGCTGAAAAGGCGCGGGTCTGCGCCTGCGTGGAAATAGGCCGCGTCGAAGGGCTGCAGCTTGTGCTCCACCGTGAGCGCATGCAGCAGCCGCTCGCCCGCCTTGTCCTGCGCGAGCGCCTCGTCGCCCGCCAGGCGCCAGCCGGCCGCCAGGTGGTCGCGCAGCTGCGCCACCAGCACCGAGGGCGGGCGCTCCGAATGGTCGTGGATGCTGCGCCCCACCCAGCTGATGTGCAGGCGGTCGCGCGCCGACAGCAGCGCCTCCAGGAACAGGTAGCGGTCGTCCTCGCGCCGCGAGCGGTCGCCGGGCCGGTAGTCCTGTCCCATCAGGTCGAAGTCGGCCGGCGCGCGGGTGCGCGGGTAGTCGCCGTCGTTCATGCCCAGCAGGCACACCATGCAGAACGGGATGGCGCGCATGGGCAGCAGCGTGGCGAAGGTGACGGTGCCGGCGAAGAAGGGCCGGTTGAGCGTGGGCAGGTCGATCTGCGCCAGCCAGTGCTCGCGCACCACCGGCAGGGGCAGGCGCTCGTCGTGCAGACCGGCGCTGTCGCACGCGTCCAGCCATTCCTGCAGGGCCGCTTGCAGGCGGCGCAGCAGGAAGCCGTCGGCATCGTCCTGCGGCTGGAAGAAATCGGCCAGCAAGGCGCGCAGGCGCTCGCCCCACTGCTGCGGCGTGGCGGGCTCGGCAAGCTGGCGCCAGTGCGCATCGAGCGCGGACACGAAGCGCACCAGCGGGCCCAGCAGCGCGGCTTCGAGGCCGCCCACTTCGTCCAGCGGCTCGATGCCTTCCCACGCCTGGCCGCTGCCCACCGCATAGCCCAGCAGCATGCGCGCGAGGCCGAAGTCCCAGCTGTTCTGCGCGCCGGCCTCGGGCAGGTCGAGCGCCTGGCGCTGCTGCGCATGCAGGCCCCAGCGGACGTTGGCGGCGCGCACCCAGCGATGCAGCAGCGGCAGCTGCTCGGCGTCGATGCCGAAGCGCGCGCGCACCGAGGGCACTTCGAGCCAGTCTAGAACGTCGCTGGTGCCGATGCGCGATTGCGGCAGCGCCAGCAGCCGTTCCAATGCGCCCAGCAGCGGATCGTGGTGGCGCTGCGCCTGGTCGGCCACGCTGAAGGGGATGTAGCGCGCATCGTCCGGCTGCAGCAGGCCGAACACGGCCTGGATGTGCGGCGCATAGGCGGCCACGTCGGGCACCATCACGATCACGTCGCGCGGTCGCAGGCCGAGGTCGTCGGCAAAGGCCGAGAGCAGTTGGTCGTGCAGCACCTCGACCTCGCGCTGCGGGCCGTGGCTGACGTGGAAGCGGATGGACTTGTCGGCGCCTGCATCCAGTGCCGGCCAGCGCGCGCGCGTCTCGGCCAGCGGGCGCAGGTCGCGGAAGTCGTCCTGCAGCTGGCGCAGCAGGGTGTCGCCCGCGTCGGCGTCGAAGCAGTCGATGCGCTGGCCGATGGCCGCCAGCTGCTGCGCATGCCGCTCGTGCGCGTTGTCGAACTGGTCGAGCAGGCGGATGAAGTCGCGCCCCTGCTTGCCCCAGGCCGCCAGCAGCGGATGGGCATGCAGGTGCAGCTGGTCCTCGGGGATGGCGCCTTCGCTGCCGGGGCGGCGGCGCCGCCGCGCGGCCTGCGCTTCGGCGCGCAAAAGGTCCTTGTCGGCCACGATGTGCGACCAGTCATGCTCGCTGGGGTTGTGCACGCACATCAGCACCTGCACCCAGCGCGCCAGCGCGGCCAGCACTTCGAGCGACTGCTGCGGCAGCGAGGAAATGCCGAACATCACGAGCCGGCGCGGCAGGCCCGGCAGCGGCGCGCCCTCCGGCAGCTGCGCGACGCGCGCCAGGAAGCGCTGAT
>NZ_BCUU01000147.1 GCF_001591385.1 Variovorax soli NBRC 106424
CCCAGCTGGCCGCCGCCCTGCCGGCCGGCACCGGGGTGCTGTCGATGCAGAACGGCATTTCCAACGCGGCGGTGGCGGCGCAGGCCGGTGCCGGCCTGGTGGTGCTGCCGGGCATGGTGCCCTACAACGTGGCCGAGCTCGGCCCCGGCGCGTACCACCGCGGCACGGCCGGGCGCCTGGTGGCGCAGCGGCACGACGTCCTGGACGGCTGGCCGCCGGTGTTCGAGGCCGCCGGCGTGCCGCTCGACCTGGTCGACGACGCGCGGCCCATCCAATGGGGCAAGCTGCTGCTCAACCTGAACAATCCGGTGAACGCGCTGTCGGGCCTGCCGCTGCGCGCGGAACTCATGGAGCGCGGCTACCGCCGCTGCTTCGCTGCGCTCATGGAAGAGGCGCTGGGCGTGCTCGCGCGCGCCGGCATCGCGCCTGCGCAGGTGGCGGCGCTGCCGCCGGGCAAGCTGCTCAAGGTGCTGCGGCTGCCGTCGCCTGTCTTTCGCATCGTTGCGGCGCGCATGCTCAAGATAGATGCCAAGGCCCGCTCCAGCATGGCCGACGACCTGACGCTGGGGCGGCGCACGGAAGTCGATGCGCTGTGCGGCGAGGTGGTGCGCCTGGCGCAGGCGCACGGCATGCAGGCGCCGCGCAACGCGAAGATGGTCCAGCTGCTCGACGTGTGGCCGCGCAAGCCCGAGCAGCTGTCGCCGGCCCGGATGTCGGAGGCGCTCGGGCTTTGACGACCAGGCGGGTGATTCACGCAGTAGCAGGGCAGGGCGCAGCGGGCGCTGGCTGGCTTCCACGCCTCGGCCTGGCCGTTGTCGCGCTGGTATGCCTGACGTTGGCGGGCTGCGCCTCGCTGCCGTCCTTCCAGCCGCAGCCCGAGACGCATGCCATGCCCGTGGCCGCCGCGGCGCGCACCCAACTCGCCCGCATCGCGCGCGCCGACGAGCCGGAGACGCCAGGCCTCTCGGGCTTTCGCCTCATGGCCCAGGGGCCGACCGCCTTCAACGCCCGACTTGCGCTGATGCGGCACGCCCAGAACACCATCGACGCGCAGTACTACGTGCTCAACCGGGACCTCACCGGCCTGATCTTCCTGCGCGAGCTGCGCGCGGCCGCCGCGCGCGGCGTGCGCGTGCGCCTGCTGGTGGACGGCCTGTACGCGCCGGTGAGCGAAGACCTGTATGCGGCGCTGGCGGTGCAGCCCAACTTCGAGGTGCGCGAGTTCAATCCGCTGCCTGCGCGCGCCGGCCCCTTGCCCTGGCGGCTGATGCTGTCGCTGCACGACCTGCGCCACATCAACCGGCGCATGCACAACAAGCTGCTGGTGGCCGACAACAGCCTGGCCATCACCGGCGGGCGAAACGTGGCCGACGAATACTTCATGCTCTCGGAGAGCAGCAACTTCGTCGACATCGACATGCTGGTGAGCGGCCAGGCCGTGGGCGAGCTGTCGGCCACCTTCGACGACTACTGGAACAGCGCGCAGGTGCGGCCCATGGCGGTGCTCCAGCCTGCGCCTGCGCCGCAAGACGCCGCGCGCCTGCTCGATGCCGTCTTCGCCCCCTTGCCGCAGAGCATTGCCGAACCGAGCGTGGACGTGCTGGGCCAGCCGACCGTGCAGGCGCAGCTCGAGCGCGGCTGGCTCGACCAGATCTGGGGCGACGCGCGCGTGCTGGCCGACTTTCCCGGCAAGATCACACTGGACGACCCCGAGGCCAGCTTTGCCGACAGCGTGACGCAGCGCACCGTGGCCCAGATCCAGGGCGCGCGCTCCGAGGTCTTCATCGTCTCGCCTTATTTCGTGCCGGGCCCGCACGGCCTGGCGCTCATCCAGGACGCGCAGCGCCGCGGCGTGCAGACCGTGGTGATGACCAATGCGCTGAACGCGACGGACGAAACGCTGGCCTACAGCGGCTACTCGCGCTACCGCGAGCCCATGCTCAAGTCGGGCGTGCGGCTGTACGAGCTGGGGGCCAACCTCATCACGCGCGACAGGCGCCTGGGCGACTTCAAGATGTCCAGCGCCCGCCTGCACGCCAAGGTGGCGGTGGTGGATCGGCGCCGCATGTTCATCGGCTCGATGAACTTCGACGGGCGCTCGGCCTGGCTCAACACCGAGGTCGGGCTGATCGTGGAAAGCACCGAACTGGCGGCGCAGTTCCGCCAGCTCATCGACGAGTTCAGCCCCGGCACCTACGAACTGCGGCTGGACCCGGCCAAGGGCGTCATGTCCTGGGTGGAGCGCGACATCGACGGCGCCGAGACGGTGCAGTACGACGAGCCCGGCTGGAGCGCCTTGCACCGCTTCCGGGACTGGCTCATCCTGCAGATGGTGCCGGAGGAGATGCTCTGAGCATCGGCCGGGCGCGGCGCGTGCCGCCACCCGCATGGCTCATTCGAAGGTGACGCTCTGTGCCATCAGCACGCCGTCCACCACCTGCGCGCCGCGGATGTCCACCCGCACGCCCGGCCCCAGCCTGTCCGCGCCGCCATTGACGAACACCACGCCCGGGCCTGCCGCATTCACCGGCTGCCCCCTGACGCGGAAGTCCGACGGCGACGTGAACGCGCCGACGTTGCCGATCAGCCGGAAGGAAGCGGGGCCACCGGCGCCGGGTACGTTCCGGATCGCGAGCTTGCTGGCACGCAGCACGCCATCGATCACGACGCCGGCAACCTGCACCTTCACGCCGTTGCCGACCGAGCCGGCCGGCCCGCCCGTCACCAGCGCCTGGCTCGCATCGACCGGGAAGCCCAGCACGCGCATCGAGCCCAGTCCGCCGAAATCCGTGACGACGCCCGCAAACTGTGCGATGGCGGCCTCGGTGGCCGGCAATGGATACCACCACTGCACCTGCGTCGCCACGATGCGCCCGCCCGCGGCGTTGCCGCGAACGCGCACCAGCGTTCCTTCGGCCAGCGCACGGCCGTCCGGGCTCGCGCCGAGTGCCGCGCCGGCATAGTCGACCACCAGGCGCCCGAGCATGAAGCGTCGCTGCACGGCGTCGAGGTTCTGCACGGTGCCGGTGAGGATCGGCGCGGACGGGCTTCGCTGCTCCACGCGCGTGGCGCGCAGCACGCCGGGGCCGGCGGGCAGGCCCCAGACCTGCAAAGTGAGTCCCGTCGCAAGCGCGGCCGGGCCGGGCAAGTCGGCCCAGACGGTTGCTTCGTCGGTGGTCACCGTGGTGCCGAGGATGGCGAAGCTGCCCGAGGCCGCGTCCACCGACTCCACCGGCCCGCGAAGGTCGGCGGCGGATTCGACCCGACGCGCGATGCCGCGCGTGAAGTCCGCATTCACAGGGGCCGTGACCTTCACGCTCATGCCCAGCTGGATCCCGTTGTCGGCATCTTCCAACTGCCCGACGGCGGTCTTCGTGTCGTAGCGAAGCCCATTGACGAAGATGCTGCCGGCGCCGTCGACCGCGCCGACGCCGGTCGCATCGGCCGTGCTCACGCCGGTGCCGCCGGACCCCACACCCGAGCTGTCGTCGCCGCCCCCCGATGCCGTGGTGGTGCTGCCGTCGTCCGCTGCAATGCCGCCGATGCCACCCATGCCGCTTCCTCCGCCCGCATTGGCGCCATCGCTTCCCGCGCCACCGGCTACGGGCGGCTCGAACCCGCTCATGCGTGCCATGCCTGCGTCACCGCTTCCGGAGCCTCCGCATGACAGCAGCAGGCCGATCATCAGCGCCAGGAGGCCGTTGCGCAGCAGGATGGTCCTCATTCCTTGCTCCAAGGGGCGCGTATCGGAACGCGGTGTCGGTGAATCGAAGCGGATCTACGGATGCATCTCGATCATCCGGGCCCGCCTTGCGGCGTCAGACTTCGGAGGACGACCAGAGCCGAAGGCGCCGGGCCGGCCGGCTGGCCACGCGCCAGGTGTCGGCCTCCGATCGGACGCCGGCGTGCTCGAAGATGATACGCACGCGTTCGCCCAGCGGGGTAATGGAATCGACCTGGACCACCTGCCTGGCCTCGGACGTTCCGGGGTGCAGACGGCCATCGACATAGCCCGCGCGCAACAGGCGCTGGGCGAGCTCGATCTGCTCGGGGTCGCTGATGATGACCGGCAACTGCCGGCTTCCGAGTTGATGGAGCAAGTGGTAGGGCATGTTTTCTCCTGAACCACAAACCAGGGCAATCCGCGTGCCTGCTCGAACATCGCCTGAAACCACGGCAGCTCCGGGGCGCGCGGCCGGTGCATGCCGAGGCGGAAATTTTTACAGCAAGAACTTCCGCCGTGAGGAAAGCCTAGGCCGCAAGCAGGTCCAGGTTGGCCGGGCCCGGCAGCACGCGCCTGCTCGCCGTCACCCCGGTGGAATACGAGCGGCTGAACACCGTGCTCACCTCGATCCAGTCGCCGCGCGCCTCGGCCGGCGTCAATGTCAGTACCAGGTAGCCACGCTTGCTGGTCTGCGCAAAGCGCAGGTCGGCCACCATCTTCAGGAAAGCGTCCGCGAGGACGGTGTCTGCGATCAGCGGCAGGCGCGTCTCGAAGCCCGGCGAACTGACCGACGAGGTGCCGAACTCCACGCCCACGCGCTGGCCGTTCGCATCGGTCAGGTTCGCGCCCCACATGTTGTGCGTGTCGCCGGCCAGCGAGATGAGGTTCTTGCCCTGGGTGCGCGCCGCCGCCAGCACCGTCTCGCGCGCGGCCGGGTAGCCGTCCCAGGCATCGAGGTTGTAGGGCACCCGGCGCTGGGCCAGCAGTGCGCGCTGCGAATCGCTGCGCAAGGCCTCGGGCGTGGCCAGGGCCGCCGTGAACTCGGCCAGCGTTTGCGGCGTGGTCGAGCTCGCGACGCTCAGCGGGATGTGCATGCGGGCCATGAGCACCTGCTGCCCCAGCACCTGCCAGGTGGCGCCTGACGCGGCCATGCGCGCGCTCAGCCAGTCCGATTGGGTGGCGCCCAGCAGCTGGCGGCTCGGCCCGTCCGCCAGGCCGCTGAGGTACTGGTCGAGCGTGACCTGCTGGTCGCGTCCGATCAGGCGCGTGTCCAGCATGTGCAGCGACACGAGGTTGCCGACATCGAAGGATCGATAGATCTTCAGCGGGTCGGCCGGGTCGGGCAGGCGGGTCGGCAGCCATTCGTGATAGGCCTGGACGGCAGCGGCCCGCCGCGCGGTGAAGCTGCCTTCGTTGGCGTCGTCGTGGTTGGCCGCGCCGCCCGACCAGGCGTTGTCCGCCACGTCGTGGTCGTCCCACACGGCGATCACCGGCAGCCTGGCATGCATGGCGCGCAGGTCCGGGTCGCTGCGGTACTGCGCATGGCGCCGGCGGTAGTCCTCCAGCGTCAGCAGCTCGTGCGGGGGCTGCGATTCGCGGTCGATGGTGAAGGCCAGCTGCGAGGCGAAGCCCACCAGCCCGTATTCGTAGATGTAGTCGCCCAGGTGCAGGGCCAGGTCGAGGTCGTCGCGCTTGGCCACCTCCGCGCACACGTTGAAATAGCCCGAGGGGAAGTTCGAACAGCTCAGGGCAGCCAGGCGCAGCTGCGAGACATTGCCCACCGGCAGCGTCTTGGTGCGGCCGGCGGTCGATACCTGGCCGCGCAGCAGGAAGCGGTAGAAGTAGACGCTGCCCGGCTGCAGCCCGGTCACGTCGACCTTGACGGTGTAGTCCTTCTCGGGGCCGGTCGTGGCCTCGCCGCGCGCCACGATGGCGCCGAAGTTCGCATCGCTGGCGACTTCCCACCGGAGGGTCAGCGTGCCCGGGCTGGCCACGGTGACCCGCGTCCAAATGATGACGCGGTCGGACAGCGGGTCGCCGCTGGCGACACCGTGCGGGAACACGTCGGAATTGTCGGGTGGCGGCGATCCGTCTCCGCCGCCGTTGTCCCCGCCGCCGCCGCCGCACCCGGTGGTGCTCACGCCGGTGCCGACGAACATCGCATAGAGAATCGCGCCGCGGATGAAGTTGCGGCGCGACGAACCGGATGGCGCTTCGCCCGGATCCGCATGGGTGGCTTCGAGATCGGCCATGGTGCTTCTCCTTTGCACCGAGCCCGGCGGCCGCGGGATGCTTGCTCTTGTCGTGCCGGATGCTTGAGGCCGATTAGAGGGCGCCTGTGCCCGGGCCCGCCGTAGGCATGCGCTTCGATTCGCTGTCAGCGCGCTTCGACCGCGGCTGTGCTAGCGCTGCTGCCGCAGCCGTTTGCGCGGGGCAGCGGGCGCTTCGCCGCGAGCGTCCTGGCGGCTTGCGGGGGCGGCCGTCTGAAGCCCGGTCTCGTCTTCCGCATCTTCGAGATACGCATAGATGCCAACGCGAATGCGCGCGGAGTCCTTCTTGTCTGCCGCCTCGAAGGCCTTTCGCATTTCACGGCTCATCTCGCGCTGCAGCGCCGCCCAGCGTTCGCGTGCCAGCCGGTGGATGCGCTCGCATTCCTGCAGCGAAATCCCGGTTGCGAACACGGACTGCTCCAGCAGCGCCGGCCTGGCGCCCAGGGTGTTGGAGACGCCGGCCAGCATGTGGTCGCGGGCGTTGTCGCCCAGGAAGGACAGCAGGCCCTTCAGATCGCCGGCCGGCACGAAGCTCTCGACCGCCAGTTGCGCGATGCCGTCCTGTTCGATCGCCATGTTCAGGCGCACCAGTTCGTCCAGGATGGCGCGGTGGTGCACATTGCCGCGGCTTGCATGCCGCGCCATGGCTTCGAACGAAGGCCGTGTTTCATCGCTGGACATGATCGGCATCGCGCGCAGCGCGGGATCGTCCGCGAACAGCTGCAGCCACAGCGTCAGGGTCTTCGATGCGGCCGACGTCTCGGTCTGCGGCAAGGGCTCGGCGGCTTCTTCTCGCACTCTGCTGGCCAGCGCCTTGCGGTTCAGTCCCGTGGTCACCGACAGCTGGCTGATGTTGGGCTCGATGCCTTGCGCGCGCCAGGCGCGGCGCGCCTCGTCCAGCATCGCGTCGCGCAGCACGTCTTCCAGCTGCGCGTGCTTCACGCCGAAGGCCAGCGCAAGCCGCACCAAGGGGCGCAGCGCCCGCTCGCAGGCACCGAGCACCAAACCGAGCTGGCCCTCCCGGGCCTGCGCCATCTGCGCGCGCGGCATGCGCGCCGGACGGCTCTTCCTGGCATCGCGCGAAGCCGCGCGCTTCATGGTCATGGAACTGATTTCACCTCAATCGACAGGCGGCGCTAACCGCCGGTTACCAATGGGACAGGAACAAAAGCTTTTGTCTTACATGTTCGCCTGCAAGCGGAGGACCATAACAACGACCTTGAATGGGAAATTTTCCCATACTGCTAGCCGGCACGCGGCTGCTTCTCTCTTTCTCGGAGTGCGCCATGTCCCTGAACCCGAACGCCCTGCTCGAATTCAGCTCCGTCAGTCACTTTCAACACAAAGGCACTGCAACCTGGGTTTCCGATCCGGTGCCGACGCAGCCGGTACAAACTTTCGGCAGCCTCGTGGATCTGGCCCGGCTGAAATTCGACACGGCGTCCGCCGAGATCTGCGATGTGTGCAACACGATCAACTTCGGGCATGCCCTCTACTGCAAGGGTTGTTCGCACAAGCTGCCGGCCTTCTATGCGAGTTGCGAGGACGAGCCGCCGCCACCGCCGCGCCGCGCATCGGTGCTGGCGGATCGCGCATCGCTGACGGACTTCGCGGCCTTCGTGCTGGTGGTCAATCTGCTGGTGGGCATTGCCGAGTTCATGCCCATCCAATGAACGTCCACTTCCCCGGCCACTGCCATGACCAAATACTGCGAGGCCTGTCATACCGCGAACAGGGACCGTGCCCGGTATTGCGTCGGATGCGCGGGCAGGTTCGGTGGAGTTCGCACCTCCGCACTTGCCGCTGCTCCGCTGGAGGAACGCCAGGAGCCCACGCCCTGGGCCACCGAGATCGTCGCTGGAAGACCTGCTGAACCGGTTGCCGCCGCAGACGCGACGGCGGCGCACGAAGAGCCGACAAGGCCCGATGCACAAAGGCCGGCGATGGACGCCGGCGTGCGGACCTTCGCGAGAACCGCGGCCGGAACGCCTGCGCGAAGGTTCACGCACCAGGACGCCGCGGCGCGAACGCTGGCGAATGCGTCTGCGCGCACCTTTGCGAGAACGCCTCATGCGGGGGCGGCCGAAGCAGCCGCTGCGAGGGTGGCCGCGCAACAGCCGTCGGAACTTGCGAGAGTCGCCGTGGCTCCGATACCCGCACCGGCGCTGGCATCCGGGCATTGGCGGGCGGCAAGGAACAAGGATGCGTCGGCGGTGGTGTTGTCGGCAGTTGCCTTCGGGGTGGTCGCAGCGATTGCGTTCTGGGAAGAGGCGATCGATTTCGAGGGGCGGGAGCAGCGATGGCCGGGCGCCGGCACGCAGACTGCGGCCGCGCCTCCCATCACCGACCTGCCGCGCAGCGAGCCCGTGCCGTGGATGCCTGCGACATCGAGCGAGTCGCGGGCTGCCTCGCCCGTGCAGGGCGAGGAGCAGTCCCAGGCCGCGCAGGAATCGCTGCTGGCCCTGGCGGTGCAGCAGCAAATTGCCGATGCCCAGGCGCAGAAGCAGACGCAGGCACAGGCGACGTCCATCGAAGTGCCCATGCCGCCGGCGGCCGTGGAGCAGGGGGTCGAGCCTTCGCAGGAGAGCAAGCCCGCAACGGCGTCGCCTGCTGCAACGGTGGTTACCACAGAGCAATTGCCAATCGCGCCAGAAGCGATGCCCAAGGCAGCGGAGGCCGCGCAACCGGTGCAACCGGCGGCAGAGGCGCCCAGGATCGCCGTGCCGCCTGAACCTCCTGCTCTGCCGGCGAGCAAGCAACTGGCGTCGACGCGCAAGGCAAACGCTCCAGTCGCAACGCGCGACAGGAATGCGTCGACTGCCGTCGCGGCCCGCGATGAAGCCAAGCCACGGCAAGGTCTTGCAGCGCCTGCTGCCGGCACGCAGCGCGCGAGCCAGGCAGCGCCTGAGCGTGTCGACCGAGCGGCAGTGCCGGCGGCCCGGCAAGCGGCGGCAACGCCAGCGGGCCGCCAACCAGTGGCAGCACCGTTGGTCGTCCGCAGCCCGACGGCTGGATGGCCCCCGTGCAACCGGTACGACCCCTTCGGCGAAGTCCTTTGTGTCAATGCGCCCGCCAGCGGTGGCGGTGGGCAGCCGGCGGCGGTGACTGCGGTCGCCCCGGCGCCGGTGGTGTCATCGCCCGCACCGGCCACCGAGGGCGCGCCTGCCAAGAGCGCGATCGTGAAGAGCGCCGTCGCGCTGGCCGCCAGTCCGACTGGCGCCGCAGCGGGCAGCGTCGGTGCCACGGGC
>NZ_BCUU01000148.1 GCF_001591385.1 Variovorax soli NBRC 106424
AGAGGGCGCGCCATGGCGATGCGGCGCCCTGCGCGGCATCGTGGCCGCGGGTGGAAAGGATCCACTGCACCGGCCCCGGCGCCGCGGCGCGCAGGGCCTGCGCATGCGCGTCATCGCCCACATGCGGATCGATCAATGCCCACGGGCCGCCCGTGCCCGCACCGACGAAGTAGCTGTGCTCGCCGGGCGACGCATCGACCCGGCTGGACGTGACGCGCCACACATTCGGCGAGAGCGCCAGCACCGCGCCGCCTTCGAGGGTGTGGAAGGCATGGCCGCGCCCCTCCGGATCCACATAGCCGATCTCGGCATAGGCAGGCTCCTCGATATTGACCGGACGCGCGCCGCCCGGTCCGCCCGCCAGGCGCGGCATGTTGAGCACCACATCGCGCAATCCGCGGGCGTGTGCAAGGCATTCATCGACGCTGGCGAACTGCGCCAGCTGCTGCAGGATGCGCCGCGTGACGTTCATGAGCTTCAGGCGCCGCGCCGGGTCGAGTGCGTCGTGCGGGCGCAGCCAGCTGTGCTCGGCGATCTCGAAGCGGTCGACCTCGACCTCCTGCCCCGGCGGCACCGCGGCGATGAAGAAGCGCGTGTCGAAGCGGCGCGGCATGCCCGGCGGCGTGAGCCAGTGCGCGAAGTACGCCAGGCGGTCGACCGCCAGCTGCCAGCCCCGCTCGCGGCACAGGGCCACCAGCGCGTCGGTGCCCGCAGCCGCGGCGGCGCGCATCGCGGCCAGCTCGCCCCGGCTCAGGCCCTGCAGGTCCAGCAGCTGCTGCCGGCGCGCATCCTGCGCGAACAGCAGGCCCGACTCCTCGAAGCATTCGCGCACGGCCGCCGCGAAATAGTCGAGGCCGCCGGCAGGCAAGGCCAGCCGCGCGCTCGCCCACGCATCGTCGATGCCGCAGCAGAAGTCGTGCAGGCCGCGGTCATGCGCGTCGAGCAGGCCGCCGGGAAAGACGCTGGCTCCGCTGTTCTGGTCGTTGGCCTTCTCGGCGCGGCGCAGCAGCAGCACTTCCAGGCCTTGCGCGCCGTCGCGCAGCACGATCAGCGTGGCCGCCTGGCGGATGGGTCGAGGGGGAGCGGATGCCGAGGATGGTGATGGAACGGGCGATGGGCTCATCCAGAAGAATGTTAGCGCCGCCGCCCGTTCGAAGTGCCGCACCGGTGCGGCGGAACCACACTACAAGATCAGGATCGCGCGGAAGTCATTGACATTGGTGTGCGTGGGCCCGGTGACCAGCAGGTCGCCGATGGCGTCGAAGTAGCCGTAGGCGTCGTTGCGGTCCAGGTGGTCCGACAGCTTCCTGCCGCCGGCCTCGGCACGCGACAGCGTGTCGGGCGTGACGAAGGCGCCGGCGTTGTCCTCCACGCCGTCGATGCCGTCGGTGTCGGCGGCCAGCGCCCACACGCCGGGCTGCGCCATCAGCGCGCCGGCCAGGCCCAGGCAGAACTCGCCCGCGCGCCCGCCCCGGCCCTTGGCCTGCCCGGGTTGGCGCGGCCGGATGGTGACGGTGGTCTCGCCGCCCGAGAGGATGACGCAGGGCTTGGCAAAGGGCGCGCCGCGGTGCGCGACCGAGCGCGCCAGCGCCGCATGCACCTTGCCGACCTCGCGCGACTCGCCTTCGATCTCGTCGCTGAGGATGTGGGCCTCGATGCCGGCCGCGCGCGCGGCAGCGGCCGCGGCCTCCAGCGACTGCTGGGGCGTGGCGATCAGGTGCACCTCGTTGTTCTTGAACACCGGGTCCTGCGGGTTCGGCGTTTCCAGCGCGCCGCTCTTGAGGCTGGCGCGCACCGGCCCAGGCACCTCGATGCGGTAGCGGTCGAGGATGGCCAGCGCGTCGGCGCAGGTGGTGTCGTCGGGCACCGTGGGGCCGCTGGCGATGATGGCCGGATCGTCCCCCGGCACGTCGCTGATGGTGAGCGTGACCACCCGCGCCGGCGCGCAGGCCGCGGCCAGCCGTCCGCCCTTGATGCGCGACAGGTGCTTGCGCACGCAGTTCATCTCGCCAATGTTCGCGCCGCTTTCCAGAAGTTCCCTGTTGATGCGCTGCTTGTCGGCCAGCGTGAGCCCTTCGGCCGGCAGCACCAGCAGCGAGGAGCCGCCGCCCGAGATGAGGCACAGCACCAGGTCGTCCGGGGTCAGGCCCTGGGTGAGCGCGAGGATGCGCTCGGCCGCCGCCATGCCGGCCGCGTCGGGCACGGGATGCGAGGCCTCGACGATCTCGATGCGCTGCGCCAGGCCCTCGGGCCGCGGCGGAATGTGGCCGTAGCGCGTGACCACCAGGCCCGACAGCGGGGCATCGGCCGGCCACAGGGCTTCGAGCGCCTGCGCCATCGAGGCGCCTGCCTTGCCGGCGCCCAGCACCAGCGTGCGGCCCTTGGGCGGCGGCGGCAGGTGCCGGCCCATGCTCGACAGCGGCAGCGCGCGGTCGACCGCCACGCGGTACAGGTGCTCGAGGATCTCGCGCGGGGCCTTGCGCGCGTCAGGCACTTCGCGTGCGGCGGTGTTCGATGCGATCATTGCTTTTCCAGTCTCCAAACATTCATCTCGGATTGTCTGCGCCATGGGCACACTCTTGATTCGCAACGCGCAATGCGTTGCCACCTTCGACGATCAGCGCAGCGAACTGCGCGACGCCTCCATTCTGATCCGCGGCCATGTCATCGAAGCCATCGGTCCGGCCGCCAACCTGCCACAAGACGCCGACGAAGTCATTGACGCCGGCGGCCACCTGGTAGTGCCGGGGCTGGTCAACACGCACCACCACATGTACCAGTCGCTCACGCGCGCCATTCCGGGCGTGCAGGATGCCGAGCTGTTCTCTTGGCTGCGCGGCCTCTACCCCATCTGGGCCGGGCTCACGCCCGAGATGGTGCAGGTCTCCACCCAACTGGCCATGGCCGAGCTGCTGCTCTCGGGCTGCACCACCAGCAGCGACCACCTCTACATCTACCCCAACGGCGTGCGGCTGGACGACAGCATCGAGGCGGCGCAGGCCATCGGCATGCGCTTCGTGGCCAGCCGCGGCAGCATGAGCGTGGGCGCCTCGCAAGGCGGCCTGCCGCCCGACAGGGTGGTGGAGCGCGAGGACGCCATCCTGAAGGACACGCAGCGCCTGATCGAGACCTGGCACGACGCGTCGCACGGCGCGATGGTGAATGTGGCGGTGGCGCCCTGCTCGCCTTTCTCGGTGAGCCGCGACCTGATGCGCGAATCGGCGCTGCTGGCCCGCAGCTTCGGCGTGCGCCTGCACACCCACCTGGCCGAGAACGACCACGACATCGCCTACAGCCGCGAGAAGTTCAACTGCACGCCGGCCGAGTATGCGCAGGACCTGGGCTGGCTCGGCCACGACGTGTGGCATGCCCACTGCGTGAAGCTGGACGAGGCCGGCATCGGCCTGTTTGCGAAGACGCGCACCGGCGTGGCGCACTGCCCCTGCAGCAACATGCGCCTGGCCTCGGGCATCGCGCCCATCCGCCGCATGCTCGACGCGGGCGTTCCGGTGGGGCTGGGGGTGGACGGCAGCGCCAGCAACGACGGCGCCCACATGGTCAACGAGGCGCGGCAGGCCCTGCTGCTGGCCCGCGTGGGCCGCGCGCTGGAGCCCTTCGGCTGCGACCATGGGCCGGCGGAAATGACGGCGCGCAACGCGCTCGAAATCGCGACCCGGGGCGGCGCGCAGGTGCTGGGCCGCAGTGACATCGGCCACCTGGCGCCGGGCATGTGCGCCGACATCGCCCTGTTCGACCTGCGCACCCTGAACTTCGCGGGCGGCGCGGTGCACGACCCGGTGGCGAGCCTGCTGCTGTGCGCCAGCCCCAACGCGGCCTACACGGTGGTCAACGGCCGCGTGGTGGTGCGCGAAGGCCGGTTGGCCACGCTCGAGTTGGGTCCGCTGGTGGAGCGCCACAACCGGCTGGCACTGCAACTTGCGCAGGCCGCGCGCTGAGAAGAAGGAAAACTCGGGCACGGGGAATGGCTCAGTTCCGTGCCCCGCGGCATCACTTCGTGAGTGCGCCGTCCTGGAACCACTTGCCAAGCAGGGCGCGCTCGGCATCGGTGATGTTCGTGGAGTTGTTCATCGGCATGATCTTGGTGACCACGGCCTGCTGGTAGATGCCTTGGGCATGCTGCGCCACCTGGTCGGGTGTGTCCAGCCGCACGTTCTTCATCTGCACGGTGGCGCCGTGGCACATGTAGCAGCGCTGCTCCAGCACCTTCTGCACCTCGCCGTACGCCACCTTCTGCGTGGCGGCGGCCGCGCCGGCCACCGGCGCAGCGGCCGGCTCGGGGCGCATCCACACGATCGACAGGCCCAGCACCACCACGCCCAGCATCGCGTAGGGCAGCGGGTTGCCCGCGTTGCCCAGCTTGAAGCGATGCCGCACCACGAAGAACTGGCGAATGGCCGCACCGCCGAGCATGATGAGCAGCAGCACGATCCAGTTGTACTTGTGGGTGTAGGTGAAGCTGTAGTGGTTGCTCAGCATCGCGAACAGCACCGGCAGCGTGAAGTAGGTGTTGTGCACGCTGCGCTGCTTGCCGCGTGCGCCGTGGATCGGGTCCACCGGCTTGCCTTCGCGCAGGGCCTTCACGTTCTTGCGCTGGCCCGGAATGATCCAGAAGAACACGTTGCCGCTCATGGTGGTGGCCATCATGGCGCCCACCAGCAGGAAGGCCGCGCGGCCGGCAAACCAGTGGCAGGCCAGCCAGGCGGCCCCGGCCACCAGGAACGCCACCAGCAGGCCCACGATGGTGTCGCCGTTCTTGCGCTGCCCGAAGATCTGGCAGATGGCGTCGTAGGCCATCCAGAAGATCACGAAGAAGGCCAGCGCCACGCCGATGGCGGCGCCCGGCTGCCAGTCCATTTTGCTCTTGTCGATCAGGTAGGTGCTGGCGTTCCAGAGGTATGACATGGTGAACAGCGCGAAGCCGCTCAGCCAGGTGGAATAGCTTTCCCAGTAGGACCAGTGCAGGTGGTCGGGCAGCTTCTTGGGCGCCAGCGCGTACTTCTGCATGTTGTAGAAGCCGCCGCCGTGCACGGCCCACTGCTCGCCGCCCACGCCCTTGTCCAGCGACTCCTGGTCCTGGGGCCTCTCGAGGCTGTTGTCCAGCATCACGAAGTAGAAGGAGGCGCCGATCCATGCGATGGCGGTGATGACGTGGACCCAGCGCAGCAGCAGATTGGCCCAGTCGAGGTAGTAGCTTTCCATAAAGAGGCTCTCTCAACCTTGGCGGCGCTCGGATCGCGCCGCTTCTCGTGTTGGTCTGCTCACCACTGCGGGCGCTGTAAGCAGGGAAATCGCCGCGAACGCAGACGGTGGGGAATCGTCTCGCTCCGCTGCGGCTGTTTGTGGACCGAAGTGTATACAGTTTTAGAATCTGCGTCGTGGAAGTCGCGCCTCGCGGAGCTAGTGGTTAACCCTGAATCAGCGTTGCAACAACTGTGCCGCCGTGGGTCACCTTCCCCGCGAATAGACTTGTACGCGCCGCATGACAGGAGGCGCAGGCACAGACATCGCCCGACCTCCTGCCTGCTGCTCCGGAGTTCCGGGAAAGAGCAGAAGAATTTTCAGGGAGTCACGATGTCAATTCTCGACAGGATCACCGATCGCCTCGGTGAGATCCAGAAGGAGATGCTGCGGGACCGGCATCCTTATCTGACAGCCGAAGCGTCCGGTTTCAGCCGGAAGTGGGTGCTGAAGCAAAACGGATTCGGCTGCCGCCCCGTCAAGGCGCAAGCGTCCATTTCGATGGCCAAGAATCCGCCGCCGCTGCCCGGATCGCCACCACCAGCGGCGAAGGTGCCGCCGACGCCCCCTGCCGGCTCTGCGCCCCCTTCGCAAGCGATCCCGGCATCCTCGACGGTTGCAACGGCGCATGGCGACGAAAGGCACGCCACAGAGGACTGCCCGCAACCACCGCCATTCGACATGCTCGAAATTCCAGATGGCATGGATGCGATGGGTTTCGGCTACGCCGCCAAATGCGCTCGCCGATGGTTCAGCGGCCCGGCGCATGTGATTGCGGACAAGTCGAAGGCAATCGTCCAGCCGGCGTTTGTCGATGACAGCAGCTGCAAGCTGCAGTGGGTGCTCAAGTTCGGGAAGGTGCGCAAGCGGTACGACCACTTGCTGGCGACCAACCTGAAGTCAACGACCCCCGAGAACATCTACAACGACGCCGTCCGCAACGACCTCGGCAAGAATTTCCAGGACTTCATGGTGCAGTCCAAACACCAGTTCTCGGGCGTGCTCGATACGCTGGCTGCATGCGGCAATGACAAGCAGCTTTTGCATCAGCGCTTTCAGTTTCAACGAGTGGTGGTGTCTATGCCGGATGTGTTGGGCAACTACACCACCGTGATGAATGATCTCGCCGCGTCACTGGCGAATTTCAATCTTTACGCAGCCGTGGCAACTGCAAAGATCAGAAGGACCCAGTACAACCGGTACGACACAGTTCCGTGGCGGCAATGCGTACACACCAGCGTCGAGATCACGCACGTCTATGTTTACGTCAAGGACGTCTATTCGTTCAACGATCGGCAAGGAAGCTCCGTCTCGCAATACCTCGGCCACTGGAATCGACAGGGCGTCATCATCACCGTCGATGCGGCTTTGGCGGAGCAAATCTCGAAACTGGCCCAATTCCTGGAGCACGAACGCGACAACATCCCACGATGGTATGTGCCACCGATTCCCGACTATCTGGACAGGCCGGTAGACATCAAGAACAGTTTGCGCAAGCCCGATATCTTTTATCCAGTGCGCAATCGCGATTTCCTGAATTGGCGAAACCTGAAAGGCAGAGGCGGCGATTTCGTCATCTTTTCCGACCTCGAGCGCATTGCACTCCCCAAGCCAATCGAACTCGACCTGGGCGAGACCTGTTGGGAATACAAGCGATGAACTGGAAGCGGCTTCTTCGCACCGCCCTCGTGGCCGTCATGGTGGTGTATGGAGTTGTGTTCGTCCTCGCGAACTGGGTTCGCCCGGTCGAATACATCCGATGCGACCTCTACACCGAAGAGATGAACGGGGGTCTCAAGACCTTCAATGGCAAGCCCTACAAAATCGTTCTTTGCGGATTTCAAGGACGAATCGAACCTGAAAACTTTCCCGACGATGAAGTGCGCCTACAGGTATTTTCAGCAGAAGGGGAACTGCTGGCTCAGCGATATTTCGAACCGCTTTTCGGCATGAGCCGATTTAGCTACGAGCTTGGGTACGGCCCCGATTACCTGATTTACAACGATGGCGAAGGCACAGGCCTTCAAACGAGGATGGCCATGCCGCCAGGGCGGCTGGATTGGATACGCGCCCGGCTCCCAAGGTTTGTCCCGTTGATCTTCTGGCCCCGATAGCTTGGTTCCGAAAGTCCGTTGAGTTCTCGTCGCCGGCCGGGGGGCGATTCCCGGTGAATCACCACAATTGGCGGCAAAGAGCTTTCCCCAGCTCTCCGCTCAAGGCAGCGACTGCAGCAGCTGCGCCGCCACCGCCACCGCGATCACCTCCGGCTCCTTGCCCGTGATGCCCGGCACGCCGATGGGGCAGGTGATGTGGTCCATCTCCGCCTGCGTGAAGCCGCGCGCCTCCAGCCGGTGCCGGAAGGTGGCCCACTTGGTCTTGCTGCCGATCAGGCCGATGTAGGGCAGGTCGCCCCGCTCGCGCTGGCGCTTGAGGCAGGCGATGACGATGTCCAGGTCTTCGGCGTGGCTGAAGCTCATGATCAGCACGCGCGAGCCGACCGCCAGCTGCGCGACCGCGTCCTGCACGGGCTCGGAATGCTCGGTCTCGATCTGCACCGGCAACTGGGGCGGGAACACGCCGTCGCGGCTGTCGATCCAGCGCACCGAAAAAGGCAGCGTCGACAACAGGCGCGCCAGCGCCGCGCCTACATGCCCGCCGCCGAAGAGGGCCACCGGGTTCAGGTGCGCGGTGAGCTCGGCGCGCAGCGCGGCCACATGCTCCGGGCCGATGCGCTGGTAAGCCAGGAACACCACGCCGCCGCAGCATTGGCCCAGGCTCGGGCCCAGCGGATAGCGCCGCACTTCTTCGATGGCGGCGCCGCCTGCCAGCCAGCCGCGCGCCTCCTGCGTGGCCTGGAACTCGAGCTGGCCGCCGCCGATGGTGCCGGTGAGGTCGTCGTCCCACACGGCCATCCAGGTGCCGGCCTCCCGCGGCGCCGAGCCCTGGGTGGCATGCACGCGCACCAGCACGCCCTGCCCGCCCGCGCCCAGCCTTGCCAGCAATGTGTCGACCAATCCGTTCATGTGTTGTGCACCCGATACCTCGTGTTGCGGCGGCGTGCACGCGGCACGGTATAAATCCGCCGATGGATTTTGAACGCCTGCCCCGACGCCTGGCCCTTGCCGGCCTTTTTGCCCTCACGCTCTGGCTGGCCGGCTGCGCCAGCACCGACGGCTCGGTCCGGGGCCAGATGAGCGACGCGACACCGACCAACCAGACGCCCAACCCGATTCCGCGCGCCTCCGACGCCGCCACACCCCGCGACTACCGCCGCGATGCCGCCGGCCATGTCTACGCGCGCAACAAGGACCGCATCTACAAGGGCAAGCTGCCGCCGCTGCTCTATGCCATTGGCACGCTGGAGGTGAACCTGGACGCGCAAGGCCGCGTGCGCTCCATGCACTGGCTGCGCGCGCCCCGGCATGCGCCGGACGCCATCGCGGAAATCGAGCGCACCGTGCTCAACGCCGCACCCTACCCCGCGCCCACCCGGCTGGGCCAGGTGACGTGGACGGATACCTGGCTGTGGGACAAGAGCGGACGCTTTCAACTCGATACCCTGAGCGAAGGGCAGCTGCAGGACTGACATGTATTGGCTCCTCTCCCCTCTGGGGAGAGGCTGGGTGAGGGGCATGCGCCCCGCCGGCATGGCGTGCCGATTCGAATGGCGCGCGT
>NZ_BCUU01000149.1 GCF_001591385.1 Variovorax soli NBRC 106424
GAGACCGGCCGCTATGACTTTCCGGTGGTCGCGCAAGGCGTCATGCCCCGCGACTGCGTGTGCATCGGCATCCTCCCGCAGATTCCGCGCGAGCCGATCACGCAGCAGCCGATGACGGCCCGCGCCGACGCGCAGATGGCCGCACGCGGCCAGTCCCGCAGCGGCTCCATCTTCCTGGGGGGTGGGCGCAGCAACGGCCTGTTCGAGGACAACCGCCCGCGCAACGTGGGCGACATCCTCACCATCGTCATCGCCGAGCGCATGAACGCCACCAAGACCTCGGGCGCCAACGCCAGCCGCGACGGCAGCACGGGCGCGGAGTTCACCGTGGTGCCCAAGGTCATCGGCGGCCTGCTCAACAACCAGAGCGCAGACCTGTCGGGCAAGACCGCCTTTGCCGGCAAGGGCGGCGCCAGCGCCGGCAACACCTTCACCGGGAACATCACCGTCACCGTGGTCGACGTGATGCCCAACGGCAACCTGCTGGTCAGCGGCGAAAAGCAGATGCTGATCAACCAGGGCACCGAATTCATCCGTTTCTCCGGCGTGGTCAACCCGCGCCAGGTGACCGGCAGCAACACCGTCCTGTCCACCCAGGTGGCGGATGCGCGCATCGAGTACAGCGGCAAGGGCTTCATCGATGAAGCGCAAACGATGGGTTGGCTGCAGCGGATCTTCTTGAACGTGATGCCATATTGATATGAACCACCGCTACTCCTTGCGCACCTCGCGCCGCTTCGGAAATTCCCGTCGTCCGTTCAAGAGTTGGTCGCTCTGGACGATCCAGCTGATGCTGGTGGCGGCCTACCTGTTCGTGCTGAGCGCGCCCGCGCGCGCAGAGCGGCTCAAGGAGCTGGCCAGCGTGCAGGGCGTGCGCGACAACCCGATCATCGGCTACGGCCTCATGGTGGGCCTGGACGGCACGGGCGACCAGACCATGCAGACGCCCTTCACCACGCAGAGCCTGGCCAACATGCTGGCGCAGCTGGGCGTGACCATTCCCGAAGGCAAGAACATGCAGCTCAAGAACGTGGCGGCCGTCATGGTGACCGCCACGCTGCCGCCTTTCGTGCGGCCGGGGCAGAGCATCGACGTGACGGTCTCGTCCATGGGCAATGCCAAGAGCCTGCGCGGCGGCACGCTGCTGATGACGCCGCTCAAGGGTGCGGACGGGCAGGTGTATGCCATTGCGCAGGGCAACATGGTGGTGGGCGGCGCGGGCGCGTCAGCCAACGGCAGCAAGGTGCAGGTCAACCAGCTCAGCTCCGGCCGCATTCCCAACGGCGCGCTGGTCGAGCGCGCGGTGGAAGCGCCGGTGGGCAGCGACGGCGCCTTCACGCTGGAGCTCAACCGCTCCGACTTCGGCACCGCCCAGCGCGCGGCCGAAGCCATCAACCGCAGCTTCGGCGCCGGCAGCGCCGACGCCATGGATGCGCGCGTGATCCGCGTGCGCGCCCCTGAGTCGCCCGCCGAGCGCGTGTCCTTCCTGGCCCGCCTGGAGAGCCTGGAAGTCACGCCCACACAGGCGCCGGCGCGCGTGGTGATCAATGCGCGCACCGGCTCGGTGGTGATGAACCAGGCCGTGCGGGTGAGCGACTGCGCGGTGGCGCACGGCAGCCTGTCGGTGGTGATCGACACGCAGCCGGTGATCAGCCAGCCGGCGCCGTTCTCGGGCGGCAACACGGTGGCGGTGCCCACTTCGCAGATCTCGCTCAACCAGGGCAGCGGCGCGCTGCAGGTGATCAAGGGCGGCGCCTCGCTGGCCGACGTGGTCAAGGGCCTGAATGCGCTGGGCGCCAACCCGCAGGACCTGGTGTCGATCCTGCAGGCCATGAAGTCGGCCGGCGCGCTGCGCGCCGAGCTCGAGATCATCTAAGGGCAGGGCGACAGCATGGCAGTTTCCGCCGTCAACGCCTGGAACGGCGCCGATGCGGCCGCGCGCAGCGGCAGCGGCGGTGCGCTGGACGGGCGCTTCGCCCTGGACGTGCAGGGCGTCGATGCGCTTCGGCGCACGGCCCGCCACACGCCCGAGGAGGGCATGAAGCAGGTCTCGCGGCAGTTCGAGGCCATGTTCATGAACATGGTGCTCAAGAGCATGCGCGAGGCCTCCGCCACCATGAACAGCGGCCTGCTGGAAAGCCAGAACGAGAAGGTCTACCTCTCGATGTTCGACCAGCAGCTCTCGCAGAGCCTGTCGGGCCGCGGCCTGGGCCTGGCCGACGCGATGCTGGCGCAGCTGCAGCGCACCCTGGCCGCGACGGGCTCGGCCGACCTGCCGGACCAGCCGCCATCGGCCATGCCGATCCAGGTGCCGCAGGCGCGCGCGTCGGTGCAGGGCTCGGGTGTGCCGGTCATGCCGGTGCCGCGCCAGGCGGCGCCGGCCGACCTGAGCATCTACCAGGCCAACGGCGGGCCGTCGGCCGGGGCGGTCGCCTCGCTGCAGGACCATGTCGACCGGTTCGTGGCGCGCATGGGGCCTTCGGCGCAGGCGGCCAGCGCCGCCAGCGGCGTGCCGGCGCCGCTCATCCTGGCGCAGGCTGCGCTCGAGTCGGGCTGGGGCAAGCGCGAGATCCGCGGCGAAGACGGCGCGCAGAGCTTCAACCTGTTCGGCATCAAGGCCGACCGCAGCTGGAAGGGCCCCACGGTGGAAGTCACCACCACCGAATACGTCGACGGCGAGCCGCAGAAGGTGCGCGCCAAGTTCCGCGCCTACGGCTCCTACGACGAGGCCTTTACCGACTACGCGCGCTTCATCACCCGCAACCCGCGCTATGCCGACGTGCTGGCCACCGACGACCCGGCGCAGGCGGCGCACGGCCTGCAGCGCGCGGGCTATGCCACCGATCCGCAGTACGGCAACAAGCTCGTGCGGATCATGCAGAAGTTCGGCTGATGTCCGTTGAGAAGAAGCGGCTTGCCGCAGCAAGAACCAAGTCTGGAGATACGAGGAGAACACGATGAAGGATTGGAAGATCGGAACGCGCCTGGGCGCCGGATTCGCACTCATGCTGGCCCTGGTGGTGGCCGTGGCCTGCGTGGGCGTGCTGCGCCTGCAGGAGGTGGGCGACGCGACCCACGAACTGGTGAAGCAGGCCCTGGCCAAGGAGCGGCTGGCCGCTGCCTGGCTGCAGGCCACCAACGTCAACAGCGTGCGGACCTTCTCGCTGCTCAAGAGCAACGACCCCGAGGTGCAGGAGTTTTTGCAGAAGAACATGAGCAAGACCAGCGCGCAGATCACCGAGACGCAAAAGCGCATCGAGGCGATGCTGAGCGCGCCGCAGGAACTGGCGCTGGCCGAGGACATCAGGAAGAAGCGCGGCGAGTATGTGGAGCTGCGCAGCACCATCCTCAAGCTCAAGGGCGAGGGCCGGGCGGACGAGGCGAACAAGCTCATGGCCGCCAAGCTGCTGACCACGCTGGAGAACTATGACGGCAGCATCCAGGCCATGCTCGACTACCAGAAGGCGCAGATCGACCGGGCGGCCACGGCCATCGACGACACGTACCGCTCGGGCCGCACCGTGGTGATGGTGCTGGCGGGGCTGGCGGTGGCCATCGGCGCGGTGCTGGCCTGGCTGCTCACGCGCAGCGTGGTGGAGCCGATCAACGAGGCGCTGCTGATTGCCGAAACCGTGGCGTCCGGCGACCTGAGCCAGGATTTCGATTCCGACCGGGGCGGCGACTTCGGGCGCCTGCTGCGCGGCATGGGCGAGATGGAGGACACGCTGACCAATGTGGTGGGGCGCATCAAGGCGTCGGCCGATTCGATCCTGACCGCCTCGGGGGAAATCGCCAGCGGCAACCAGGACCTGTCCTCGCGCACCGAAGAGCAGGCCAGCTCGCTGGAAGAAACGGCCGCCTCGATGGAACAGCTGACCAGCACCGTCAAGCAGAACGCGGACAACGCGCGCCAGGCCAACCAGCTGGCGGTGTCGGCCTCGGAAGTGGCGGTCAAGGGCGGCACAGTGGTCGGCCAGGTGGTGGACACGATGGCCTCGATCAACGAGTCGTCCAGGAAGATCGTGGACATCATCGGCGTGATCGATGGCATCGCGTTCCAGACCAACATCCTGGCGCTGAATGCGGCGGTGGAAGCCGCCCGTGCCGGCGAACAGGGCCGGGGCTTTGCAGTCGTGGCCGCCGAAGTGCGCAACCTGGCGCAGCGCTCGGCGGCAGCGGCCAAGGAAATCAAGGGCCTGATCGACGACTCCGTGGGCAAGGTGCAAGCCGGCAGCGAACTCGTTGGCGAAGCCGGCCAGACCATGCAGGAGATCGTGGGCTCGGTGAAGCGGGTGACCGACATCATGGGCGAGATCACGGCGGCCAGCCAGGAACAGACGGCGGGCATCGAGCAGATCAACCAGGCGATCACGCAGATGGACCAGGTGACGCAGCAGAACGCGGCGCTGGTGGAAGAGGCGGCTGCGGCTGCCGCCTCGCTGCAGGAGCAGGCCGGTGGCCTTTCGAAGGTCGTGGGCATGTTCAAGCTGGACAAGGACGACGCGCCGGCGCACGCCGCATGAGGTTCCGAAATGGCCGCAGCGGCGCACCCAGTCAAGCCATGCGGCCTTCAGAAACGCGCGCAGCTGCCGATAACAAGACCAGCACCTCTCTTTATTGCAGCAGCTGACATCCCATGCGCGTCAATCTTCCCGTCACCGCCGTCGAGTACGAGCTTGCGCCCGATGCGGCGCTGGTCTCGCTCACCGACCTCAAGGGGCGTATCACCTACGCCAACCCGTCCTTCGTGGAGGTGAGCGGCTTCACCCCCGACGAACTCATCGGCAAGGCGCACAACATCGTGCGCCACCCCGACATGCCGCCCGAGGCCTTTGCCGACCTGTGGGAGTCGCTGGGCCGTGGCTTTCCGTGGACGGGCCTGGTGAAGAACCGGCGCAAGAACGGCGACTTCTACTGGGTGCTGGCCAATGTCACGCCGATCCGCCGCCAGGGCGTGGTCGAAGGCTATCTGTCGGTGCGCAGCAAGCCCAGCCGCCAGGCCGTGGAACAGGCGGACGGCATCTATCGCCGGTTCAAGGAGGGCCGCGCCGGCCGCCTGATGATCTGGCGCGGCGAGGTGGTCAACCGCGGCTGGACCGACCCCCTGGCCTGCCTTCGCCGCATTCCGGTTCGACGCCGCGTGTGGGCCGTGTCGGCCGTGTCGGCGCTGCTGAGCCTGGCGGGCGCCGGCATGGCGTGGTTCCAGCAGCCGGCCGGCTCGCCCGTGCTGGCGGCCATCGGCGTCGGCTCCGCGCTGGTGTGGGCTGCGCTGGGCCTGTTCCTGGACCGCACCATCTTCCAGCCGCTGGACCGCGCGGTCGACGTGGCGCGCGCCATCGCCAGCGGCGAGCTGGTCAAGTTCCAGCTGCGGCCCGAGGATGAGACCAAGGGCCTGCTGCTCGCACTCAACCAGATGAGCGCCAACCTGATGGCCATCGTCTCGGACGTGGGCAGCAATGTGGCGGGCGTGTCGGCCACCTCGACGCAGATCGCCACCGGCAACCAGAACCTTTCGTCGCGCACCGAGGCGCAAGCGAGTTCGCTGGAAGAGACGGCTGCCTCGATGGAGCAGCTGACCAGCACCGTCAAGCAGAACGCGGACAACGCACGCCAGGCCAATCAACTGGCCGTATCGGCATCTGAAGTTGCCGTGAAGGGCGGCACGGTGGTGGGGCAGGTGGTGGACACCATGGCGTCCATCAACGAGTCGTCCAGGAAGATCGTGGACATCATCGGCGTGATCGATGGCATCGCGTTCCAGACCAACATCCTGGCGCTGAATGCGGCGGTGGAAGCCGCCCGTGCCGGCGAGCAGGGCCGGGGCTTTGCAGTCGTGGCAGCGGAAGTGCGCAACCTGGCGCAGCGCTCGGCCGCAGCGGCCAAGGAAATCAAGGGCCTGATCGACGACTCGGTGGGCAAGGTGCAAGCCGGCAGCGAACTCGTTGGCGAAGCCGGCCAGACCATGCAGGAGATCGTGGGCTCGGTGAAGCGGGTGACCGACATCATGGGCGAGATCACGGCGGCCAGCCAGGAGCAGACGGCGGGCATCGAGCAGATCAACCAGGCGATCACGCAGATGGACCAGGTGACGCAGCAGAACGCGGCGCTGGTGGAAGAAGCGGCCGCAGCGGCCGCCTCCCTGCAGGAGCAGGCCGGCGGCCTCGCGCAATCCGTGAGCCTGTTCCGCGCCGCCGAGCCGGCCGCCAGAGCCCGGCCCGCCCACACGAACAAGAGCAAGAAGAGCAACCCCGCAGCGCGCCCGGCCACGGCCGGCGCAGACACGACGCGGGAATGGACATCGTTCTAGACCCACAAACAGGACCGACAGAAATGCTGATGAAGACCACATCCCACCAAGAGACAACGGCGCCAGGCCAGCACGGCGCCGCTTCGCAGGCTGCGAAGCCGCTGGAGTTCCTTTCCTTCACGCTGGGCGAGGAGGAATACGGCATCGACATCCAGAAGGTGCAGGAACTGCGCGGCTACGACGCCGTGACCCGCATCGCCAACGCACCCGCCTTCATCAAGGGCGTGGTCAACCTGCGCGGAATCATCGTGCCGATCATCGACATGCGGGTGAAGCTCAATCTGAGCGACCCGAGCTACGACCAGTTCACCGTGGTGATCGTGCTGAACATCGGTGGCCGCGTGGTGGGCATGGTGGTGGACAGCGTGTCCGACGTGATCACCCTGGCGCCCGAGCAGATCAAGGACGCGCCCCAGATGGGCTCGCTGCTCGACACCGACTACCTCATCGGCCTGGGCACGGTGGGCGAGCGGATGCTCATCCTGATGGACATCGACCGCCTGATGTCCAGCGAAGAGATGGGCCTCATCGAGAAGGCCGCCGCCTGAGCGGAACCGAAGAAAAGACTTCCGAAATGAAAGCCTTCTACAACCTCAAGATCGCCACCAAGCTGATGGTGGCCTTTGCCGCGGTGATCGTGCTGACCATCTTCGTCGGCGTGTTCTCCATCGTGCAGCTGTCCAAGGTCAACGACCTGTCGACGGACATGGCCACCAACTGGATGCCCTCGACCCGCTCGCTGCTGGAGATGAAGTCCTCGATGGCGCGTTTTCGCCAGCAGGAGGTGCAATACACCACCGCCATCAACCCGGACGACCTGGCCTACTACGAAAAAGGCATGGCCGAGGGCTGGGCGCGCTGGACCAGGAACCGCGCGGAGTACGAGCCGCTGATCAGCTCGCCCGAAGAAAAGGCGCTGTACCTTGACTATGCCAAGAGCATGGACCAGTACGAGCAGGAGCACAAGAAGATCGCCGCGGCCGTGAAGGCGCAGCGCGAAGGCGCCGACGCGCTGATGCGCGGCGATTCGCAGCGGCTGTTCCGCGAGATGATGGGCCTGATCGACAAGCTGGTGGGCCTGAACGTGGCGGGCAGCGATGCCGCATCCGCAACGGCCGACAGCGTCTACAAGAGCGGCCGCAACCTGGTCATCGGCATTCTCGTGGCCTGCGTGGTGGCCGGCGTGGTGCTGGCCTTGGGCATTGCCCGCATCGTCTCCAGGCCGCTGTCCGAAGCCGTGCGCGTGGCGCAGGCCGTGGCCGGTGGCGACCTGGGCAGCCGCATCGTGGTGGATTCGCGCGACGAGACCGGGCAGTTGCTCGAAGCCCTGCGCGAAATGAATGCGAGTCTGGTGCGCATCGTGGGCGAAGTGCGCCATGGCACGGACACCATTGCGACCGCTTCGAGCCAGATTGCCAGCGGCAACCAGGACCTGTCTTCGCGCACCGAAGAGCAGGCCAGCTCGCTGGAAGAAACGGCCGCCTCGATGGAACAGCTGACCAGCACCGTCAAGCAGAACGCGGACAACGCACGGCAAGCCAATCAGCTGGCCGTATCGGCATCTGAAGTTGCCGTGAAGGGCGGTACGGTGGTGGGGCAGGTGGTGGACACCATGGCCTCGATCAACGAGTCGTCCAAAAAGATCGTGGACATCATCGGTGTCATCGACGGCATCGCCTTCCAGACCAACATCCTGGCGCTGAACGCGGCGGTGGAAGCCGCCCGTGCCGGCGAGCAGGGCCGCGGCTTTGCGGTGGTGGCGGCTGAAGTGCGCAACCTGGCGCAGCGCTCGGCCGCAGCCGCCAAGGAAATCAAGGGCCTGATCGACGACTCGGTGGGCAAGGTGCAGGCGGGCAGCGAACTCGTCGGCGAAGCCGGCCAGACCATGCAGGAGATCGTGGGCAGCGTGAAGCGCGTGACCGACATCATGGGCGAGATCACGGCCGCGAGCCAGGAGCAGACGGCGGGCATCGAGCAGATCAACCAGGCGATCACGCAGATGGACCAGGTGACGCAGCAGAACGCGGCGCTGGTGGAAGAGGCGGCTGCGGCTGCCGCCTCGCTGCAGGAGCAGGCCGGCGGCCTGGTGCAGGCGGTGAGCGTGTTCCGCCTTGGCGGCATGCAGCCCGCCGCTGTCGCTGTGCGTGCCGAGCCCAGGCTGGCTGCGGCCCCGGCGCGCACCCCGGCCAAGCGCGCGGCCGGCAAGGCCCGCAGCGCCAAGGCGCAGGCCGAGGTGCAG
>NZ_BCUU01000150.1 GCF_001591385.1 Variovorax soli NBRC 106424
CGCTGGCCACCCGCGCCGGCGCGCAGGCGGCCGCTGCCGCCTTCCCCTCGCGCCCCATCACCTGGGTGGTGCCCTATCCGGCGGGTGGCTTCGGCGACGCGCTCTCGCGCATGCTTGCGCAGAAGCTGTCGGACAGCCTGAAGCAGCCGGTGGTGGTGGACAACCGCCCCGGCGCTGGCGGCCAGATCGGCGCCAACCACGTCAAGCAACTGCCCGCCGACGGCTACACGCTGTTCTACGGCGACCTCGGCCCGTTCTCGATGAACGCGGGCCTGTACCCCAAACTCAGCTACGACACGCTGAAGGACTTCACGCCGCTCACGCGCCTGCTCGTTTCGCCCACGCTGGTCATCGTGCCGGCCAACAGCCGCCTGAAGACCTGGCAGGACCTGGTGGAGGCGGCCCGCTCGCCCAAGGGTCTGAACTACGGCTCCTACGGCATGGGCAGCCAGCCGCACATCTGGATGGAAATGCTCCAGCGCGAGATCAAGGGCAGCATGACGCACGTGGCCTACAAGGGCGGCGCGCCGGCCGTGCAGGACCTGATGGCTGGCCACATCGACCTGATGCTGGACGTGACGCCCAGCAGCATTCCGCTGGTGCGCGAGAACAAGGCCCGCGCGCTGGCCGTGGTGGGCGCCGAGAAGCGCCTGCCGCAACTGCCGCAGGTGCCCACCATTGCCGAACTGGGCCTGCCTGCGCTCAACGTGCCCGGCTGGACCGGCGTGGTGCTGAAGGCCGGCACGCCCGAGCCCATTGCCAACCTGCTGCACGACGAGCTGGTCAAGGCGGTGCGCTCGCCCGATGTGGTGCAGCGCTACACCGAGCTGGGCCTGGTGGTGGCGCCCAGCACGCGCGCCGAGTTCGGCGAACTCATCCGCACGGAAACGGCGCGCTGGGGCAAGGTGATCCGCGAAGTCGGGGTGCAGCTTGACTGATGCGGCCGGGCCCGCGCTGTTCAGCCTGCAAGGCCAGGTGGCACTGGTCACCGGGGCGGGGGGCGGGCTGGGCCAGGCCATTGCGCGCGTGTTCGCGGGGCAGGGCGCCGACCTGGTGCTGACCGACCGGGACCGCAGGCCATTGGAAGACGTGGCCGCGCAATGCCGCGAATGGGGCGTGCGCGTGCACACCTTGGCCGCCGACCTGGCCGATGCGGGGCAGGCGGCTGCCCTGGGCACGCGCGCGGCCGAGGTGTTCGGGCGCGTCGACGCGCTGGTGTGCAACGCCGGCATGCAGGGACCCGCGGGGCCGCTGCTGGACGTGGCGCGCAGCGACTGGGACGCGGTTTTCCAGGTCAACCTCGCCAGCGCGCACGCGCTGTGCGCGGCGCTGGTGCCGGGCATGGCCGCGCGCGGCGGCGGCAGCGTGGTGCTCATGGCCAGCATTGCCGCGCTGCGCGGCAATCGTGCCCTCGGGTTGTACGGGCTGAGCAAGGCGGCGCTATCGCAGATGGCGCGCAACCTGGCCGTGGAATGGGGGCCGCGCGGTGTGCGTGCCAATGCCATCGCGCCGGGGCTCATCCGCACGCCACTGGCGCAGGGCCTGCTGGCAGACGAGGCCTTCATGGCGCGGCGCCTGGCCATGACGCCGCTGCGACGCGTCGGCGAGCCGCACGAGGTGGCCGGTGTGGCTGCCATGCTGGCTTCGGCAGCCGGCGCTTTCATCAACGGGCAGACGCTGGTGGTGGACGGCGGCACCGTCGTCACCGACGGCGGCTGAATCGGGCCGCGCGGCACGCAGGAGACAAGAGCCATGTTCAAGTATTTCCCGAGCAACTACGTCTGGAACCTGTCGGTCGACCTGGCCATCGAGATGGGCGCGCGCATTGGCGAGATCGAGGCGATGTGCGCACCGCTGCAGCAGGCCGCCGGCCAGCCCGACGCCGCCGCCTCGGCAGCCTTTCGCCAGAGCTGGGAGCGCATGGCCGACCAGCTGTGCGAGCTGGCTGCCGAGGACGAGCGGCGCGGGCGCCTCATCTCGGCCGGCGACAAGCTCGGGCGCGCCGCCACCTACCTCATGACCGCAGAGCGCCTTCAGGCGCATGGCGCGCCGGGACGCGAGGCGCTGTACCGGCGCTTCCTCGATACCTTCGAGCGCAGCGTGCGCCTGGCGGGCGAGAACTGCGAACGGGTGGAAATTCCGTACGGCAACGCCCATATCGCTGGCCTGTACGTCCGCGTCGAAGGATTGGCGCCGGGCGAGCGTGCGCCGGTGCTGGTGCAGCTCAACGGCCTGGATTCGACCAAGGAGATGAAGTACCGCGTGGGCCTTCCGCGCTGGCTGGCGCAGCGCGGCGTGGCTTCGCTGGTGATCGACCAACCGGGCACCGGCGAGGCCCTGCGCCTGCACGGCATGACGGCGCGCTTCGACAGCGAGCATTGGGCCAGCCCGGTGGTCGACTGGCTGCAGGCGCGCGCCGACATCAACCCCGCGCGCATCGGCTGCGAGGGCGTGTCGCTGGGCGGCTACTACTGCCCGCGCGCCGTGGCCATGGAGCCGCGCTTTGCCTGCGGCGTGGTGTGGGGCGCCAACCACGACTGGCGCGACGTGCAGAAGCGCCGCCTGGAAAGGGAAGGCAGCTTTCCGGTGCCGCATTACTGGGGACACGTGTGCTGGGTGTGGGGCGCCAAGGACGTGGACGACTTCATGCGGATTGCCGAGAACGTGCACCTGGACGGCGTGGTCGAGAAGATTCGCGTGCCCTTCCTCGTCACGCATGGCCAGAAGGATTCGCAGATCCCGCTCAAGTGGGCGCAGCGCACCTACGATCAACTCGTCAACAGCCCCCGGCGCGAACTCAAGGTGTTCACCGACCGCGAGGGCGGGGCCCAGCATTCGAGTTTCGACAACTCGGCCAACGCCGGCGCCTACATCGCCGACTGGGTGGCCGAGACGCTCGGCGGGCGCACCGCGCTGCCCGCCACCACCGACAACAAGCAGATGGAGACACGCGCGTGAACACGAGCAATCGCAGAGCTTTCCTGGCCCGGGCGGCGCTGGCCGGACTGGCGCCCTTGGCCCCCGTGGCAATTGGCCGGGCCTGGGCCGACACCGGCTTTCCGCAGCGGCCCATCAAGCTGGTGGTGCCCAATCCGCCGGGCGGGCCCTCGGACATCGTGGCGCGCTTCCTGGCCGAGTCGATGCGTGCCGAACTGGGCCAGCCGCTGGTCATCGACAACCGGCCGGGCGCGGCCGGCCTCATCGGCAGCGGCGTGGTGGCCAACTCGCCGGCCGACGGCTACACCGTGCTGGTCACATCGCGCTCCAACCACGTGATAGCGCCGCTGGTGCAGCAGGGCACGCAGGTCGATCCGGTGCGCGACCTGGCGCCGGTGGGCCTGGCCTTGCGCGCGGTGGGCATCCTCGCCACGCCGGCCAAGTCGCCGTGGCGCAACCTGCGCGATTTCATCGCTGCGGCCAAGGCGCAACCGGGCAAGCTCTTCTATGGCAGCGCCGGCATCGGCGCTACGAACCACATCGCCATCGAGCAATTCAAGTCGCTGGCGGGCATCGACCTCGTGCATGTGCCGTACAAGGGCTCCGGCCCGCTGATCACCGGGCTGATGGCGGGAGAGGTGCAACTGGCACTGCTCGACTTCTCTTCGGCGCAGGCAGGCCTCAAGGGCGGAACCCTCGTGCCGCTGGCGCAGACCGCTGCCCGGCGGCTGGCCTCGATGAGCGAGGTGCCGACGCTGTCGGAATCAGGCTTCGCGCGCTATGACCCGTCGTTCTGGATCGGCCTTGCCGTGCCGCGCGGCACGTCGCCCGAAGTGATCGCGCGCCTGAACCGGGCACTGGACAAGGCCCTTGCCGACACGCAGATGAAGGCAAGGGCCCAGGTCAACGGGTGGGAACTGGTAGGCGGGGCGCCGCAGGTGCTCGAAGCCACCATCCGGCAGGACATGGCGGATTTCCCGCCACTGGTGAAGCGGCTGGACCTCAAGGCTTGAGCTTCTCGCCACGCAACATCGACGACAGAACGGAGACAGACAGATGAAATCGAACAAGCTTTCCCGGCGTGCGCTGCTGGGTCTCGGCGGCGTACTGCTGGCCGGTGCTACGACCTTCGCCGCCAACGCGCAGCCCACCTACCCGTCGCGGCCAGTGAAGCTGATCGTTCCCTTTCCGGCCGGCACCTCGCCCGACGTGATCGCGCGGCTGTGGGGCGAAGAGTTCACCAAGGCCACCGCCCAGGCGGTCGTCGTGGAGAACCGCCCCGGCGCCAGCACCATCATCGCGGCGCAAGCGGCAGCCAATGCTGCACCGGACGGCTACACCCTGCTCTGGACGGTGAACAACACCTTTTCCATCAACCCCTACGTCTACAAGAAGCTGCCCTACAAGGCCGAGGACTTCGCCGCGGTGACCCGCATCCTGTCGGTGCCCTATGTGCTGGTCACCTCGAGCGAATCGAAGATCCGCTCGCTGCCGGACCTGATCCGCGAGGCCAAGGCCCGGCCCGATGCGATGACCTATGCGAGCGCCGGCATCGGACAGGACACGCACGTGGCCATGGCCCGGCTGCTGGGCGAGGCCGGTGTTTCCATGACGCACGTGCCCTACAAGGACTACTTCCTGCCCGACGTCATCGCCCGGCGCGTCGACGTCGCCTTCGACGCCAGCACCGGCGCCATCCCGCAGGTGAAGGCAGGCAAGGTGCGGGCGCTGGGCGTGTCGAGCCCCAAGCGCATCGCGGGGCTGCCGGACGTGCCGGCCATCGCGGAGATCGTGCCCGGCTTCGTCGGCGATTCCTGGCACGGCATCTTCGCGCCCAAAGGGACGCCCGAGCCGGTGCTGGCGAGTCTGCTCGCGCAGTCGCAGAAGATCGTGGCGCAGGCGGCCTTTCGCGCCAAGCTGGAAGGCTACGGCCTTACGCCGGTGGGCGAGCCGCCCGAAGCCTTCAGCCGCTTCCTGGACGAGGACGCGCGGGCGTGGGCCAAGGTGGTGAAGGACAACCACATCACCGCCGAGTGACCGCGGCCGCTCAAGTTATTCTTAAGCGAAAAAAGGTCAATATGCGATCAGGCGTTTGGCTCCGCTGAGCGATTCCTTTCCAAGGCTGGTATGCAGCGATAGCCGTCTATGGATTGGGCAAACTGGAAGGTCGGCTGACTATCGGACAGCAGACGGGCTGGGATGGGGCCGCCCGCGTGACCCGCGGCGGCAGCGATCGCGGCTTGTCGAGGCCTGCCTTCCGGGTGGGCGTTGCCAGGACCATTGCAAGAAATTTCCGCGACCAATGCAAACTAAGGAGCAGCAGCAACAACACGGGCCCTCGCATTCCAACCGCCGCGCAGAACGTCAGCAGCGACCAACCCGGCGCCAGCAGGAACATCCGCGTCTCCAGCCGATCGAGATCGTTCGGGCCCACATCGCGGCCCAGATAGGTGAGCCGCCTGTCGCGAAGATCGACGAATCCCGCTTGGTAGCGCTGCGCCAGCTTGCGCCACAGCGCATGCGCGCCGGCCGATTGGCGCGCACCGGTCATCAGGCAGATGCCGGTGCCCAGCGCCCAGTCGTACACCGCCGTCGCAATGCCGCGGCGCTGGTATTGCGCCAGGTAGCGCGAGTGGGGCGAACGCAGGTGCCGGTCTGCGCGGCGATCGACTTCGATCAGCCGGTTGAAGACGGTGCAGCCGGCGAGGCGCCGCTCCTGGAGGTCTTCGACGTACGCATAGAACTCGCCGTCGGCCTCGCGGATGTGGACCTTGAGTTGCGGATCGCGCGGCAGCCCGAAGGCCGGCAGGCCGTGCAGCGCGTCGCCCGGCGAACGGATTCGCTCGTAGATCAGCTCGAGCGACTCGCCGCGCTCGTTCTTCGAAGGATCGACATCGACCCGAAGTTCGGCCGGCCGGTGGAACGGGATCCTGAAGAAAGGAAGGGGCGATGGCAGTGCAAAGCCCATGGCCAGCGCCGTCATGCCGTCTCCCCGGCGGCGGGCAGTGCGGCTGCCTCGGGCTTGGGGTCGATGCGCAGGTCGTGCGGCACCAGCAGCACATCGCCGCTGGACCACCATAGCACACGCTGCGCCACGCTGCCGAAAAGAAAGTCCGCGAAGCCGGAACTGCGCCGCTTGCCCACCACCAGCAGCTCGGCATCGGAATGCTGCTGCTGGACCACCGCCTGGCGCGCCACGTCGCCCCGGCCGATGGCGGCGACGACGCGGTTGCGCCGGGCCGTCGACGAGTCGCTCAGCCAGAACAGGCGCTCGTGCGCATCGCGCAGGCTCTCGTGCCGATAGATCTTCATCGCCCGCTCCGACACGTCCGCATAGCGCAGCTTGCCTTCGAAGGTGGTGTTGAGCGCGTGGAACAGCTCGACCTGCGCATCGCCGTCGAGGGACCAGGCCAGCTTCACCAGCTTCTTCGACTCGGGCGTGAAGTCGACCGCCACCAGGATGCGCCGGTAGCGGTGAAAGACTTCCAGCCGCGCCAGCAGGATCGGGCAGGGCACGGCGCGCTGCAGGCGCTCGATGGGGTGGCTGCAGAAGAAGGCCTTGGCGGAGTTCTTTTTTCTGCGCTGCTCGCCGACGACGACCAGGTCGACCCAGCGGGCTTCCTCGGCAATCGCATTCAGATGCGCATCGTCGTCACGGCCCGCAACACGCTTCACGAGGATGTCGAAGCGCGCGTAGATCTCGGCGGCGAGCCGCCGTGCGGCATGCTCCGCATCGGCCCTGGCACTGCCCGCAAAGCCTTCGGGCGCATGCATGATCTTCAGCAGCGCGCGATGCCGGGCCGCGAGCATCGCGGCGCGGACCACCGCGCGATTGCCCTGCGGCGACAGATCGGTGACCGCGAGAATGGAATGAATGTCCATCGTTGTTCTCTCCTGGAGGCGTGGAGCCTCGGACCCGCACCTTCGAGTGGGGTCGCTACCGCGCGCGGGGCGGGTGCCCGACGGTCAAGAAGAAGAAAAGTGCGCTGGAAAAAAACGAAGGAGGCTGACCGCCGGGCTCAGGAATGTGCGGGGGTCTGACGCGACCCGAAGACGGGCCGGGCAAGCGGCAAGGCGCGCGGCACGAGCGCCGCACACAGCAACAGCGGCGCGAGGCCGGCGTGGCCTTGGGCTGCTGCTGTGCAGGAGAAGTGCGCCTGGGTTTGCATGCGGCGAGTCTATGGAACATCGCCGGGGGCGGCAACGATACCCGCACACCCTCTGCCAGATTGCAGCAGCCTCAGGCTGCGGCTGAGGCTGGGTGTGCACATTCCAGATTTTCCGCACGCCGCCCGCTTTACAGAATGGGCGCATGAACGCAGATGCCTTCCTTGCCTCGCCGCTTTCACTGCTGCTGTCGATTGCCGCGGTGTTCGTCCTTGCGGGCCTGGTCAAGGGCGTCATCGGCCTGGGCCTGCCGACGATCTCGATGGCCTTGCTCGGTTCGATGATGAGCCCTGCCGAGGCCGCGGCGCTGCTGGTCGTGCCTTCGCTGGCCACCAACGTCTGGCAGTGGCAGCCGTGGCGCTCGCTGCACGGCGTGACGCGCCGAGTGGCCCCCATGCAGGCCGGCGTGGTGGCCGGCACGCTGGCCGGCGCGTGGGCCATCGGCGCGCCCGTCGGGTCGTGGGCCGTCGTCGGTCTTGGCGCGATGCTGATCGTCTATGCGGCCTGGGTGCTCGCCGGTGCGCGCCTCTCGGTGGCGCCGCGCGCCGAGCGCCGGCTGGGGCCTGTGGTGGGCGCGTCCACCGGCGTCATCACCGCGGCCACCGGTGTCTTCGTCGTGCCCGCGGTGCCTTATCTGCAGGCGCTCGGCCTGCACCGCGACGCGCTGATGCAGGCCATGGGCCTGTCGTTCACGGTGTCGACCGTGGCGCTGGCTGCAGGCCTGTACCTCAACGGGCACCTGCCCACGGCGGCGGTGGGCGAGTCGGTGCTGATGCTGTTGCCAGCGCTCGCCGGCATGGCGCTGGGGGCCAGTCTTCGACAGCGCATTTCGCAGGAACGGTTTCGCATCTGCTTTCTGGCCAGCCTGCTCGTGCTGGGCGGCAGCATGATCGTGCGGGAAATGCTGCCGCGCTGATGATCGATCGCGGGTTTGCTTACTCGAACTTCACCATCCGCACGGCCAGGCCTGCCAGGCCCGAACCCGTTGCCAGCAGCACCACGGCCATCCATCCCCACTGCGCGAACAGCATCGCGCCGAGGGCCGCGCCGCTGGCCATGCCGATGAACATGCCGGTGAAGAGCACCGCATTCAGGCGGCTGCGCGCACCGGGGTCGATGCCGTAGACGATGGTCTGGTGCGCGATCAGCGTGCCCTGGAAGCCCAGGTCGAAACCGATGGCGCCGGCCGCCAGCAGTGCCAGCTGCGCATGCGTGTCCAGCATCGGCGCGAGCGCCAGTGCGGCAAACGACAGGACGAAGATGGTGGCACCCAGGCGCGTCACCAGCTCCGGCCCCTTGCGGTCGGCCACGCGGCCCGCCAGCGGTGCGGCCAGCGCG
>NZ_BCUU01000151.1 GCF_001591385.1 Variovorax soli NBRC 106424
TCGCCGCCGCCCTGGCCCAGGGGCTGCGGCGCGGTGGGCGCGGGACCCTCACCGTCGGGCACTTGCCGGGGCTGGCGCGGCGTGTTGCGGCGCGAGGTCCAGGCGTTGTAGGCGATGACGGCGGCCAGCACCAGGCCGCCGAGGATGGCGAGTGCAACAGTCAAGCTGCTCATTGAAAAGCCTCTCCCAGGCTCGATTCTTGATTTTCTCTTTGCGGCCTCATGCGGCCTCGGCCATCGAGGCGGCCGCTTCCATGTCCACCGCCACGATGCGCGAGACGCCCTGCTCCTGCATGGTCACGCCGATCAGCTGCTCGGCCATTTCCATGGCGATCTTGTTGTGGCTGATGAAGAGGAACTGGGTCTCCTTGCTCATGGCGGTCACGAGTTTGGCATAGCGCTCGGTGTTGGCGTCGTCCAGCGGCGCATCCACTTCGTCCAGCAGGCAGAACGGCGCCGGGTTGAGCTGGAAGATGGCGAACACCAGCGCAATGGCCGTGAGCGCCTTCTCGCCGCCCGAGAGCAGGTGGATGGTCTGGTTCTTCTTGCCGGGCGGCTGCGCCATCACCTGCACGCCCGAATCCAGGATCTCGTCGCCAGTCATCACCAGCTTGGCGTTGCCGCCGCCGAACAGCTCGGGGAACATGCGGCTGAAGTGGTCGTTGACGATCTTGAAGGTGCCGCCGAGCAGCTCACGCGTCTCGCCGTCGATCTTGCGGATGGCGTCTTCCAGCGTGTTGATGGCCTCGTTCAGGTCGGCCGACTGCGCGTCGAGGAAGGTCTTGCGCTCGCGCGCCACGGTCAGTTCGTCCAGTGCCGCCAGGTTGACCGCGCCCAGCGCCGCCACTTCGCGGTGCAGGCGATCGATCTCGCTCTGCAGGCCCGTCAGGCGCACCTTGTCGGTCTCGATGGAGGCCGCCACCGCCTCCAGGTCGGCCTGCGCGTCGGCCAGCAGCTGCGAATACTGCTCGAAGCCCAGGCGCGCGGCCTGCTCCTTGAGCTGGAAGTCGGTGATGCGCTGGCGCAGCGGCTCGAGCTCGCGCTCCAGCTGCAGGCGCCGCTCGTCGCTGGCGCGCAGCTTGATGGTCAGGTCGTCGTACTGGCTGCGGGTGGCGCCCAGGGCGGTTTCGCGCTCCAGCTTCAAGGACAGCGCGTTCTGCAGGCCGGCCTGCGCGGCGGCGTCGGACAGCCGCTCCAGCTCGGCGCGGGCGCGCTGGTCTTCGTCGGCGAGCGCCACGGTCTGCTGCTCGGCCGTCTGGATGGAGCGCTGCAGTTCGGCGCGGCGCGCCTCGAGCGTGCGCTGCGCAAAGGTGGCTTCCTGCGCCTGGCGCTCCAGGCTGCGATGCTGCTCGCGGCTGTCGGCCAGCTTGCGCTGCGCCTCGATGACTTTTTCGTCGAGCTGCGCATGGCGCTCCTGGCTGTCGGCCAGCTGCATGTCCAGCTCCTCGAAGCGCGCTTCGGCCGCCACGCGGCGCTCCTGCAGTTCTTCGAGCTGCGCGTTGACTTCGCCCAGGTCGGCGTTGAGCTGCTCGCTGCGTGCGCGGGTCTGCTCGGCCAGCTGCGTCAGGCGCAGGGTCTCGACCTGCAGCTCGTGCGAGCGCGACTGCGTGTCGGCCGCTTCGCGACGTGCCGTCACCAGGCGCGCGGCGGCATCGCTGTAGGCCGCCTCGGCGCGCACCAGGGCGCTGCGCGCTTCTTCGCTGATCAGGGCCTGCGCGCGCAGCTGGCGCTCCAGGTTTTCAATTTCCTGCTGGCGTGCCAGCAGGCCGGCCTGTTCCGAATCCTGGGCGTAGAAGTTGACGCCGTGGGCGGAGACGGCGTGGCCGCTCTTGACGTAGATGACACCGCCGGGCGGCAGCTTGTCGCGCAGCGACAGGGCTTCCTCGAAGCTCTGCGCCGTGAAGCTGTCATGCAGCCAGTCGGACAGCAAGGCCTGCAGGCCCGCGTCGTTCAGGCGCAATAGATCGGACAGGCGCGGCAGGCTGCCCGCCGATGCAGGCTGGGCCGCCGCGGGCGGGCTGTAGAAGGCGAGCTTGGCAGGCGGTGCGTCCTTGCCCTCGGTGCCGAGGAAGCCGCGCACCATGTCCAGCCGGCTGACTTCCAGCGCGCTCATGCGCTCACGCAGGGCTGCTTCCAGCGCGTTCTCCCAGCCCTGCTCGATGTGGATCTTCGTCCACAGGCCCTGCAGCCCGTCGAGGCCGTGCTTGGCCAGCCACGGCGCCAGCTTGCCGTCGGTCTTCACCTTTTCCTGCAGAGCGCGCAGCGCCTCCAGGCGTGCCGACAGCTCGGCCTGCTTGGCGCTTTCGCTGTTGACCTGCTGCTGCTTCTCGCGCCGCGATTCGTCGAGCTGCGGCACGGATTCCTGCAGCTCCTGCAGGCGCGCATCGGCTTCGCTGGCGGCTTCCTGCGCGGCGGCGAGCTGCTCCTGCATGTCGGCCAGCCTGGCTTCGTCGGGCGCGGCCAGGGCGCGCTTGTCGGTTTCCAGCCGCTCGGCGCGCACATTCAGCTGGCGCATCTGGTCGTCGATGTTGCGCTGGTCGGCGGCCAGCACCTGGATTTGCTGCTGCACCTGCGCGACCGCGCTGCGCTGCGCGTTGGCTTCGTCCTGCGCGCGCTGCAAGGCCTCTTCCAGCTCGGGCATGCGCGCATCGTGCTCCTCGAGCTGCGCGGCCAGCAGGATGGACTGCTCTTCGGCGTCCACGCCCTGCCCGGCCAGGGTCTCGATCTCGGCCTGCGCTTCTTCACGGCGCATGCCCCATTGCGCAACCTGCTCCTTGAGCTGGACCAGGCGCTGCTCGACGCGCTGGCGGCCTTCGACCACGAAGCGGATCTCGCCTTCGAGGCGACCCACTTCGGCGCTGGCTTCGTACAGCTTGCCCTGCGCCTGGTTGACCTGGTCGCCCGCCGCGTAATGGGCCTGGCGCACGGTTTCGAGCTCGGCCTCGACGTGGCGCAGCTCGGCGGTGCGCGCTTCGAGGTCGTTGATGGACTTCTCGGCGTCCATCTTGATCTTGGCCTGGTCGGCCTCGCTCTCGCCGCGCTTCAAAAACCACAGTTGGTGCTGCTTGCGCGTGGCATCGCCCTGCAGCGTGTTGTAGCGCGCGGCCACCTCGGCCTGCTTCTCGAGCTTCTCGAGGTTGGTGTTGAGCTCGCGCAGGATGTCTTCCACCCGCGTGAGGTTCTCGCGCGTGTCCGACAGGCGGTTCTCGGTTTCGCGCCGGCGCTCCTTGTACTTGGACACGCCCGCAGCCTCTTCGAGGAACAGGCGCAGTTCCTCGGGCTTGGACTCGATGATCCGGCTGATCGTGCCCTGGCCGATGATGGCGTAGGCGCGCGGGCCCAGGCCCGTGCCCAGGAACACGTCCTGCACGTCGCGCCGGCGCACCGGCTGGTTGTTGATGTAGTAGCTGCTGGTGCCGTCGCGCGTGAGCACGCGCCGCACGGCGATCTCGGTGAACTGGCTCCACTGCCCGCCAGCGCGGTGGTCGGCGTTGTCGAACACCAGCTCCACGCTGGAGCGGCTGGCCTGCTTGCGGCTGGTGGTGCCGTTGAAGATCACGTCCTGCATGGACTCGCCGCGCAGCTCGGACGCACGCGATTCGCCCAGCACCCAGCGCACGGCGTCCATGATGTTCGACTTGCCGCAGCCGTTGGGCCCCACCACGCCGACCAGCTGGCCTGGCAGCATGAAGTTGGTCGGTTCGGCGAAGGATTTGAAGCCGGAGAGCTTGATCGAATTGAGGCGCACGAGCTTTGCCTTGCCGGGACCGGATTTGCCGCTACGGCAAGACTCCGATCCAAGCTGTTGATTTGTAAGGAAATTTGTCGCAGGGAGAACTGCGCACCGAAGCGAAGATGATACCGTGCGGACAAGCACCAGAACGTCCAGGGAGTCCCCATGTCACATCGCCTGAAAGTGCTGCTGCCGGCGGCCCTGTCGCTGGCCCTCGCGGCCTGCGGCACGACCCGCTCGACCGACCGCGCCGAGCAAAGCGGAGGCCGCCCCTAGAATGCCCCGGCAACCCTCCGCGCGCCGATCCGGGCGCATGTCTCCCACTTCACGAAGGCAGGACAAACGGAATGAGTTCTCTCAATTTCATCGGCGGTGAAAAAGGCGGCGTCGGCAAGTCGGTCACGGCCCGGGTGCTCGCCCAGTACTTCATCGACCGGAACAAGCCCTTCACCGGCTTCGACACCGACCGCTCGCACAACTCCTTCACGCGCTTCTACCAGGGCTTCGCCTCGCCGGTGCTGGTGGACAGCTACGAGGCGCTCGACACGATCGTGAACGGCTTCGAGGACAACCCCGAGCACAGCGTGATCGTCGACCTGGCGGCGCAGACGCTGGCGCCGCTGTCCAAGTGGATCAAGGAATCGGACCTGCTCCCGCTGTTCCGCGAGCTGAACGTGCCGGTCAACTTCTGGCACGTGCTCGACGACGGGCGCGACTCCACCGACCTGCTGGGCACGCTGGTGGACACCTTCGGCGACAAGCCCAACTACATCGTGGTGCAGAACTACGGCCGGGGCAGCGACTTCGCCCTGCTGCTGGGCTCGCAGTCGCTGTCCAAGGCGATGCTGGCGGGCGCCAAGATCATTGCCCTGCCCCGCCTGCACGAGGCCAGCATGCGCAAGATCGACGCGCAGAACACCAGCTTCTGGAAGGCGGTGAACGACCGCGAAAGCCCCGCGGCCCTGGGCCTGCTGGAGCGCCAGCGCGTCAAGAGCTGGCTGGCGACGGCTTATGCCGCGTTCGACACCTTGCCGCTGTAGCCGCCCCGGGGGCGCCCGCCGGCCAGCAGCAGGCCGATGGTCAGCAGGCCGAACACCGTGAAGGCGATGAAGGACCAGTTGGCGATGGTCAGGCCCAGGAAGGACCAGTCGACCTTGGAGCAGTCGCCGCTGCCGCGGAAGATCATGGGAATGGCCCGCTGCAGCGGAAAGCTCTCGATCATTCCGTAGATGTCACGGCCGCAGCTGACGAATTCGGGCGGATACCACTGCAGCCAGCTCTGGCTGGCCGCGGTGTAGGCGCCGCCCACGCTGGCCACCAGGCCGAGCCCGCCCCACAAGGTGCGCGCGCCGCGGCCGCGCACCGCCGAGGCCAGGCCGGCGAATACGGCGACCGCCACCAGCGCATAGCGCTGCACCACGCACATCGGGCAGGGCTCGAGCCCCACCACGTGCTGCAGGTAGAGGCCGAAGGCCAGCATGGCCACACAGGCCAGCGCGATGAGGCCGAACGCACGGCGCGGCGCGCCAAAGAACCATTGAATCAAGGCGAAACCCAGTCTTCTTCCACGAACACCCGGGCCTTGCGCGGCGTGGCCACCACTTGGTCGCCCTCCTTCAGGCCCAGGTCGCGGAACTGTTGCGCAGGGATTTGCGCCTCGATGATGGTTCCGCTGCCGGGATTATCTGGATTCGATTCCACCGGCTCAAGTTCCAGCCGGGCGATGGGGCCGACCACGATGGCGCGGCCGATGCTGGCCACGATGCCGCTGGCGCCAGCCACGTAGCGGCGCACGTCCAGGTCGTGCGGCCGCACGTAGGCCAGAGCCTTGGCGTCGCGCGCCGCACCGTGCTCGGGCGCGTCGAAGCGCACGCCCTGCACCTCGACCTCGCCTTCGTGGGCACGGCCATGGAACAGGTTCACGTCGCCCAGAAAGCCGTAGACGAAGGGGCTGGCCGGGTGGTCCCACACCTCCTGCGGCGAGCCGACCTGCTCGATGCGGCCGCTGTTCATCAGCACCACGCGGTCGGCCACTTCGAGCGCTTCCTCCTGGTCGTGCGTGACGAAGATGGAAGTGACGTGCAGCTCGTCGTGCAGGCGGCGCAGCCAGCGGCGCAGTTCCTTGCGCACCTTGGCGTCGAGCGCGCCGAAGGGTTCGTCCAGCAGCAGCACCTTGGGCTCCACCGCCAGCGCGCGCGCCAGGGCGATGCGCTGGCGCTGGCCGCCCGACAGCTGCGAGGGGTAGCGGTCGGCCAGCCAGTCGAGCTGCACCAGCTTGAGCAGCTCCATCACCTTCTTCTTGATCTGCGCATCGCTCGGCCGGGTGCTGCGCGGCTTCACGCGCAGGCCGAAGGCGACGTTCTCGAACACCGACATGTGGCGAAACAGCGCGTAATGCTGGAACACGAAGCCGACCTGGCGCTCGCGCACGTGCACGTCGGTGGTGTCCTCGCCGGCAAACAGGATGCTGCCGGCATCGGCCGTTTCCAGGCCGGCGATGATGCGCAGCAGCGTGGTCTTGCCGCAGCCCGAGGGGCCCAGCAGCGCCACCAGCTCGCCCGAATCGACGTCGAGGTTGACGTTGCGCAGCGCGTGGAAGTCGCCGAACTGCTTGCTGACGTTGCGGATCTCAATGCTCATTTGTTTGTTCCTCTCACTTCAGGCGGCGGCCGTGTCCTGCACGGGCCGCTCGGGCGGCAGGTCCGCCAGCGCCTTCATCTCGCGCTCGTGGCGCCACTCGATGACCGACTTGATCACCAGCGTGACCAGCGCCAGGATGGCCAGCAGCGAGGCCACGGCGAAGGCCGCGACCGACTGGTACTCGTTGTAGAGCACCTCCACATGCAGCGGCATGGTGTTGGTCTGGCCGCGGATGTGGCCCGACACCACCGACACCGCGCCGAACTCGCCCATGGCGCGCGCATTGCTCAGG
Source organism: Variovorax soli NBRC 106424 (assembly GCF_001591385.1). Classification (GTDB taxonomy): domain Bacteria; phylum Pseudomonadota; class Gammaproteobacteria; order Burkholderiales; family Burkholderiaceae_C; genus Variovorax; species Variovorax soli. The sequence continues at coordinate 6,665 of NZ_BCUU01000151.1, forward strand.
ATCACGCCGTACAGCAGCCCCCACTTGATGTTGGGCAGCGTCACGCGCCAGAAGGTCTGCCAGCCGGTGGCACCCAGCACGATGGCGGCCTGCTCCTCGTCGGTGCCCTGCGCCTGCATCAGCGGAATGAGTTCGCGCGCAATGAAGGGAAAGGTCACGAAGATGGTGGCCAGCACGATGCCCGGCACCGCGAAGATGATCTTGATGTTGTGCTCGGCCAGCCAGGGGCCCAGCCAGCCCTGCGCGCCGAACACCAGCACGTAGATCAGGCCCGCCACCACCGGCGACACCGCAAAGGGCAGGTCCACCAGCGTGGTGAGCACGGCCTTGCCGCGGAACTCGAACTTGGCGATGGCCCAGGCGGCCGCAATGCCGAACACCAGGTTCAGCGGCACCGAGATGGCGGCCGTGATCAGCGTCAGGCGGATGGCGGACCAGGCATCGGGCTCCTTCAGGGCCTCCACATAGGCGCCGAAGCCCTTGCGCAATGCCTCGGTGGCCACGGCCGCCAGCGGCAGCACGAGGAACAGCCCCATGAAGGTCAGCGCCAGGCCGATGAGCAGCCAGCGCACCACCGGCGACTCGGTGGTGCCGGCCTGCGCGCGGCGCACGTTGCTGCGAAGTGCCGTCCCGCCGCTCATGACGAGGCTCCCGAACGCTTGCGCTGCCAGCCTTGCAGCGCGTTGATGACCAGCAGCATCACGAAGGAGATGAGCAGCATCACCAGCGCGACCGCCGTGGCGCCGGCGAAGTCGTACTGCTCGAGCTTGCTGATGATGATCAGCGGCGTGATCTCCGAGATCATGGGCATGTTGCCGGCGATGAAGATCACCGAGCCGTATTCGCCGATGGCCCGCGCGAACGCCATGGCAAAACCGGTGAGCAGCGCCGGCGTGATCGACGGCAGGATCACCAGGCGGAAGGTCTGCCAGCGTGTGGCGCCCAGCGAGGTGGCGGCCTCTTCAAGTTCCTTCTCGGTGTCCTCGAGCACCGGCTGCACCGTGCGCACCACGAAAGGCAGGCCGATGAAGATCAGGGCAATGACCACGCCGGCCGGCGTGAACGCCACCTTGATGCCGTGCGGCTCGAGGAACTGGCCGACCCAGCCGTTGCCGGCCAGGAGCGCCGTGAGCGAAATGCCGGCCACCGCCGTGGGCAGGGCGAACGGCAGGTCCACCAGCGCATCGACGATGCGCTTGCCGGGAAAGTTGTAGCGCACCAGCACCCAGGCCACCAGCAGTCCGCCGAACAGGTTGACGATGGCCGCGATCAGCGAGGCGCCGAAGGTCAGCCGGTACGAGGCGAGCACGCGCGGCGAGGCCACGGCCGTCCAGAACTGGTCCCAACTCAGCGTGAAGGTCTTGAAGACCAGCGCCGACAGCGGAATCAGCACGATCAGGCAGAGATAGAACAGCGCATAGCCCAGCGTCAGGTTGAAGCCGGGCAGCACCCGCTTGGCCCGACCGCCGGCGCTGGAACGTAAAACCGGCATGGCCACGGGAGGCGATACCGGTGAAATGCTTGTATTCATGGTTCTTGTCTTGCTCCTCTCCCCCCTGGGGAGAGGCTGGGTGAGGGGCACGCGCCACCTTCATCATGGCGCGCCGCCCCCAATGGCGCGCATGCCC
>NZ_BCUU01000152.1 GCF_001591385.1 Variovorax soli NBRC 106424
GAGCCCCTCACCCAGCCTCTCCCCAGGGGGGAGAGGAGCCAATCCGAGCGCACGGTCCAGCGCGGCGCGGATGCCGGCCGCGTCGGCATGGCGCCAGCGGGCGCACACATGCTGGTCGGGGCGCAGCAGGTAGGTGGTGCCGGGCCTGGCGTCGTACCGCGCGGCGGCCACCGCATGCGCATCGTCCAAGGGAACGTGCACCACGTTCAACTGCCCGCCCAGCCCGTCGAGCAGGCCCGCATCCACCGGCGCACCGAACACCAGCAGGTTGAAGCGATGCGGCGCGAGCGAGCGCAGCAGCCAGCCGGTGCTGCCGTCGGCGCGCCGCACCGGCGCGTCGGCGGCGCTGGCGCCGGGCACCATGGCGCCGGCAAAGTCCTGCGCCGCATCGGGCGCGTTCAGCGGCGAGTCGCGCAGCACCGTGGCGGTGGACAGGCGCCCGCTGTTGACCAGCGTGCGCGCAAAGGCATGGTGCTTGGACAGCGCCAGCACCGCGTCGCGGTACAGGCGGCTCACCTCGCTCTTGGGCGTGATGAAGTCGGTGGCGCGGGTGGAGTGGCGGATGTTCTCGTCCGCCGCGTATTCGCGCTCTGCGCCGTAGCTGTCCAGCAGCGTCGGCGGCGCCTCGCCGCGCAGCACGGCGGCCAGCTTCCAGGCCAGGTTGTCGGCATCCTGCACGCCCGAGTTGGCGCCGCGCGCGCCGAAGGGCGACACGCCGTGCGCACTGTCGCCGGCGAACAGCACGCGTCCCTGGCGGAAGCGCTCCATGCGCTGGCAGGCAAAGGTGTAGACGCTGGCCCAGCCGATGTCGAACTTCACCTTCGAATGGCCGATGCTGTCGAGCAATGCCTGCACGCGCGGGCGGATGCGCTCGTGCTGGCGCTCGGCCACCGGGTCGGCGTCCCAGCCCAGCTGGAAATCCACGCGCCACATGCCGTCGGCCTGCTTGTGCAGCAGCACGCTCTGGCCAGGATGAAAAGGCGGCGCGAACCAGAAGCGCCTTTCGATGGGCAGGTCTGCATCCATCGTGATGTCCGCAATCAGGAAGCGGTCGCGGAAGATGCGGCCCTTGCTTTCCTGGCCCAGCAGCGAGCGAAGCTGCGAGCGCGAGCCGTCGCAGGCGGCGACGTAGTCGGCATCGAGTTCATAGTTGCCCTCGGGCGTCTCGATGGTCAGGCGCACGCCGTCGTCCTGCTGCGTGAGGCCCACCACCTTGTTGTGCCAGCGCAGCTCGATGCCCGGCACGGCGGCGGCGCGGTTCACCAGGTAGCCTTCGACGTAGTACTGCTGCAGGTTGATGAAGGCCGGGCGCTCATGGCCCGATTCGGGCAGCAGGTCGAAGCGGTAGACCTCTTCGGCGCCGAAGTACACGCGGCCCACCTTCCACGACACGCCCTTGTCGACCATGCGGTCCGCGCAGCCGAGGCGGTCGAAGATTTCCAGCGTGCGCTTGGCAAAGCAGATGGCGCGCGAGCCGGTCGAGAGAGCGTGGCCGCCCTCGAGCACCAGCACCGGAATCTGCTTTTGCGCCAGGTCGAGCGCCAGCGCCAGGCCCACCGGGCCTGCGCCCACCACCACCACGGGGCGGCGCACCGGCTGGGCGGCATCCTGGTCGGCGTGGCGCACGTAGTCGAACGCCACCTGCTGATAGTCCAGCGGCCCTGCCGCATCGGCGGCCGCGAAGTCCTGGAGGTTCATGGCTGCAAGCCTTCCCGCTCAGCGGATCAGGATTCCAGCGCCTTCCACATTTCCACGTCGCGCTCGGCCGTCCAGATGCGCGGATCGGCGAACTTGGTGGCCTCGTCGTAGCAGCGCGTCACGTCGAAGGGCATGCAGTGGTCGAAGATGACCCAGTGGCCGTACTTGGGCTTGAGGGCCGCATAGGTGGCCTTGTAGACGGCATTGAGGTCCTGGCCGGCGGCCACGCCCTTTTGCACGCTGGCGTACATGTCGGCGATGAAGTCGCGCGTTTCGCTCAGGCCCTTGGCCACCTCTTCCGGCGTCGTCAACGCCGCGCCACGGCCCGGCACCAGCGCCTTGGGCTTGAGGGCCGCCAGGTTGTCCAGCGTCTGCGGCCAGTCCTTGAAGTAGGCGTCGCCCGCGTACGGCGTGGCGCCGAACTCGACCAGGTCGCCCGACAGCAGGGCACCTTCGCCGGGCAGCCAGACGATGGTGTCGCCCTTGGTGTGGCCGCGGCCCACCTGCAGCAGTTGCACTTCCAGCTTGCCCAGCCACAGGGTCATCTTGCCGGTGAAGGTCATGGTCGGCCAGGTCATGCCCGGGGGCACGGTCTCGACGTTGCTGAACAGGCGCGGGAAGCGCCCGATCTCGCTGGCCTTGTCCTGCTCGCCGCGCTCCACGATCAGGTCGTAGGTGTCCTGGCTGGCGATGACCTGCTGGGCCTGGTAGGCGCTGGCGCCCAGCACGCGCACCGCGTGGTAGTGGGTGAGCACCACGTACTTAATGGGCTTGTCGGTCACCTCGCGGATGCGGCGGATCACGTCGGCGGCCATGGCCGGGGTGGCCTGCGTGTCGGCCACCAGCACCGCGTCGTCGCCGATGACGATGCCGGTGTTGGGGTCGCCCTCGGCGGTGTAGGCCCAGGCGTGCTCCGAGATCTGGCTGAAAGTGACTTTCTTTTCTTCCAGGTCGGCCTGGCTGGCGAAGGCTTTGGGCTGCTGGCTCATCGTGCGTCTCCTTGTTTGTTTAAAGCAAATACGTTCGTGTTTGACGAATGCGCGGAGTGTAGGGGCGCGATCAGATAATGTCTAATCCTTTTTGTATCAACGAATTCACCAGGGCAAACAGCATGGCCACGGACAACCAGCGCGGCATCCAGAGCATCGAGGTGGGCGGCCAGCTGCTGAAGGCGCTGGTGCACCACGGCCGGCCGATGGCGCTGAAGGACCTGGCCCGCGAGGCGGACATGGCGCCGGCCAAGGCCCACCCCTACATGGTCAGTTTCGGACGGCTGGGCCTGATCGAGCAAGACCGCAGCAATGGCCACTATCAGCTTGGGCCCTTGGCGCTGCAGCTGGGCCTGATCAGCCTGCAGCAGGCCAACCCGGTGCACGTGGCCACGCCCCTGGTCAACGAGCTGGCGCAGGCCATCGGCCAGACGGTGGCCCTGGCCGTGTGGGGCGCGCGCGGCGCCACCATCGTGCGGGTGGCCGAAGCGCCGTCTCCCGTGCATGTGAACATGCGGCACGGCACGGTGTTCTCGCTCACCAGCACCGCCTCGGGCCGGGTCTTCGGCGCCTACCTGGCGCCCGACGTGGTGAAGAAGATGCTCGAGGAAGAACGCAGGCGCGGCGGTGCGGACCCCGAGCCGGGCATGCCGCCGGCGCCGGCCGTGATGCCGTGGAAGGATTTCGAGCCAGGCCTGGCGCAGGTGCGCGAGCGCGGCCTGGCCCGCTCGGAAGGCGAGGTCATTCCGGGCATCAACGCCATGTCGGCGCCGGTGTTCGACCACACGGGCGCCATCGTGCTGGCGCTGACCGTGATCGGCCCGGCCGGCGTGCTGGACACGGCGTGGAACGGCCCGGTCGCGGATGCGCTTCGCCGCTGCGCGCAGGAGGCCACGCAGCGCCTGGGCGGGCGGGCGTGAGCTGAGGCGCCAGCCGGTCTCAAGCTGGCTGCATGAAGCCCACGTCGGTCGGGTAGTCGTAGGTGTTGCTGCCGCCCGCGTCAGTGGCGGTGAGCGATCCGCCGAAGTTCTTCAGGTTGGGCAGGATCTCGCGCAGCTGCGCATCACCCAGGCCGAACCACTTGCCCAGCGTGGCGCCGTACTGGTCCACCGACGTGGTGGGAATCAGCCGCCCCTGGCCCACGTGCCCCTCATAGCCGGCCACCTTGCTGTCGTTGTTGATGCTCACCGGCGGCGCGTAGCCGTAGAGGGCGTTGCCCTTCACCGCCCCGCCGACGATGAAGTGGTGGTTGCCCCAGCCGTGGTCGGTGCCGTCGCCGTTGGACGCGAGGGTGCGGCCGAAGTCCGAGGCGGTGAAGGCGGTCACGTTCTTCGCCATGCCGGCATCGGCCATCGCCTGCTGGAAGCGGCCGAGCGCATCGCTCAGTTGTGCAAGAAGCGGCCCCTGGTTGGCAATCAGGTTGTCGTGCAGGTCGAAGCCGCCCATCGAGACGAAGAACACTTGCCGCCTGATGCCCAGGTTGCTCTGGCTGCCGCGGATGAGGCGCGCCACCATCGCCAGCTGCCGGCCCAGGCCCGTGGCCGGAAACTGCCCGGGGGTGCCGCCCGCATCGAAGCTGTAGGTGCCGGCCGCCGAGAGCGCGCCGCTGATGTCGCCGTACGCGTCCACCGCGCGCCGCGTCACCCGGTTGTATTCGTTCTCCAGGGTGTGCGTGCGCGCCTGCTGCGCCAGTTGCGCCATGGCGGCCCGCAGGGTGCTGGTGTTGCTGCCGTAGATGGCATTGGTGCCGTTCACGCTGCCGATGCTCACCGCGCCGCCGGTGCCCACCTGGTACTGCAGCGCGTTGTCGCCCGAGAGGAACACCGCATTGCCCGACACCGAGATGCAGGTGAACAGCGACTTGCCGCCGTTGCCGCCCATCACCAGGTCGCCGATGTTGCCGCCCCAGCCGATGGTCGAGCCTTCCGGCGAGGACGACTGCCAGATGGACTGCTGGTCGTTGTGCGAGAACAGCTTGGGCGGCACCGGGTAGAGCTTCCTGTTGCCGCTGCTGTAGAGCGCGCGCGACAGGGGCACCACCAGCGGCCCCACGTTGAGCTGCACCGCGGCCGTGCCGGCGTCGAACAGGGCCTTGAGGGGTGCCATCTGCGGGTGCAGCGCGAACTGGCGCTGGTTCGGCAGCGCCACCGCCGGGTTGAGCGCCGTGGCAGCCAGCGCATCGCGCGCAATGGCAATGCCGCCCGATGCCTGCGGCACGCGGATCGTGCTGTAGGCGGCGTGGCTGGCGTCGTCGTAGGGAATGACGGTGTTCGAATAGTCGCAGCCGCCGAACAGGAAGACGCACACCAGCGCCTTGTAGTCGGTGGCCGTCTGCGCCGCGGCATCGCTCATGGCCGACAGGCTCAGCGCGAAGGGCGCGGCGCTGCCGGCCACGGCCAGCGCGCCCGAGCGCCGCAGGAAAGCCCGGCGGGTGTGGCCCTTGGGATCGATGTAGTGCATGGTCGCCCGCCTTTATCTATTTCTGGATGAGGTATTCGGGGCAGCCCATCACCAGCAGCACGGCCGAATACAGCCGGTTGGCCTTGCTGGCATCGCTGCTGGCCGTGGTGAGCACGGGCGTGGCCAGCGCGTTCCTGATGATGTCGGTGGTGGCGCCGGACAGCTGGCCCGCGCACAGCAGCAGGTTGAGCCGGTCCACCAGCGCCGGGATGTCCAGCACCAGCGCCTTCTCCGCCGTGTAGGCCGCCACCACGTCCTTGTTGCCCAGGCCGTTCTGGATGCAGCCCTGCATGAAGTTGAGGTAGGCGCCCACCGTGGTCTCGTTCACCAGTTGGAACTCCGGCGCCACCATGCCCTTGCCCGCCATGGCCGTGGACGGCGGCACATAGCCCGGCCGGAAGAAGTTGAACACCGAGGGAGAACGCAGCGGGCTCTGGCCCAGAAAGCTCGTGCCGCTCGGGCTGGTGGTGTTGCCCACCGGCCAGGTGCCCAGCGCGGATACGGCGCCGAAGGTGCGCGCCCACTGCACCAGGCGCAGCATGGGCTCGCGCAGGCGCCCGAAGTCGGGACTGGAAAGCCCTTGCGGGCCGCGCGCCTCGTTGTCCAGCAGCACGGCCGCGAACACGCTGCGCATGTCGCCGCGCACACCCGCGCCGTTGTTCTCGAACACGGCCGCCACGCGGCCCACGTAGTCGGGGCTGGGGTTGCTCGTGACCAGCCGCTGGATGAGCTGGCGGCCGATGAAGGGGCCGACGTTCGGATGCCCCGCCAGCGTGTCCAGCGCGATGCGAAGCGCCGTCTTGCCGTCGGTGTTGGCCGGCACCGACGCGCCCAGGAAGTTGGCCGCCAGCGTGGAATGCCGTGCCGGGAACAGCGCCATCGGCCGCGCGGTCCACAGGTTGCTCGCGCCGGCGTTCTCCTCGCCGGCCGCGATGTTGAGGTCGTAGCCGGTGAACACGCGTGCGAGGTTGGTCACGTCGTCCTGCGTGTAGGTCTCGAGCCGGCTGCCGTCCGGCGCCTGCCGCGGCTGTCCCTTGCTGTCCAGCTGCACCAGGCCGATGGTCATCAGCTGCATCACTTCGCGCGCAAAGTTCTCGTCAGGCTGGCGGCCCTGGCTGTTTTCCTTCTGGTTGCCCTTGGTGTTGAGGTAGTAGCCCATCGCCGGGTTGAGCGTGACGGCTTCCAGCAGGCCGCGGAAATCGCCGGTGACGCCGGCCACCAGCGTGTCCCAGTAGGACGACATCATGTGGTGCGGCCAGCTCGAGCCGATGTCGGTGCCGGACACCACGAAGATCTCCGACAGCGCCAGGGCCATGCGCTTGCGCATGCCGTCGGGCGATGCCATCAGCTGCGCCCACACCATGTTGTCGAAGCCGATGCCGGACTGGCCGCTGCGGCTGTTCATCCAGTCCCAGCCGGCTGGTGCGCGCGGCGCGTCGAACTGCTGCGCCAGCCAGGGCAGGTAGCCCAGCGAGCGCACCGCGGCCAGGTCGCTGTCGGTGGCATAGCCTTGGGCGTGCAGCAGGAAGCGCGCGGCCTCTGCATCGCTCTTGGCGCCGGTGTAGGCATAGCCCGCCGCCGTCTGCGTGTTGGCCAGGGGCGCCAGCGAACCGGCGCCGGTGATGGCCGCCGGACCGCCGCCGGCATCGCCCCCATTGCCGCCACCGCCACCACCGCAGGCGGCGAGCAACGTCGACGCCGCCAATGCGGCGCTCAGTCCCGGATTCGATGCGGATGCCGGCCGCGCGCGTGTGCCGGCCGGGCCCGCCGGGCCGGCGGCCAATGTCTTTTCCTCAACCATGGGGTTCCCACTCCTCGGCGCATGCCGCGCCGGAGGATGGGCAGGCAAGCGCCGTGCCGCGCTGCCTCGGCCGCGAAGTGGCGTGCCGGGTGCGGAAAAAGGTATGCGATCCGCGGCCGAGGACCGACCTTTTGTGTCGCCGGCGGGGCGATCGGCACCCGTCAGGTGACGGGAATTGTCGATATGCCCTCGTCAGCGTTGAGGGGGACGGCCTGGCCGCCCTTCAGCGCGCTCAGCCGGCCTTGGCCTGCTCCAGCGCATCGCGCGTCTGGCTGGCCACGCGCCGAGCAGCGGCTTCGAAATCGTCGCCCGACGAGGCATAGCAGATGGCGCGCGACGAGTTCACGATGATGGGCGCATCCGCCCGCCAGCCGGCCTTGACGGTGGCCGCGGCATCGCCGCCCTGGGCGCCGACGCCCGGGATGAGCAGCGGCACGGTGGGCGCGAGGGCGCGCACGCGCTCGATCTCGTTCGGGTAGGTGGCGCCCACCACCAGGCCGAGCTGGCCGTTGAGGTTCCACGGCCCCTGGGCCATGCGCGCCACATGCTCGTACAAGAGGGGCTGCCCCTCCACGCTGGCCAGGCGCTGCGCCTGCAGGTCGTCGCCGCCCGGGTTGCTGGTGCGGCACAGCAGGAAGGCGCCCTTGCCCTGGTACTTGAGGTAAGGCGCCACCGAATCGAAGCCCATGAAGGGCGAGAGCGTGACCGAGTCGGCGCCGTAGCGCTCGAAGGCCTCCACCGCGTACTGCTCGGCGGTGGAGCCGATGTCGCCCCGCTTGGCATCGAGGATGGTGGGCACGTGGGGCGCGTTGCGGCGCATGTGCTCCATGAGCTTTTCCAGCTGGTCTTCGGCCCGGTAGGCGGCGAAGTAGGCGATCTGCGGCTTGAAGGCGATGGCCAGGTCGGCCGTGGCGTCGACGATGCGGGCGCAGAAGTCGTAGATGCGGCCGGCATCGCCCTTCAGGCCGGCAGGAAAGCGCTTGGGTTCGGGATCGAGGCCAACGCACAGCAGCGAGCGGTTTGTCTGGGCCGCCGTGTGCAGCTGGTCGAGGAAGGTCATGGGACGGGATTTTAGTTGGCGCCCACCGCCGCCAGGGTCCTGCGCCGCTAGCCGGCGGCTGCCGCAGCCGCCGCCTGGCACAGGTCGGCCCAGGCCTTGGCCTTGTCGGCGCCGCTGCGCAGCAGATAGGCCAGCGGGTAGCTGGCCACGGCCGGCACACCGGCCAGCGCGCCTTCGGGCAGCGGCTGGACATCGCCGCGCAGCTTGCCGATGGGGCCTGGGCGGCGCAGCAGCG
>NZ_BCUU01000153.1 GCF_001591385.1 Variovorax soli NBRC 106424
GCTCGAAGGCCTGCAGCCGCCGGTCGGCGCGCTCGTCGTCGCCGGCGATCACCGCCAGGTGCCGCCGGCCCTTGCGGTGCAAATACTTGGCCACGGCGGTGCCGACGTCGGCATGGGAAAAGCCCACCAGCATGTCCAGCGGCGTGGGCGTGAGGTCCCAGGTTTCCACCACCGGAATGCCGGCCGCCATCAGGCGCTTGCGGCCTTCGGCCGAATGCATGATGCCGGTGAGCACGATGCCGTCGGGCCGGCGGCCGATGATGGCCTCGAGCAGGGCGTCCTCGCGCGAGTTCACGTAGCCGCTCTGGCCCAGCATGAGCTGGTAGCCCTGTTCGGCCAGGGCGGTGGTGAGCGCCTCGATGCTGTTCTGGAACACCGGCCCGATGATGGTGGGCACCACCGCCGCCACCAGCCGGCTGCGCGTGGACGCCAGGCTGCCTGCCAGGCCGTTGCGCACATAGCCGGTCTTGGCCACCGCCTCGGTGACCCGCTTGAGCACCTCGGGCGACACCTGCTTGGGCGAGCTGAGCGCGCGAGACGCGGTGATGGGCGCCACGCCGGCCAGCTTGGCCACGTCGTGCAGCGTGACGGCGCCGCTGCCGCGGCGGGTGCGACGGGGAGCAGGGGCGGCGCTGGGCTGGCTCATGCCGCGCATTCTAGGGGGCTGATAGCGCTACCGTCCAGCAGGGCCGGACGGCTCCTTCAGCAGGGCCGTCAGCCGCCGAGTGCCCGCACCGTGTGCCGCGCGATCATCAGTTCTTCATCGGTGGGCACCGTCCACGCGGAACAGCGCGAAGCCGCGGTGCTGATGCGCGGCCCGCCGCTCGCGTTGGCAGCGGCATCCAGCTCGAAGCCCATCCACGCCAGGGCGCGCAGCACGCGCTCGCGCACCTGCGCCGAATGCTCGCCGATGCCCGCGGTGAACACCACGCCGTCGAGCCCGCCCAGCGCGGCGGCCAGCGAGCCCACTTCGCGCGCGATGCGATACACATACAGGTCGATGGCCAGCGCGGCGCGCGGCGCATCGCTGGCCAGCAGCGCGCGCATGTCGCTGGAGACGCCCGAGATGCCCAGCAGGCCCGAGTCGCGGTACAGCATGCGCTCCACCTCCTTGGCGGACATGCCGCGCTGCTGCATCAGGTAGAGCAGCACGCCCGGGTCGATGGCGCCGCTGCGCGTGCCCATGGGCAGGCCCTCCAGCGCGCTGAAGCCCATGGTGCTGGCCACGCTGCGCCCGCCCTCCATGGCGCACAGGCTAGCGCCGTTGCCCAGGTGCATGGCGATCACCTTGCCGCGCGCCAGCTCGGGCGCCACCTGGGGCAGCCGCGAGGCGATGTATTCGTACGAGAGCCCGTGAAAGCCGTAGCGCCGCACGCCTTCCTCGAAGAAGTGCCAGGGGATGGCGTACATCTGCGCCAGCTCGCTCGTGCTGCGGTGAAAGGCGGTGTCGAAGCAGGCCACCTGCGGAATGCCTGGCAGCGCTTCGAAAGCCAGGCGGATGGGCGCCAGGTTGTTGGGCTGGTGCAGCGGCGCCAGCGGCGAGAGCGCCTCCAGCTTGGGCATGTCTTCGGGCGTGACCACCATCGGCTGCGAATAGTCCGGCCCGCCGTGCACCACCCGGTGGCCCACGCCGCGCAGGGTGGCGCCGGGCACCAGCTCGCGCACCGCCGCGATGGTGTGGTGCAGCGCCGCGTCATGGCCGAGCTTCTGGCCTTCGCCCCAGGTGTGCTCGCGCAGCACCAGGCCGTCGGGCGCCTTGGCCACGAAGTGCGGCGAGGTGTCCAGCCCCTCGGCCAGGCCGCGCAGCACCAGGCGCAATTCGTCGCCCGCGACCTCGTACAGCGAGAACTTGAGGCTGGACGAACCCGCATTCGCCACCGCCACCATGCCGCGTTCGAGCGATGCTTCGATCATCGGCGCGCCCTTCTCAATTCATGATGTGGTAGCCGCCGTCCACGTACAGCGTGGAGCCGGTGAGCAGGCGCGCATGGTCGCTGCACAGCATGGCGGTGGCATAGCCCACGTCCTCGATGCTGGCCAGCTGGTGCGCCGGGGCGCGCGCGGTGGCGTCGTCCAGCAGTGCGTCGAACTCGGCCAGGCCCGATGCGGCGCGCGTGCGAATGGGGCCCGGCGACACTGCATGCACCCGGATGCCCGCCGGCCCCAGCTCGTGCGCGAGGTAGCGCACAGAAGATTCCAGCGCGGCCTTCACCGGGCCCATCACGTTGTAGTTCTCCACCACCTTGTGCGCGCCGTAAAAGCTCATGGTCAGCAGCGTGCCGCCTTCCTTCTTCATGAGCGGCTCGGCCAGGTGGGCCATGCGGATGAAGCTGTGGCAGGACACGTCCATGGCCATGCCGAAGCCGGCCGCCGAGCAGTCGACCAGCCGGCCCTGCAGGTCGGCCTTCGGGGCGTAGGCGATGGAGTGCAGCGCCGCGTGCAGCACGCCCCAGCGCTCGTTCACCGCGTCGAACACGGCCTCCAGCGCGCCGGGCTGCGTGACGTCCAGCGGCAGCAGCAGCGCCGCATCGAGCGATTGCGCCAGCGGCTCGACATACGTCCTGGCCTTGTCGTTGAGGTAGGTGATGGCCAGCTCGGCGCCCAGCGCCTTGAAAGCGGCGGCGCAGCCCCAGGCGATGGACTGGTCGTTGGCGACGCCCGTCACCAGGACCTTCTTGCCGGCCAGCGGCCCTTGCGTGGTGGTGGTCGTCATGTGGAGCGCTTCCTGGTGCTGGTGGCGGAGGTCTTCCTGGCCGGCTGGTTCACGACCAGGCGCAGCTCGCGCTGCGCGGTCTTGGCAGGGGCGGATCTGGGCGCGGGCTTCGAGGCCGACTTTGGGGTGGACTTCGCGGCGGCGTTCGGGGCGGACTTCGCGGCGGTTTTGGCGGCGGTCTTGGCGGCGGTCTTGGCGGCCGTCCTGGGTGCCGGCTTCGCCGCAGCTTTCCGCGCCGCCTTGGCCGCAGGCTTGCCGGTACCTTGTTCCGCAGGCGCTGTTTTCTTCCTGGCCCCGGGCCGCGTCTTCTTCGCCACCGGCGGAACGGAAACGCCGGGCACCGGCGCGCTGCTGTGCTGTGCCTGCTCGCTGGCCACCGTCTGCGCCAGCGACAGCGACAGCGCGGCGATGCGGGCCGGGTCCACGCCCAACTGCTCGCGGATGAAGCGCGCCGCGGGCGATTCGGGGTCGGACAGCGTGGGCTCGGCCATCAGCACCGCGGCCGCCAGCGCCAGCGCATGTTCGCGCTCGGCCTTGGTGGGCAGCAGGCGGGGCAGGGCGGCCATGGCCTCCTGCGGCGCAAAGGTCACGATCACGGCCTGCGCATCGAGGATCGTCGGCCAGTCCAGCACCGGCGCGCTGGCCGGCACGCCCACCATCTGCCGCACCATCTCGCGGTGCGAGCTGCCCAGCAGCTGGCCCAGGCGCAGGTTGCGCCGCTCGATGGCCCCGCGTTTGGAAATGCCGGCCACCACGATGCGGCACACGGCTTCGGCAAATCCGCCCTTGTCGACATTGGCCAGCGCCAGCTTGCGCGCCTTGGCTTCGTCGGTATCGGCGCGGTTCAAGGCCGCCAGCTCGTCCGCCACCGCGGGCGGCAGCACGGCGCCCAGGCCGCGCGGGCCGTAGGCCAGGTTCACCAGGTTCTCGGTGGCGCTGTCGCGGGCGTCGCCCATCTGGTTGAGCGCCTGCGTGATCCATTCGGAACCCAGCCGCTCCCAGGCCAGCCAGACGTTGTCGGGCGACACCGGCTCGCGGTGGCTGCGTGCCTTCTCGGCTTCCTGGCGCAGCCAGGGCGCGAAGGGGCTCATGTCCGACAGCACCAGGTGCTGCTGGCGCAGCGGATGCGTCCAGCGCATGAAGTCGCCCAGCGCCCGGCTGCCCAACGTCCGCACCCACGGCTGGACGAAGGTGCGGTAGGCCGTCATGTTCACTTCGGACAGCTGCGCGATGGTGCTGAACATCGCCTCGTCGCCCCGCCCGTCGGGGTCGAGCGCGCGGATGTCGTCGAAGGTGCGCGTCTCGAAGCGCACGCCCCAGCTGCCGGTTTCCAGCGCGGCGAACTCCGCCTTCGGGTCCCTGGGCTCGATCTTCATCTCGTACAGGCCCGGCGGCAGCGCGTCGATCTGGTCGAGCGTGTTCACCAGCTGGTCGTGTTCCTTGCGGGCCACCGCGCCGCCCACGAAGATGCCCAGGTGGCCGATGGTGGGATGCAGCATGTAGACGATGGTGCGGCCGGCGGCCACCAGCGCCTTCTCGCTGCCCCACACGTCCAGGATCCAGTCCAGCGCCTGCTGCGGCGGCGTGATGTTGTCGCCCCACGAGGCGAACACCACCACCGGCGAGGTGATGTTGCGCAGGTCCACCTTCACGCCCTCGAGTTCCACGCCGCCGCGGGCCAGCTTGTTGCCCACGAACAGGTTCTCGACGATGGACTCGATCTCCTCGCCCGTCATGCGGAAGTAGCCGCCCCACCAGCGCTCGAACTCCAGGAAGCGCTCGCGCTCGGTGTCGACGTTGGCATACAGGTTGTAGAGCTTGCCCCAGTAGGTGTTGCCCAGGTTGAGGTTCTCGAAGTTGTTCACCAGCCAGGCGCCGTCGAAGCGGTCGCCGGCCAGGTCGGCGGTGAAGGCCGACAGCCAGGCGCCGCCGAGCATGCCGCCGGCATAGCGCATCGGGTTCTGCTTGGCGCTGCCCGCCCAGTAGGACAGCGGCGCACCGTTGAGCACCAGCGGCCCCATGACGTCGCCGCGCACCGAGGCCAGCGCCGCCATGGCCCAGCCGGCCTGGCAGTTGCCGATGACGGCGGGCTTTTGCTTGCACTGCGGATGGCGCCGCACCACCTCTTCGAGAAAGGCGGCCTCGGCGCGCGCCACGTCCACCAGCGTCTGGCCTTCCTCCGGCTCGGGCGCGAAGGTGACGAAGTACACCGCGTGCCCGGCGCGCAGCGCCACGCCCACCTCCGAATCGGGCTTGAAGCCGCCGATGCCGGGCCCGTGGCCGGCCCGCGGATCGACCACCACGATGGGGCGCTTGGCCGGGTCGATGGGCGTCTCGGCCGAAGGCACGATGCGCAGCAGCGAGTAGTTGCAGGGGCGGGGAAGGGTGCGGCCGTCCAGCAGGAGATCGTGCTCGAACTGCAGCAGCGCGGGCTTGCCGGCCAGCAGGTGTTCGAGGAACACATTGCCGCGTTCGCGTAGCACGTCGGCGGTGAGCACGCTGCGCTGCCAGGCGTCGACGCTGTAGGCCGCCAGGTCCTCAAGCGTCTTTTGCAGTGCGGCGGCGGTCGGCTTGGCTGGAGCGGTCATGGCGCAACCTTTGTGCTTGCTTTGTTGCACGGCAGCATGCACGATTCGCGCGTCAATTTCGCCGGATACCCACGAGCCCGCTCAGGTATTGGGCGCCGCCCGACCACCCCGAGGCCCGCCATGACCCAGCACAACGCAGCGCACCCCCATTACGACCGGTTGATCGCCACCGTGCGCCAGTTGCCGCCGCTGCGGGTGGCGGTGGTGCACCCGGCGAACAGCCCCTCGCTCGAGGCGGCGCTCACCTCGGCGCGCATGGGGCTGATGGTGCCGGTGCTGGTGGGCCCCCGCGCCAGGATCGAGGCGGCGGCGGGCGAACTGGGCGCCTCGCTGGAAGGCATCGAGCTGGTCGACGCGCCCCACAGCCATGCGGCGGCCGAAAAGGCTGCGGAGCTCGCGCGCGACGGCAAGGTCGATGCGCTGATGAAAGGCAGCCTGCACACCGACGAGCTCATGGGCGCGGTGGTGCGGCGCGAGGCCGGCCTGCGCACCGCGCGCCGCATCAGCCACTGCTTCGTGATGGACGTGCCGGGCCATTCGCAGCCGCTCATCATTTCGGACGCCGCCATCAACATCGCGCCCACGCTGGAAGAGAAGGTCGACATCGTGCAGAACGCCATCGACCTGGCCCATGCGCTGCGCATGAGCCATGTGCGCGTGGCGGTGCTGTCGGCCATGGAAACCGTCAACTCGAAGGTGCCGTCCACCATCGATGCCGCGGCGCTGTGCAAGATGGCCGACCGCGGCCAGATCACCGGCGCGGTGCTGGACGGCCCGCTGGCCATGGACAACGCCATCGACGCCGAGGCTGCCCGCATCAAGGGCATCGAGTCGCCGGTGGCCGGGCATGCGGACGTGCTGATCGCGCCCGACCTGGATGCCGGCAACATGCTCGCTAAGAGCCTGACCTTTCTGGCCGGGGCCTATGCGGCGGGCATCGTTCTGGGCGCCAAGGTGCCCGTCATCCTGACCAGCCGTGCCGACTCGGAGCCGACCCGGCTGGCCTCGTGCGCGGTGGCCGCCTTGCTGACGGAGGCGGCGCGCGAGGGCCGCATCCGCGCCGTGGGCTGAACGCCTCGCGCGCCGGCGGTCAGCCCGTCAAAGCGGGCCCACGCCGTAGTAGCTGTTGACGTTGCGGCTGTACTCGGGGTCGTAGTCGCGCATCTCGTCCTTGGCATAGCGCGGCGCCTGGGTGATGCGGTCCTTGTCGAGCGGCACCACGTAGCCTTCGCGGGCAACGTCGTAGTCCAGCATGCTCCAGGGCACGGGGTACCGGTCGGTGCCGATGCCCAGGAAGCCGCCGAACTCCAGCACCGCGAAGCAGACCTGGCCGGAGACCTTGTCGATCATCAGGTCGTCGATGGTGCCCAGCTTGTCGCCGCTGGGGGAGTACACGGCCGTGCCTTCGACGCGCTCGGAAGAAATGACGTTGCGGCTGGTTTCGGAAACAGGGGTCATGAGCTTCTCCTGGTGGCCGGGCCGCGGACATGCGGCCCTCGAAGCCACTATGGCGCTGCAGCCGCGCGCGCCTGAACGGGCAAGGAGCCAAGCGCATGTAGGTCCGGCTGGCATGTGGCTGTCAGGCTCCCACCGTGTGGCCAGTGGCTATATTGGTCCGCGTGTCACCTGGATTGGAGAAAGACCATGAAACGTCCCGACGTGTACACCCGCCTGGCCAACAGCGCGGCCCGCTTCTGCGGCCGGCCCGGCGTTTTCATCCTCGCCGCCGGCGTCGTGGTGGCATGGATCGTGAGCGGGCCGATCTTCGGCTTCAGCGACACCTGGCAGCTGGTGATCAACACCGGCACCACCATCGTCACCTTCCTGATGGTGTTCCTGATCCAGAACTCGCAGAACCGCGACACCGCCGCCATCCAGATCAAGCTCGACGAGCTGATCCGCGCCACCCACGGCGCCCACAACGCGCTGCTCGACCTGGAAGAACTCGAGGACAAGGAGTTGCAGGAGTTTCGCGCGCGCTACGAGAGCCTGGCCCGCGCCGCGCGGGACGCCATTGCCGGCGGCGGGCTGGACACCGAATCGCCCGAGGCCCCCGAGCCCTGACGGCGTGCTTCCTACGCGGGCGCCACCGGTGCGCCTACCTCCCGGCCCGCGGCACGGGCCTAAGGTGAGTGTTTGCAGTGAAGCACTGGCTGAAGAAAGGAGCATCCGATGAACGCACGTCATGACAGCCAAAGGGCCCGCCGCGACGGCACCCAGCGCATTGGCCACGACCCGCGGCGCGGCGCATCGTCGCCGCAATGGAACCGCGAGGCGCAGATGGAGGACGAGCAATTCCACAGCCGCCACGCCAGGCCCTACGAGAGCCCGTACGGCAACCCCTATGGCGGGCAGTACGGCGGCTACGAGAACAGCCGCCACGCCAGCGCGGGCTTCAGCGGCTACGGCGACTACGAAGAGGAGCTGGAGGAGCGCTGGGCCGACGACCGGCGCCATGACCCGGACTACGCGCAGTGGCGCCAGGAACAGATGCAGCGCCTGGACGAGGACTACGCGGCCTATCGCCGCGAGCGCTACCAGAAGTTCTCGCAGGACTTCGATGCGTGGCGCGCCGGCCGGGCGCGGGGCGCCAACGCGCCGGATGAAGGCAGCGATGCGGGCGGTGGCAAGAGCGGCAGCAAGCAGCAGGGCTGAGCGCGCGTGACGCGCCATCACAAGAGGTTCCATGATGAACGACGAAACCACCGAGCAACCGACACAGGACCGGCAGGACAACAAGCGCGCGTTCCGCTGGGGCGCGATCGCGGCGGCCCTGGTGGCCGTGCTGGCGCTGGGCTACAACATGGTGTCGCACGAGCGCGCCGGGCCGCTGGGCCCGGAACCGGCGACCAGCACACAGCGCCAGCAATCACCTGCACCGCCCGTTGGCGGCGCCGACAACGCGGCCGGCC
>NZ_BCUU01000154.1 GCF_001591385.1 Variovorax soli NBRC 106424
GGGCCGGTGGCGCCCAGGCGCTGGCGAACGCCGCCGCCCGCGCCGGCGACCAGCGGCGCATCGTGCCCCGCATTGATGTAGCTCAGGCTGCCCGTGGCCGGATCGAGCAGGCCCATGAAGGCGGTGGCGAACATGCTGGCGCGGCCATGCACGCGGGCGATGTAGTCGTTGGTGAGGGCGGCCGCGGCCAGCAGGATGTCGGCATGCGCCGTGCCCTGCGGGTAAGCCTGGCTCGCGGTGGCGCGGATCAGGCTGCGAAACAGCGCCATGTACAGCGCCGCGCCCACGCCCTTGTCGCACACGTCGGCCACCACCATGAACACGCCGCCGTTGCCATGGATCGGGAACAGGTCGTAGAAGTCGCCCGCCACCTGCCGCGCGGGCCGGAAGCGCACCGCAATGTCCCAGCCCGGCAGCTGCGGGAGCGCGTCGGGCAGGAAGCCGGCCTGGATGGCGCGGCCGATCTCCAGCTCGCGCTCCATGCTCTGCAGCTGGCGCATCTCGCCGTCGTGCACGCGCTTCTTGAGCAGGCATGCATCCACCCGGGCCTGCAGGATGAGCGGGTTGAAGGGCTTGGTCAGGTAGTCGTCGGCGCCCAGGGCCAGGCACTTGACCACGCTGTCGGTCTCGCCCAGCGCCGAGATCATGATCACCGGGATGTGGCGCAGGCCCGGGTCGTCCTTGAGCCGAGCCAGCACCTCGTAGCCGTCGATGCCGGGCATCATCACGTCCAGCAGGATCAGGTCGAAGCTCTGCGCCTTCAGGCGCTCGAGCGCGCGGTGTCCGTCCTCCACCGACTCCACCGCATGGCCGCTGCGCTGCAGGCGGCGGCTGAGCACGTCGCGGTTCATGGCGTTGTCGTCCACCACCAGCGCCCGCGCGGGCATGGCCACCGACGCGTTCATGCCGCCCGTTCCGTGGCCTGCAGGATGAACTGGCCGCGCATGCCCGCTTCGAGCACGCGGCGCAGGTAGGGCATTTCCTGCGCCATGGCCTGCTCGCCCATCTGCACGATGTAGGGCAGCTCGCCCAGGTCGCGCAGGCCGATGCGGCGGTCGAAGGCGGGCAGCACCGGAATCACCTCGGCATGGTGCGTCAGGCTGTAGAAGGCGTACTGCGAGCGGATGAAGTGGTTGACCGAGATGGCCATCATGCGGCGCGCCAGCTGCATGGCCGAATCGGCCTCGCCATCGATCGAATCCTCGAAGCCCATGGCGATCACGATGTCGCAGCCCTCGCGCGCGGCGATGTCCACCGGCACCGGGTTGGAGGCGCCGCCGTCGAACAGCAGCCGCCCGCGCACCGGCCAGGGCGAAAGCACCAGCGGAATGGCGATGCTGGCGCGGATGGCGTCGGCCAGGCTGCCGTGCGACAGCACCACCTTCTCGCCGCTGCTGAAGTCCGTGGCGGCCAGGTGCAGCGGAATGCGCGTGTCCTCGAAGCGCAGCTCGCGCACGAAGCCGCGCACCGCATCGTTGACCTTGCGGTCGTCCAGCAGGCTGAAGCGGTGGCCGAAACCGAAGACGCGCGGGAACAGGGCGCTGAGCATGGGCCGCCAGCCGACCCGGCCCAGCGTGCCGCTCCAGCCCTGCACGAAGCGCTGCGCCATCTCGTCGGCGTCGTCCGCGCCCAGGGCGATGGCGGTGGCGAAAAAGCTGCCGCCGCTGCAGCCCACGGCCATGTCGATGGCAATGCCCTCGCGCTGCAGCACCCGGAGCATGCCCAGCGCCGCCGCGCACTTCAGACCGCCCGAGCCGATGACCACCGCCACGCGGGGCCGGCGCGGCGCCGGCAGGCCGGGATGCCCCTGCATCATGCGCGCAAGGCCTCCGGCTCGCCGGCCCGGCCGAGCAGCTCGCGCAGGTACGGCATCTGTTCTTCGGCGGCACGTTCGCCGCATTCGATGATGTAGGGAATCCTGTCGGTGTCGAACAGGCGCACACGCTCCTCGAAGCGCGGGATCATCGGGATGATCTCGCTGTGGTGCGCCAGGCTGTGGAAGGCGTAGTTCGACTTGAACAGGTTGTTGGACATGATCGCGCTGAGCTGGAAGGCAAAGCGCCCGGCCGAATGGATGGTGGGCTGGTAGGGGCTTTCGAAGCCCGCCGCCACGATCACGTTGGCGCCCTGGCGGATGGCCACGCCGATGGGCAGCGGGTCGGACAGAAAGCCGTCGATCAGCAGCTTGTCGCCGATCTTCCAGGGCGAGAACGCAAAGGGCAGGGCGATGCTGGCACGCACCGCGTCCACCACGCTGCCTTGCGACAGCACCACCTGCTCGCCGTTGGCGAAGTCGGTGGCCGCGATGTGCAGCGGAATCTGCATGTCCTCCACGCGTGCGTCGCCGAAGGCCTGCTTCAGCCGCGCCATGATGAGCTTGTCGTCGCGCAGGCCGAAGGTGGTCTTGTCGAACCCCAGCAGTTTGGGCGCCAGCGCCTGCAGCATGGCGCGCGTGTTGCGCCGCGCGGCGGCTTCCTTGGTCCACAGCTTGCGCGTCATGTCGGCCGCCACGTCGGCGCGGTGGCCGGCGGCCATGGTGGCGGCATAGATCGCGCCGGCGCTGCAGCCCACCACCATGTCCAGCTCGATGCCTTCGCGCAGCAGCACGCTCTGCATGCCGATGGCGGCGGCGCACTTCACGCTGCCCGAGCCGATCACCAGCGCGATGCGTTTGCGCTCTGCTGTGGAGGCCTGCACGGTCATTGTTGCCCCCAGGCTTGCCACTTCGTGTGCTGCGCCGCCCCCCGAGGGGGTTTCGCGCCTCCGGGCGGCCGAGCGGCGCTCATTGCAGTTCAGCGTGGAAGCTCGCCACCGCCTCGTTCACGTCGCCGTACAGCTTGAGGATGCTGGTGAAGCCCGACAGCTCCAGCACGCGCAGCACCGGCGGCTGCACGCCGGCCAGGCGGAAGTCGCCGCCCTGGCGGCGCGCGTCCTTCAGCGTGGCCAGCAGGGCGCGCAGCCCGGCACTGCTGGTGTAGGCCACGTTGGTGAAGTCGGCCACCAGGCGCACATGCTGCTCGCGCACCGTGCTGCCCAGCGTGTTCATGAGTTGCTCGGCGGTGAGGCTGTCGACGCTGCCGCTGATGGCGGCCACCGTCACGTCGCCGGGGGTGATGTCGATCTGCATGGCAAGGTCTCTCCAGAAAAATGAAGTTGGCAATCAGGGATGGATCTGCTTGACCAGCGTGAGGTGGTTGCCGCGTTCGGGCTCGGGGCGGTAGTGCACTTCGTCCACCATGCGGCGCACCAGGTGCCAGCCCAGGCCGCCGATGGGGCGCTCTTCCCAGCTGGTATCCAGCACTGGCGGCAGCACGGTGGCGGGGTCGAACACCCGGGCGCGGTCGATGATCTCGATGGTCAGCAGCGGGGCCTGCGCCCAATCGAGCGCCAGGGTGATGGGGCCGGGCGGCTCGTCGGCGTAGCCGTGGGTCATGACATTGACGCTGACTTCCTCCACCGCCAGGCGCACCGCCTGGCGTTCGTCCTCGCTGGCGCCGGCCTGCAGGCAGGCCTGCTCGGTCGCGTCGAGCAGCGCGGGCAGGTTCTCCAGCGTCGCCGTGCGGGTGATGCTCAGCTGCTTCATGGCGTGGGCGGTCCTTCAGGCAATGCACCGCCGCTGCGGGACACGGCGGCGGCCAGCGCCTGCTCGATCTTGGCCAGCAGGCGCTGCAGGTCCACCGGCTTGGTGTCGAAGTCGTCGCAGCCGGCCTCGATGGCGCGCTCGCGGTCGCCGGACATGGCATGCGCGGTCAGCGCGATCACCGGCACGGCGCGGGTGGCGGCATCGGCCTTCAGGCGCCGCGTGGCTTCCCAGCCGTCCATCACCGGCAGGCTCATGTCCATCAGCACCACGTCGGGCGCCTCGCTTTTCACGCAGGCGAGGGCACGCGCGCCGTCGGCCGCGGTGCGGATCTCGAAGCCGTGGCGCACCAGCCGCCGCGTGAGCATGTCGCGGTTCATCTCGTTGTCTTCCACGAGCAGGATGCGTGTGGGCCTAGGCATGGGCCATCGCCTTGCTCTGCGCCGCGGCCGCCACCTGGAGCACGCGGTTGGCCAGCGGCGCGGGAATGCGCGCGGTGAAGCAGGCGCCCGCGCCGGGCTCGCTCTGCACGTCGATCGAGCCGCCCATCAGGTCGCAGTAGTGCTGCGCAATGGCCAGGCCCATGCCGCTGCCGCCGAAGCGCCGCGTGCTCGAATCGTCGGCCTGCGAGAAGGGGCGGAACAGGCGCTCGCGCAGCGCCGGCGCAATGCCCACGCCGGTGTCCGACACCTGCAGCACCAGCGTCTGCGTGTCGTCCTCGTGCCAGGCGCGCAGCAGCACCTCGCCGGCGCGGGTGAACTTGCCGGCGTTGGACAGCAGGTGCGACAGGATCTGCCGCAGCTTGCCTTCGTCGCCCATCACGCAGGGCGTGCCCATGTCGCAGTCGATGCGAAAGGCGTTGCCGTTGTTCTCGATCTGCTCGCGCACCGTGTTCGCCACCGCGCGCACCATCTCCCCGGGCCGGATCGGGTTGCTGGCCAGGTAGGTCTGGCCGGCCTCCAGCCTGGAGAGGTTGAGCACGTCCTCCACCATGGCCAGCAGGCCGGCGCCGGCGCTGCGGATCTTGCCCAGGTCCTGCGCCTTGGCATGCTGGCCTTCGTCCAGCGCGTCGGCCTCCAGCATCTCGCTGTAGCCGATGATGGCGTTCAGCGGCGTGCGCAGCTCGTGGCTCATGTTGGCGAGGAACGCGCTCTTGGTGCGGTTGGCCGATTCGGCCAGCATGCGGGCCAGTTCCAGCTCTCGGTTCTGCCGCGTGACCTGCTCGTTGCGCTGGGCCAGCTCGTGCCGGGCCCGTTGCGCACGCTGGTTCTGTACGAAGGAGTTCATGCCGAACATCAGCAGGTAGGGCACGAAGCACACCACGCACAGCAGCGAGGTGCGCAGGCTCGATTCGAACTGCAGCGAAAAGCCGCCCAGTGCCGAGCCGAGCAGGGCGCCCGGCACGAAGGCGACGGCCGCGCGCGCCGCCAGCTGCGGCCCGCCCAGGCTCAGCACCGACAGCAGGATCGAGGCGAGCATCAGCGTGGTGGGCCACAGGCTGAAGGACACCAGCCCGGAGAGCACCCCGTAGATCACCGCGTCGGCCAGCAGGTTCTGGTGCTCGGCACGCTTGCTGTCGGTGGCGCGCTGGGCGCGCACGCGGGCCAGCGGCGCCCAGCCCACGCCCTGGAAGGCCAGCAGCAGCCAGTACCAGGCGGGCGATTCGCGCTCCAGGAAGACCGAGCCGATCACCGCCAGCACCAGCAGGTTGGCCCAGGTGCGCACGCGGTAATCGATCTCGACGATGGGGTGCACCGGCGCCGGTGGCGGCTTGGGCAGGCGGTGTCTGGTTGCGGCCATGCGAGCTCGCCTTCAGGCCTGCGCGACCTCGCCGGCGGCGAAGGGCTCCTGCCGTGCGCCTTGGGCCGGCAGCACCACGGTGAAGCGCGACCCCTTGCCGGCTTCGCTGGCCACCAGGATGTCGCCGCCCATCAGAGCGCACAGCCGCCGGCTGATGGCCAGCCCCAGGCCCGTGCCGCCGTAGCGCCGCGTGGTGGTGGGGTCGGCCTGGGTGAAGGGCGTGAACAGGCGCTCCAGCTGGGCCGGCGTCATGCCGATGCCCGAGTCGGTCACGTCGAACTCCAGCCATCGGTTGCCGTCGCGCTGCGCATCGCGCACGTCCAGGTAGAGTACGCCGCCCTGCGTGAACTTGCCGGCGTTGGACAGCAGGTTGAGCAGCACCTGGCGCAGCTTCATGCCGTCGGCGCGGATGGCGCCGATGCCGGGGTCCACCTGCACTTCCAGCACGTTGGCATTGCGCGAGATGAGCGGCTGCGCGGTGCCCAGCACCTCGTCGATGAGGGTGGGGAGATGAACGTCCTCCAGCTGCAGTTCGAGCTTGCCGGCCTCGATCTTGGACAGGTCGAGCACGTTGTTGATCAGCTCCAGCAGGTGGTGGCCGGCCGCGCGGATCTTGTGCAGGTCGGGCTGCAGCTGCGCCTGGCCCAGCTCGGCCACTTCTTCGTCCAGCAGCTCGCTGTAGCCGATGATGGCGTTAAGCGGCGTGCGCAGCTCGTGGCTCATGTTGGCCAGGAAGGTGCTCTTGGCGCGGCTGGCCGCCTCGGCCTGCTCGCGCGCATGCTCGGCGGCGATGCGCGCGGTATCGGCCTGCGCGCGGGCCTGCTCGATCTGCCGGTTCTGCTCGGCGATGCGGCGGTTCTGCTCCTGCAGGCCCAGCTTGTGATGCACCGCGCGGCGTGTCTGGATGTTGGAGCTCAGGCCGTAGATGGTGGTGAACAGCACCATCGAGAACACCGCCAGCAGCGCAGTGGGCAGGCTGGCCTCGGGCTGGAACTGAAAGCCGCCCAGCGCGCCGCCGGCCAGCCCGCCCGCCGCGAAAGCCAGCAGGCCCTTGGCCGCGAAGCGCACGCCGCCCACGCTCAGGTTGGCAGCATTGAGCGTGGTGAACACGGCGGCCGCCGGCCACAGGCTGAAACCGCACAGGCCCACCATGATGGAGGAGAGAAAGGCATCGCCCAGCAGGTTGCGCAGCTCGGCCTGCTTGGAATTGGCGGCCCAGCTGGCATGCAGGTAGGCCACCTGCGGCCAGGCCACGCCGTGGAAGATGGCCAGCGCCCAGAACCAGCCGCCGGCGTTGCGGTTGTCCAGCATGGTGGCCCACATCACCAGCACGAGAAGGCACACCGGCATCCGCACCCGATAGTCGAGATCGACTGTCGGGTGCTTCTTGCTTGCGCCGGTCCTCGCACCCTCGCCGGTTGGGCCCCTGGGTTCCATTCCGAAGGTAATACTTGTGTTTGGTTGCGAGCAAAGATTAAGCTTTGTGCCCGGGAGGAAAACTGTCCGAAGACGCCAATCCACTTGCCGATCGCGCCAAGCGTTTGGCGGGCTGTGCGCGGCGCCGGATCTGCTGCCGTGGAAAGGTGAGCGCCGTGGCGTTCCGTGCCCCCCTGCCGCTGAACATGCTGGACGCGATGCGCAAGTCGGGCATCGACCTGGCGGCGCTCGCCGCGCGCGCGGGCCTGAGCGCCGACCAGCTGCGCCAGCCGCTCACGCCAGAGCAGTCGGACCGCTTCTTCACCGTGGCCTACGAGCAGGTGGGCAATCCGGCGGTGGGCCTGGGGCTGGGCATGCGCATGGAGCCCGAGCTGTTCAGCGTGGTGGGTTTTGCCGCCATGAGCAGCCCCACCTTCGGCGTGGCGCTCACGCGCATCGCGCGCTACAACGCGCTGGTGTCCGCGTGCGAGCTGGAACTGGTGGTGTCCGATTCGGACACCGCGGTGCGCATGCGCTTCGACGGGCCGCCGCGCAACTACGACCGCTGCCGCCTCGACATCCAGACCGGTTCGCTGCTGAGCTTCGGCCGCCGCTTCACCGAGCGGCAGATCGTGCCGGTGCGCGTCACCCTGCGCGGCGAGCCGCCTGCCTATGCCGCGTTGTACACGCCGACTTTCGGATGCCCGGCGCTGTTCGACCAGCCGCACGACGCCATCGTGTTCCGCAACGAGGACCTGGCGCTGCCGCTGGTGAGCGCCAACCCGAACGTGGCTTCGATGTTCATCGAGGCGGCCGAGCGGGGCCTGGCCGACCATGGGCGCGGCGGCCCCGGCACGGCGCAGGGCGTGCGCGAGGCGCTGGCCAAACTGATGGGCGGCGAGCTGCCCACCATCGCGCAGGTGGCGGGCGAGCTGTGCATCAGCGAGCGCACGCTGCAGCGCCGGCTGGCGGAGGAAGGCGTGAAGTTCAGCACCTTGCTCGACGAGGTGCGGCTGCAGCTGGCCAGCCGGTATCTGGATGCAGGCCGCGCCAGCCTGACGGAAATTGCCTACCTGCTGGGCTTTGCCGATCCCAACTCCTTCTTCCGATCCTTCAAGCGGTGGACGGGCGTGACGCCCGACGACTACCGGCATGGCGGCAAGGCCGTGCCTTCCTCGTCCTGAGTGCGTTGAGTCGGGCCGCTGTCCGACGCCGCGCGCCCTGCGCCGGTGGCATGCTGGCAATCACTGAAGGAGCCATGGCCATGCAGATACTTGCGTCGTTCTTCATCGCGGCCTCACTGCTCGCGGGTCTGCCCGCTTGGGCGCAGGCGCCTGCATCCGCACCGGCGGCGGCTGCCGAGGCGGCCAGGTGCGACGGCGTGCAGCAGGACAAGGCCGCCTGCC
>NZ_BCUU01000155.1 GCF_001591385.1 Variovorax soli NBRC 106424
CCGCGCGGTGCCAGCGCAGCCGCGCCCAGCGCCAGGCCCGAAAGGGCGAACTGCCGGCGCGCGGGCCGGGGAAGAATCGGGTCCGTCATTCCTCTGTCTCCTCGTTCTCAGCAAAAAGGCGGTCAGCCAGCCAGCAGCGCGTCGATGCGCCCGCGGGTGATGAAGCCAATCTGGTCGAGCGCGGCGCGGCGCTCGGTCTCGGTGCTTGCGGCGGCGCGCGTGCGCAGCGCCTCGAAGATCTGCTGCTTGGTATTGCGGCGCACGGCGATGATGAAAGGAAAGCCGTGGCGTTCGCGGTAGGTGCGGTTGAGCCGCTGCATCTCGCTCAGCTCTTCGCGGCTGAGCGCGTCGAGCCCGGCGCTGCGCTGCTCGCCGACCGATTCGACCGTCATCGTGCCGGCCTGCGCCTCGCGGCCGGCCAGTTCCGGGTGCCCGCACAGGAAGGCGACGCGGCGCTCTTCGGGCGCTTCGCGCACCGCGTCGAGCATGGCCGCATGCAGCGCGTCGATGCTGGCGAAGGGGCGGCGCGACCAGGCGGCCTGCGCGATCCAGGAGGCGTTCTCGAAAGTCGGGCCGACGGCAGCAACGAAGGCGCCTTGGTCCATGTCGTTGAGCTCGGCCAGGCTCAGGTGGGTGGTGGTGAGGGTCATCGGAAATGCTCGGTGATGAGTGGCGCCGGCAGCATGGCCGCCGGCGCTGGTAAGGCCAGGCTGGGCCGCTTGGTTCAGTGCGCGGGAGCGACGGCGCCGATGCGCTGCTTGCGGTATGCAGGCACGCAGGCCAGGATCAGCAAGGTGGCGCAGATTTCGACCGCCGCCACCACGTACAGGCCGGGCGAGAGGCTGCCGGTGCTGGTCTTGATCAGGCCCAGCATCCAGGGTGCGCCGAAGCCGGCCAGGTTGGCGACGGAGTTGATCAGCGCCACGCCGCCTGCGGCTGCGGTGCCGGCCAGGAAATAGTTGGGCATCTGCCAGAACACCGGAATGGCGCTCATGGTGCCGACGATCGCCAGCGTCAGGCCGATCAGCACGGCCAGCGCGCTGTTGCCCAGGAAGAGTGCGATGGCCACCAGGGACACCGCCCCCAGCCCCGCGGCCAGGCCGCAGTGCCAGCGCGATTCCTGACGCTTGTCGGAATGGAAGCCGTTCCAGATCATGCCGGCGGCGCCGCACAGGTAGGCCACGGCCATGATCCAGCCCACCGCCACGGGGCTGGTGAAGCCCACTTCCTTGACCAGCGTGGGGCCGTAGAAGGTCAGCGAGGAGTTGGCGGCGATGATGCAGAAGTAGATCAGGATCATCAGCCAGATGCGGCCGCTCTTGAGCGAGGCCAGCATGCTGTGCTCGCGCTCGCCCTGGGCATGGCCGTCGCGCTCCAGGTCTTCATGCACCAGCTGGCGCTCGCGCTGGGTGAGCCAGCTGGCCTCTTCGGGCTTGTTGGTCAGGTAGAAGTAGGTCACGAAGCCGGCCACGACCGAGGGAATGCCCTCGAGCAGCAGCACCCACTGCCAGCCCGACCAGCCGTTGACGCCGTGCATGCCGGTCATGATGGTGCCGGCCAGCGGCCCGCCGATCACGCCCGCGAAGGCCGAGGCCGACATGAACATGCCGAAGGCCTTGGCCCGGCGGGTGCCCGGGAACCAGTAGGTCAGGTACAGGATGATGCCGGGGTAGAAGCCGGCCTCGAACACGCCCAGCAGGAAGCGCAGGAAATAGAACTGCTCGGGCGTCTTCACGAACATCGTGGCGATGGAGGTCAACCCCCAGCCGATGGTGATGCGCATGATGGTCTTCTTGGCACCGATCTTCTGCAGCAGCAGGTTGCTGGGCACCTCGAAGAAGAAGTAGCCCAGGAAGAAGATGCCGGCGCCCAGGCCGTACACGGCCTCGCTCCACTTGAGCTCGTCGAGCATGGTCAGCTTGATGAAGCCGATGTTGACCCGGTCGATCCAGGCCAGCACCCAAAGGAGCATCAGGAAGGGAATGAGCCGCCAGATGATCTTGCGGTAGATCCCGTCCAGCTCGGACGGGGCGGCGGTGGGCCGGGTGGATGCGGCCGCTGCGGTGGATGTCATGCGTTTGTCTCCTCGGTCCTGGATCTGTGGCTGGGCGGCCCGGTCCCGGTCCGAAAGGAGCCGCCGCCTGCGGGGGCGCAAAGGAGCCGCCGCCTTGGGGGCGCACTGTAGGCACAATGCCCCTGGGGCGCGCGGAGCCTGCGGAATGTGCGCCATAAACCAGCGCGATAGGTCGCGCCCCGCAAGGGCACGCCATCCGGTCGAACCCCTACAAAAATGACGAGAAGCCAGGACCTAGTCGACATCCACCTGCTGCGCGTACTGGCGGCGCTGGTGGCCGAGCGCAGCGTCTCGCGCGCGGCGGTGCGCATGAACCAGACGCAGCCGGCCATCAGCGCGGCCCTCAAGCGCCTGCGCGATGCCTTCGGCGACCCGATCCTGGTGCGCGAGCGCGGCGGCATGGTGCCCACCGCCCGGGCGCTGCAGCTGCGCGAGAGCGCCCGCGAGGTGCTGGGCGAAATCGACCGCATGCTGGCCGGGCCGGAGCGCTTCGAGCCCGGCGCCAGCGTCATGACCTTCACCGTGGCCACGCCCGACTACCTGGCCGCCAGCTTCATGGCCGAGGTGGTGGGCCGCTTCCGGGCCGAGGCGCCGCAGGCGCGCCTCTTGATCCACCCGCTCACGCCCGGCTACGACTACGAGCGCGCCCTGGCGCAGGGCGAGCTGGACATCGTGATCGGCAACTGGCCGCTGCCGCCCGAGCGCATGCACCTGTCGCTGCTCATCGAGGACGAGCTGGTGTGCCTGATGAGCCCGAACAATCCGCTGGCCGCGCCGGGCGCGATGACGCTGCAGCGCTACCTCGCGGCCGCGCACGTGGTGCCCACGCCCTTTGCCAAGTCGCACCGCGCGGTGGTCGACAGCCACTTGGCGGGCCTGCGGCAGACCCGCGACGCGCGCGTGTTCGTGCCCTACTACGCCATGGCGCCCTACCTGGTGGCCCAGAGCGACCTGGTGTTCACCACCGCGCGCCACTTCGCCGAGCAGTTCACCGCCAGCCTGCCGGTGGTGAGCGTGCCGGCGCCCGAAGGCTTTCCGCGCATGCGCTTCTACCAGCTGTGGCACGAGCGCTCGCAGCACCAGGCCGCCCACCGCTGGCTGCGCGGGCTGCTGTCGACGGTGGGCAGCCACCTGGCGCAGTCGGCGCCGGGGGCCACGAGCGGCACCCCGGCCAATGGGACAATCGACGGGTAGTGGACCCTCTCAACCCTTCCTCCTTCAACCCCTCGCTTTTCGCGGACGCCGGCGCGCCCGAAGACATGGCTGCGCTGGCGGCCAGCCTCGCGCCCCGGGCCGCCGCCGGCCACTTTGACGAGCTGCGCGACCGCCTCACGCCGCCGGCGCCGCCCGTGGACCGCACCGGCGCCGCCAAGCCGGCTGATGCCGAAACAGATGCCCTGGCCCCGGCCTGGTCCCACTTCTTCGAGGCGCTCGGCCCGGGCGGCTTTGCCGACCTGCCGCGCCGCGCCCAGAGCCTGGCGCGCCAGATCCGCGACAACGGCGTCACCTACAACGTCTATGCCGACCGCGACGGCCCGCAGCGGCCCTGGTCGCTCGACCTGTTTCCGCTGATCGTCTCGCCCGACAGCTGGGCCGGCATCGAGGCCGGCGTGCTGCAGCGCGTGCGCGTGCTCGACCGGGTGATGGCCGACGTCTACGGCCCGCAGCAGATGCTGGCCGAAGGCCTGCTGCCGCCCGCGCTGGTGCAGGGCAACCCGGGCTACCTGCGCGCCATGCAGGGCGTGAAGCCGCCGGGCGACACCTGGCTGCACATCGCCGCCTTCGACTTGGCGCGCGGGCCCGACGGCAACTGGTGGGTGCTGTCGCAGCGCACGCAGGCGCCATCGGGCCTGGGCTACCTGCTGGAGAACCGCCTGGCCATCTCGCGCCAGTTTCCGCAGGCCTTCGAGTCGCTGCACGTGCAGCGCCTGGCGGCCACCTACAGCGCGCTGGTCGAGGCGCTGCAGGCCATGTGCCCGGCCGGCGCGCCGCCGCACATCGCGCTGCTCACGCCCGGGCCCTACAACGAGACTTACTTCGAGCATGCCTACCTGGCGCGCTACCTGGGCATCACCCTGGTCGAGGGCAGCGACCTCACGGTGCGCGACCAGCGCCTGTACCTCAAGACGCTGCAGGGCCTGCGCCCGGTGCATGGCCTCATCAAGCGGCTGGACGACGAGTTCCTCGACCCGCTGGAGCTGCGCCCCGATTCCACCCTGGGCGTGCCCGGCCTGCTGCAGGCCATTCGCGCGGGCAACGTGCTGGTGGCCAATGCGCCCGGCTCGGCCTTTCTCGAATCGCCCGCGCTGCTGGGCTTCCTGCCGGCGCTGGCGCGCCGCCTGATCGGTGAGCCGCTGGAACTGCCTTCGCTGCCCACCTGGTGGTGCGGCGAACGCGCGGCCATGGAAGCCGCGCTGCCGCAACTGGGCACCTGCGCCATCAAGGCCACTTATGCCGACGCTCAGCGCAACTTCGAGGCGGTGCTGGGCAGCCGGCTGAGCCGGCGCGAGCTGGACGAATGGGCGGGCCGCATCGCCCTCGACGGCGAAGCCCACACGGTGCAGGCCTACATGCCCGTGTCGCAGATGCCCACCTGGTCGCGCGAGGGCCAGATCTCGCCGCGCGCCGTGCTGCTGCGCGTGTTCGCGGTGAGCAATGGCGCGCAAAGCTGGCGCGTGCTGCCCGGGGGCCTCGCCCGGCTCGCGGGGCAGGAAGGGCAGATCGCCTCCATGCAGCGCGGCGGCAGCAGTGCCGACGCCTGGGTGCAGACGCGCGAGGCCATCGACCGCACCAGCCTGCTGCCCATCCACAACACGCCCGCGTCCATGGCGCGGCACCGCGCGCCGGTCACCAGCCGCGCGGCCGAGAACATGTTCTGGCTGGGCCGCTACACCGAGCGGGCCGAGAACGCGGTACGCCTGTCGCGCCTCACGCTGAGCCTGCTGGCCGGCGAAGACCGGTCGTCGGCCGCCTTGCTCGAATGGCTGCACCAGCTGGCGCGCCACAACGCGCTGGTGCCGGCCGACGTGCCCGGCGCCCCGCGTTCGCGCCGCGTGTTCGAGCGCTCGCTCATCGCCGAGCTGGGCAACCCCGACGGCGGCAGCGTGGGCTTTGCGCTGCGCTGCATTCGCAACGCGGCCGGCGCCGTGCGCGAGCGCCTGTCGCAGGACGTGTGGAACCAGATCGTGCGCGGCGAAGCCGAGTTTGCCCGCCAGGCCGCCGAGCAGGCAGGCGAAGTGGCCGGCGGCAGCCACGCCACCAGCGCGGTGCTGCGCATCCTCGAAGACACGAGCCAGGGCCTGGCCGCCCTCACCGGCGCGCAGACCGACCGCATGACGCGCGACGACGCCTGGCGGCTGTTGTCCATCGGCCGGCACATCGAGCGCCTGGCCTTCCTGTCCGACGCGCTGGGCGCGGGCTTCGGCAACGGCGCGGTGCACGAGCTGCCCGGCTTCGAGGCCATGGTGGCGCTGTTCGACAGCACCATCACCTTCCATGCGCGCTACCAGCAGCGCCGCGACGTGGCCACGCTGGTGGACCTGCTCGTGCTCGACGGCGACAACCCGCGTTCGCTCGCCTGGGTCACGCAGACGCTGCGCGGGCGCATTGCGCGGCTGGCGGGCAGCGCGCCCGGCAAGCTCACCGCCCTGTCGTACGAACTGCCCGACCCCGCCGGCTGGACGCTAGAGCACCTGTGCGCGCCGGGCGAAGGCGTGCACTATCCGGCGCTGATGGAACTGTTCGAGCACTGCGAAACCGCGGCCTACCACGTGTCGGACGCCATCGGCACGCGCTACTTCACGCTCACTTCCGAGTCTCTGCGCTCGGTGGGCGTTTGAACCTGGCGGGAGCACCGGCATGCTGCTGCAGATCACCCATGAAACGCACTACGCCTACACGCCACCGGTGGAAACGGCGCAGCACCTGGCGCACCTGAAGCCTTTGCAGACCGCCTCGCAGGAACTGCTGGAGCACCGCATCGAGATCACGCCGCCGCCGGCGCAGCGCAGCGACTCGGCCGATGCCTACGGCAACGCGCGCACCTTCTTCGCGCTCGAATCCACGCACGAGGAGCTGAGCGTGGTCGCCCACAGCCTGGTGCGCACCTCGACCCCCGCGCTGCCCGGCGAGGCCGAGCGCAGCGTGCCGTGGGAGCAGGTGCGCGAGCGCTTCCGCTACCGCAAGGGCGCCGGATACGACGCGGCCGGCGAGTTCGTCTTCGCATCGCACTACGTGCCGCGGCACGACGACTTTGCTGCCTACGCGCGCACCAGCTTCACACCGGGCCGGCCGCTGTTCGACGCCGCGCACGAACTGATGCAGCGCATGTTCAGCGACTTCATCTACGACGGCGACAGCACCGAGATCAGCACGCCCGCCGTGCAGGCGCTGGCGCAGCGGCGCGGCGTATGCCAGGACTTCGCCCACATCATGATCGGCAGCCTGCGCACCCTGGGGCTGCCCGCGCGCTACGTGAGCGGCTACCTGCTGACCCAGCCCGCGCCGGGCCAGGAGCGGCTGGTGGGCGCCGATGCGTCGCATGCCTGGGTCTCGGTCTACTTGCCCGGCGCGCAGGGCGCAGGTGCCTGGACCGACTTCGACCCGACCAACGGCCGCCAGCCCGGCGAAGACTACGTGGCGCTGGCCACGGGGCGCGACTTTGCCGACGTCTCGCCCATGCGCGGCGTGCTGCACGGCGGCGCGCGCCACACGCTGAAGGTGGGCGTGACCGTGCTGCCCGTGCAGGCGCAGGACGACGCGCAGGCGCCCGCTGCCTGAGCAGGGCGAGAATGCCCCGATTGATTGCAGAACCAGGAGTCACCACATGAGCGTCTACGACAAGCTTTCCCAGATGGGCATCGCCCTGCCCCCCGTGTCCGTGCCGGCCGCTGCCTACGTGCCCTTCGTGCGCACCGGCTCGCTGGTCTTTCTCTCGGGCCACATCGCCAAGAAGGACGGCAAGCCCTGGGTCGGACAGCTGGGCGCCGGCACGTCGGTCGAGGAAGGCCAGCAGGCCGCGCGCGCCGTGGCCATCGATTTGCTGGGCACGCTGCATGCCGCAGTGGGCGACCTGAACAAGGTCACGCGCATCGTCAAGCTCATGAGCCTGGTGAACTCCTCGTCCACCTTTACCGAGCACCACCTGGTGACCAACGGCGCCAGCAACCTCATCGGCGAGGTGTTCGGCAGCGACAAGGGCGCGCATGCGCGCAGCGCCTTCGGGGTGGCGCAACTGCCCTTCGGCGTGATCGTGGAAATCGAGCTGATCGCAGAAGTGGGCTGAGGCTCCCACCGGCCTTCGCGTCGTCCCGCTACGACTAATTTGAATCTATTCTTTCTATTTTTTCCAGTTTTGTGAAAGAATAGATTCATGCCAAGAAGATCGGATGCCGTCGAGAGCCTGCCCCCGGTGGTGGCTGCTGCGTTGGCCCGCCTGGGGAGCGACCTGGCTGTCGCGCGCAAGCGCAGGAAGCAATCGCTCCGGGACTGGGCGACCCGGCTGAACGTTTCGGTGCCGACCCTGGCCAAGATGGAAAAGGGCGACCCGACCGTCTCGGCGGGCGTCTATGCAACCGCACTCTGGTTGATCAGGCGCCACGAGGCCATGGCGGTACTGGCGGACCCGCAACACGACCTGGTGGCACTGGAAGGCGAGGTCAAGACGGCAACGCGCCGCGGAGCGAAGGCCCATGCCTGACAGCAGCCCGTACGAACCGAAGGACCAACTCCTCGGCTATCAGGCGCTGCTCGTGGGCCGCGAGGGTGCTGATTCAACGCTGGACAATGCGCTCTCCGAAACCGCAGCCTTCGGGCTCAAGCTCCCGGCGGCGAGGGCCATCGTCCGGGAAGTGGCGCAGACCGTCGATGGGTGGAAGGAACACTTCCAGGCATGCTGTGTGAGCGATGCGGACCTGGCGGTCCTCGCCCAGTACCTGGACAACGACAGACTCGGCGCCCAGCGCAAGGCGCACGCCAATACGCCGATCAAAGGGGCGCGCTGACCGGCGAGATGCGCAACCGCGGCTCGCGGCCGCGCGCTGTTCGTTCCCTACTCGGCCGCGCGCCGCAGCGTGTCCACCACCGGGCGGCGCAGCACTTCGCGCAGGCCCCACCAGCCCGCGCC
>NZ_BCUU01000156.1 GCF_001591385.1 Variovorax soli NBRC 106424
CGCGCGCGCCGCGAAGCTGCCCGCGGTGCGCTCGCGCCGGGTGCCGGCGCCCACCACGCTCAAGAGCGGCCGCGAGGCGCTGGGCCAATTGCTGGATGAGGGCAAGCCGCTGGACGCGGTGTTCTGCAGTTCCGACCTGCTCGCCCTGGGCGTGCTCACCGAAGCCCGCGCGCGCGGCATCGACGTGCCCGGCCAGCTGGCCGTGATCGGCTTCGGCGACCTCGAATTCGCAGCCGACCTCGAACCCTCGCTCACCACCGTTCGCATCGACGGCGAGGCCATCGGGCGGCAGGCTGCGCGCTTCATCATCGACCGCGCCGAAGGCCGCGTGCCCGAGGCGGCGGTGGTCGACGTCGGCTTTCGCATCATCGAGCGCGCCAGCGCCTGAACCTCTTCCTTCCAAATCGAACAGGGTTTGCACCTAGCGCCAGCGCTTGACGCGCAAAACGGTAGCGCTACCATTCACTCCTGTCGATGGTAGCGCTACCGCACAACACCAGATCCCGCCTCGACGCACCCGCCGCCTGTTCAGATTTCCATCCATCCCGGAGACATTCCCATGCTGACGAAGAAGCTCATCTGCACCCTGGCGCTCGGCCTGGCCGCCATGGCCGGCCACGCCCAGACCTGGCCCGCCAAGCCCGTGACCCTGCTCGTGCCCTTCCCGGCCGGCGGCTCCACCGACATGGTGGCCCGCGCGCTGAGCACCAAGCTCGGCACCACGCTGGGCCAGACCTTCGTGGTGGACAACAAGGCCGGTGCCACCGGCACCATCGGCGCCACGCTGGTCAAGCGCTCGCCGGCCGACGGCAGCATGTTCCTCGTCACCTCGCTCGGGCCGCTGGTCATTGCGCCGCACCTCATCAAGGGCATCCAGTACGACGCGCTGAAGGACTTCGACACCATCACCGTGGCGGTGCAGGCGCCCAATGTGCTGGTGGTGCCGGCCGCCTCGCCCTACAACAGCCTGGCCGACGTGATCGCGGCCGAGAAGAAGAACCCCGGCAAGATGACCTTCGCCTCGTCCGGCAACGGCTCCAGCGACCACCTCACGGCCGAGCTGTTCTGGCAGCAGAGCGGCACCACCGGCCTGCACGTGCCCTACAAGGGCGGCGCGCCCGCCATCTCCGACCTGCTGGGCGCGCAGGTGGATGCCTCCTTCCAGAACGTGAACGCCGTGTTCCCGCACATCAAGGCCGGCAAGCTCAAGGCCCTGGCCGTGACCGGCGACAAGCGCTCGGCCGTGCTGCCCGAGGTGCCCACCATGGCCGAGGCCGGCGTGAAGGGCGTGGACGTGTATTCCTGGCAGGCCGTGGTGGCGCCCAAGGGGCTGCCCGCCGACGTGCGCGCCAAGGCGCACGACAGCATGGTGGCCGCGCTGAACGACCCGGCCGTGAAGCAGCAGTTCACGTCCATCGGCCTGGAGGTCGTGGCCAACACGCCCGAGCAGTTCGCCGCCTTCCAGCAGCAGGAATACGCGCGCTGGAAGAAAGTGATCGAGACCGGCAAGATCACCGCAGACTGAGCCCGGGCCACGCTGTCACGCATCGAGAGCCAGAGAAAGAAGCGACATGAGTTCCACCCCCACCATCACCTCCCTGCGCGCCATTCCGGTGGCCGGCCGCGACAGCATGCTGCTCAACCTGAGCGGCGCGCACGGCCCCTTCTTCACCCGCAACCTGCTGGTGCTCACCGATTCGGCCGGCCGCACCGGCGTGGGCGAAGTGCCCGGCGGCGAGAAGATCCGCCAGACGCTGGAAGACGCCGCCCCGCTGGTGGTCGGCCAGCCCATCGGCGCGCACCAGCGCGTGCTGCAGCAGGTGCACCAGGCCTTTGCCGACCGCGACAGCGGCGGGCGCGGCTTGCAGACCTTCGACTTGCGCACCACCATCCATGCGGTGACCGCCATCGAATCGGCCCTGCTCGACCTGCTCGGCCAGCACCTCCAAGTCCCCGTGGCCGCCCTGCTCGGCGAAGGCCAGCAGCGCGAGTCGGTGGAGATGCTGGGCTACCTGTTCTACGTGGGCGACCGCCGCAAGAGCGACCTGCCCTATGCGAGCGAGCCCGATGCGGACAACGACTGGTTCCGCCTGCGCCACAAAGAGGCCATGACGCCGCAGGCCATCGTCCGCCTGGCCGAGGCCGCGCGCGAGAAGTACGGCTTCAACGATTTCAAGCTCAAGGGCGGCGTGCTGCGCGGCGACGAGGAGGTCGATGCCGTCATTGCCCTGCACGAGCGTTTTCCGCAAGCCCGCGTCACGCTCGATCCCAACGGCGGCTGGCTGCTCAAGGACGCCATCCGCCTGGGCCAGCGCATGCGCGGCGTGGTGGCGTATGCCGAAGACCCGTGCGGCGCCGAAGACGGCTTCTCGGGCCGCGAGGTGATGGCGGAGTTCCGCCGGGCCACCGGCCTGCCCACCGCCACCAACATGATCGCCACGGACTGGCGCCAGATGGCGCATGCGCTGTCGCTGCAGTCGGTGGACATCCCGCTGGCCGATCCGCATTTCTGGACCATGGCCGGCTCGGTGCGCGTGGCGCAGACCTGCCGCGACTGGGGCCTGACCTGGGGCTCGCATTCCAACAACCACTTCGACGTGTCGCTGGCCATGTTCACGCACGTGGGCGCCGCCGCGCCGGGCAAGGTGACGGCCATCGACACCCACTGGATCTGGCAGGACGGCCAGCGCCTGACGAAGGAGCCGCTGCAGATCGTGGGCGGCCACGTGCAGGTGCCCAAGAAGCCCGGCCTGGGCATCGAACTGGATATGGCCGAGGTCGAGAAGGCGCACCAGCTCTACAAGCAGCACGGCCTGGGGTCGCGCGACGACGCGGTGGCCATGCAGGCCCTGCTGCCGGGCTGGAAATTCGACCCCAAGCGGCCGGCCTTCGTCCGATAAGCTGTCCAACCAACAACAAGGAGACAAGCCATGAGACCCAACCGCCTGCGCGAGATCTGGTCCGCCGGGGGCGCCGCCGTCAACGGCTGGCTGGCCATTCCCAACGGCTTTTCCGCCGAGACCATGGCCCACCAGGGCTGGGACACGCTGACCATC
Source organism: Variovorax soli NBRC 106424 (assembly GCF_001591385.1). Classification (GTDB taxonomy): domain Bacteria; phylum Pseudomonadota; class Gammaproteobacteria; order Burkholderiales; family Burkholderiaceae_C; genus Variovorax; species Variovorax soli. Next base: position 3,057 of record NZ_BCUU01000156.1, read on the forward strand.
GACATGCAGCACGGCGTGATCGACTACCAGGCCATGGTGGGCATGCTGCAGGCCGTCTCCACCACGCCCACGGTGCCGATCGTGCGCGTGCCGTGGCTCGCGCCCGATGCGCTCATGAAGGCCCTGGACGCCGGCGCCTACGGCGTGATCTGCCCCATGGTCAACACGCGCGAAGACGCGCAGAAGCTGGTGGAGTGGACCCACTACGCGCCGCGGGGCTCGCGCAGCTTCGGCCCCATCCGCGCCCTGCTCTACGGCGGCGCCGACTATCCCCAGCATGCCAACGACACCGTCGTGACCTTCGCGATGATCGAGACGGCCAAGGCGCTGGACAACCTGGACGCGATCCTGTCAGTGGAAGGACTGGACGCGGTCTACATCGGCCCGTCCGACCTGTCGCTGGCGCTGGGCTGCCGCCCGGTGTTCGACGACGTGGACCCGCCGGTGCAGCAGGCCATGGACCACATCCTCGAGCGCGCCAAGGCGCACGGCCTGGTGGCCGGCGTGCACAACGGCGACCCGGCCGTGGCCTTGTCGCGCATCGCCAAGGGCTTCCAGTTCGTCACCGTCGGGTCGGATGCCCGGCTGATGGCGGCCGGCGCGCAGGCGGCCCTGGCCCGCATGCGCAGCGGCGCCACGGCGGCGCCTGCATCCAACAGCAGCGCCAGCTACTGATCGAACAACTCTGCTGAAAAAAAGGAGAAAGCAATGAACATCGGCTTCATCGGCCTGGGCATCATGGGCACGCCCATGGCCCTGCACCTGGCGGCCGCCGGCCACCAGCTCTTCGTGAAGGTGCGCAGCAAGGTACCGGCGGACATTTCCGCGGCCGGCGCCAAGGTCTGCGCCACCGGCGAGGAAGTGGCGCGCAGCACGGACATCGTCTTCCTCATGGTGCCCGACACGCCCGACGTGGAAGAGGTGCTGTTCGGCGAAGGCGGCGTGGCCACGGGCCTGTCCAAGGGCAAGATCGTGGTGGACATGAGCTCCATCTCGCCCATGGCGACCAAGGGCTTCGCCAAACGCGTCAACGAGACCGGCGCCGACTACATGGACGCGCCCGTCTCCGGCGGCGAAGTGGGCGCCAAGGCGGCCAGCCTCACCATCATGTGCGGCGCGGAGCCGGCGGTGTTCGAGAAGGTGCGGCCGCTGCTCGAGCAGATGGGCAAGAACATCACCCTGGTGGGCGGCGTGGGCGACGGCCAGACCACCAAGGTGGCCAACCAGATCATCGTGGCGCTGAACATCGCCGCGGTGGGCGAAGCGCTGGTGTTCGCCAGCAAGGCCGGCGCCGACCCTGCCAAGGTGCGCCAGGCGCTGATGGGCGGCTTTGCCTCCAGCCGCATTCTGGAAGTGCACGGCGAGCGCATGATCAAGCGCACCTTCGCCCCGGGCTTTCGCATCCAGCTGCACCAGAAGGACCTGAACCTGGCGCTGCAGGGCGCCCGGGAGCTGGGCGTGTCGCTGCCGCAGACGGCCAATGCCGCGCAGCTGATGAATGCCTGCGCCGCCAACGGCATGGGCGAGCTGGACCACTCGGCGCTGGTGCGCGCGCTGGAGATCATGGCCAACCATCCGGTGGCCAAGGAAGGCAGCTGAGGCTCAGCCCGCCAGGCGCCGTCCAGCCCACTGCGCAATGGCGTCGAACAGCAGCCCGGGCTCGGCGGGCTTGACGAAGTAGAGGTCGAAGCCCGCCTGCTCGGCCCGTTGGCGGTCCGCCTGCTGGCCATAGCCGGTCAGCGCCATCAGCAGGACCGACTCGCCCTGCGGCATCTGCCGCATGCGCCGGGCCACTTCGTAGCCATCCATGCCTGGCAGGCCGATGTCGAGGATCACGACCTGCGGCCGAAGGCGCACCAGGTCCTCCAACGCCTGCGCCCCGTCATAGGCGACGTGGGTCTCGTAGCCTCCGCTGGCCAGCAAGGCGGCCACCGAATCGGCCGCGTCGATGTTGTCGTCCACGATCAAGATCGAGCAGCTCGGCTTGCCGGCGCCGGTCACCGTCGCCGCGGCCGATGCGACCTCGTCCACCGCGGCACCGGCCAGCAGCGGCAGCCGCACGACGAAGCGCGCCCCCTGGCCGCGGCCCGCGCTGGCCGCTTCGATGCGGCCACCATGCAGTTCGGTCAGCTGCCGCGCCAGCGTCAGGCCCACGCCCAGCCCGCCCAGTGCACGGTCGAGCCCGCGCTCGCCCTGCACGAACATGTCGAAAACGCGGGGCAGGAGTTCCTCGTCGATCCCGATGCCGCGGTCGGTCACCGCAACGACGGCTTCGCCCGCGTCGACCATGGCCTCGAGCCGGATGGCGGAAGACGCCGGGCTGTACTTGGAGGCGTTGTGCAGCAGGTTGGAAAACACCTGGGTCAATCGCGTCGCATCGCCATCCAGCCAGGCCGGCTCGCCGAAGAGCTGCGCCTCCAGGGCCTGGCCCCGCGCATCCATGGGGCCGCGGACAGTTTCTGCACTTTGCAGCAGCACCGCATTGAGGTCCACGCGCTCGCGATGCAGCTCGATCTTTCCGCGGCTGATGCGCGTCACGTCCATCAGCTCCTCGATCAGGCGCACCAGGTGCTGCAGTTGCCGATCGGCCACGCCCAGGCCCCAGTCCACCTTGTCGTGCGGGGTGGCATAGCGCCGCACCACCTCGACCGCCAGCTTGATCGCCGACAAGGGGTTGCGCAGCTCGTGCGACATCATGGCCAGGAATTCGTCCTTGCGCCGGTCGGCCGCCTGGAGTTCATCCTGCGCGGCCATGCGCTCGCGCATCTCGCGCTGCAGCACGCGATACAGGCGCACGTTCTCGAAGGCGGTGGCAGCCCGCGCGGCCACGTCATCCAGCAGGCGGGTCCCCGGCGCGCGCCAGTGCTCCGCACTCGTGGCCGTCACCACGATGGCGCCCAGCAGGCGTTCCCCGACGACGAGCGGAATGGCCATCACGGAGCTGAGTGCCGGCCCGCCGACATCCGGCAGCGCCTGCTGCGGGTCGCCGCCGATGACCCGCTGGCGTGCCAGCGTGGCACGCTGCAGCAGCTGCCCCAGGGGTGCCGGCAGCGCATCGACCGCGCACCAGCTCGTGCACGCGCTCGCCTGGGGGTCGCCCGGGTCCATCCGCGCCATGCAGGTTTGCGCGACACCGAAATCGGGGTCGCTCAGGTACACCACGGCCAGCGGCGCGATCTCCGGCACGAGCAGCTCGGCGCACTGCCGCATGGCCACCTCGGCGTCCAGCGAGCCGCTCATGGCCTGGCTGGCCCTGGCCAGGAAGGCCGATCGCCGGTCGCTCTCCTCGGCCGCGCGGCGCGCGCTCTCGGCGGCCAGCACCGCGGCCCGGCTGTCCGCCTGGCGCCGGATCTGCCGGCTCATGAGGTAGAGCGAGACGAACACGCCCACCTTGCTGCGCAGGATGTCCGGGTTGACCGGCGAGAGGATGTAGTCCACCGCGCCCAATGAATAGCCCTTGGCGGCCTGCACCTCGTCGGCGTAGGCCGTGATGAAGATGATGGGCGTGAGCATCGAGCGGGGGTGCTTGCGGATGAGCGCAGCCGTCTCGAAGCCGTCGATGTCCGGCATGTTCACATCGAGCAGGATCACGGCGAACTCGCGCTGGAGGATCTCGCGCAGCGCGGCGGCGCCCGAGCTGACCTTCACCAGGTTCTGGCCCAGCTCCTCCAGCACGGTCTGGAAGACGAGCAGCTTTTCCGGCAGGTCGTCGACGATGAGGATGTTGGCCCTGTCCTCTTCCTCGGCGGGTGGGCCGTCGGGAATCTCGTCAGGCGGTGGGGTCCAGGACGCTATCTGCATAGCCAGCCTCGCAGCACGGCGAGCAGCTGCGCCGTCTCGACGGGCTTGGAGAGGTAGTCCCACGCACCGGCATCGATGCATTTCTCCCGGTCGCCCTTCATGGCCTTCGCAGTGACCGCGATCAGCGGCAGGCGCTTGCCCGCGGGGAGCTTGCGCAGCTCGCGCATGGTCTGCATGCCGTCCATCTCCGGCATCATGATGTCCATCAGCACGGCGTCGATGCCGGGCTCGCCTTCCACCAGCCGGATCGCATCCCGGCCGTTCTCCGCCGACACCACGCGCATGCCCTGCGACTCCAGCACGGTGGCCAGCGCGAAGATGTTGCGCACGTCGTCGTCGACGATCAGCACCTTCTTGCCGGCCAGCTGGCCGGCCGCCGCGTTGATCGATTCCACCGCGTCGCGCTCGGCCTGCGTCATGGAGGCCAGGCGGCGGTGCAGCATGAACGCACTGGCATCGACCAGCCGCTTGGCCGAATCGACCGGGCGCAGCACCACGCCGCCTTCGGCCAGCGCCCACTGCGGGTCGGGGCTGCGGCCGGCCGGCCGGAACAGCAGCACCGGCAGCGGCCGGCACAGACTGCGTTCAGCGGGGTCCTGCACGCACAGGTCAGCCGGCGCCAGGCCCTGCCATTGCTCCTCGGTGACGAGCAGGTCCACATCGCCTTTGGCCAATTCCTCGCGCAGCACCTGCGGCGAGCCGGCCTGCACCACCCGCAGATCGCTGCCGCGCAGCGCCTCCAGGTAGGCCTCGCGCACCGGCGAGGCGTCCAGCGCCACCACCAGCTTGCGCGCGCCGGGCTGGACGAAGCGGTGCAGCTCGCGCAGCGCCTGGCTCGCATCGTCCAGCGACTGCAGCGGCTTGGCCAGGAAGCCGATGGCGCCGGCGCGCAGCGCGCGCTCGCGCGAATCGTCGGTGGACACCACGCACACCGGAATGTGGCGCGTGGTGAGGTCGGCCTTGAGGCGGTCCAGGATGCGGAAGCCCTGCATGTCGGGCAGGTGGATGTCCAGCGTCAGGGCGGCGGGCCGGTAGTCGTGCACCAGCGTGAGCGCATCGGCGCCGCTGGGGCTGACCAGCGCCTTGAAGCCGCACTGGCGCGCCGCCTGCAGCAGCAGCTTGGCAAAGGCCAGGTCGTTCTCGACGATGAGCAGCACCGTGTCGCCGGCCAGCACGCTGTCGCGGTCGTCGCCCGCCACGTTCAGCGGCAGCAGCTCTTCCTCGTTCGCGGCGTCGAGGATGGGCTCGGGATCGCGCAGCGGCCTGGGCTGCGCGCTGGCGGCGCGGCCGGCCGCA